>JAYVRW010000392.1:0-40783 GCA_043775925.1 Blastocatellia bacterium
CACCGGCTCTTCCGTACACTCCCCCGGAGCTGTAGCGATGGGGTTTGCCTTCTACATGAACCTGAAAACTGCTCTAAATCCAGTAATCACCGTGTTTTCGCCTCCGACCCAGCGGGTCGCCTGAGTTTAGGCAGGTCGTTCACGGCCTGCATGTGCGTCCCCCAATTTCCACGTCCCAGCGGGACGATTGACTGGACATGGTATTGCAATCGTCCCGCTGGGACGCGATGGTTTCGTCGTTCGGTGACAGGCCGTGAACGACCTGCCTACCTTCAGGCGACCCGCTGGGTCAGAAGCCCTCACTGGCTGAATTTATAGCGGTTTTCAAGTGGACGCTACAGTACGACGAGCGATAGCGAGCTGGTCGGCTGTGGGTAAGGAACCAGCTCACTACGGCTCGCCGTACTGTAGCGGTCGCACTCATCCGCAAAAACTTTCTTCGCTCCGAACTCTTTTGTTCCACGCACTAAAGTTGCGTGGCAATTTATTTATTTCCAAATCAAAAAAGCTGGTTGAAGTATTGAATGAGAACCTTCAATAAAAAAACTCTCTTGCTCGGTTTTCCTGCCCCGAAAAAAATCGGCTTTGCGATCCTCGCCTCATTGTATCTGCTCTCGCTCTTTGGCGGATTTCTCGCGCCTTACAATCATCGTTCTCAAGCAAAAGATACGCCGTACCTGCCTCCGACGGGCGTTCATTTTTTTGATACGAATCATTCATTTCACACCCGACCCTTTATTTATCGGCCTCGGATGCTTGATAAGCTGAATTTTGGTTATGAAGAAGATCGTGCGCAAATTTTTCCATTACAGTTTTTGGTGAGAGGTGACGGCTATGAAGTGTTCGGAATGATTCCTGCGAATTGGCATTTGGTTGGAGTGGCAGAAAACCCGCTCGCTACGGCTGATCCGGTGCCGCAAATTCACTTGCTCGGTACTGATGGATTAGGGCGTGATGTGTTAGCGCGTTTGTTATATGCCGGACAGCTTTCATTAATTATCGGGCCATTTGGATTGTTGTTGGCGTATGTGATCGGCGTCAGCCTCGGAGCCATCTCAGGATATTTCGGTGGTGTCGTTGATTCTATCCTGATGCGAGCCGCAGAAATTGTGATGTCGTTGCCGACCCTGATTTTGATTTTGGCCTTTCGGGCAGCATTTCCGCTGAGCATTACTCCACGTCAGGTAGCGGTCATGATGGTGACGATTTTTGCCGCCGTCGGCTGGGCTGAAGTCTCACGGCTGACACGCAACTTAGTATTAACAGAGCGGGTGCAAGATTACGTGACTTCAGCGATTTCATTGGGCGCAAATAATTGGCGCGTAATTGCCAAACATATTTTGCCGAACGTCGCTACGCCCTTGTTGACGCAGTTCGCGTTGACGGCTCCGGTGTTTATTTTAGCGGAAATTACGTTGTCATTTTTAGGCGTCGGCGTGCAGGAACCCGGCGCAAGCTGGGGAACTTTATTAGAATCTGCGAAAGATATTGGCGTATTGAAAAATTATTGGTGGATGTTGACGCCAGTGATTTTTGTCTTTTTGACAGCGCTGGCTTTTCAGTTGATCGGGGAGCGGGAAGCGGATTCAGCCGCGAATTAACGCGAATTTTCACGAATTTTTTTAGACAGGATTGACAAGATTTCCGACAGGATTTTCAGGAGATTCGATGCGACGAATTTGTTTCTGGTTCATCCTGAAAAAATCCTGTTCATCTTGTCTGGTTTATTCGCGCAAAATTCGCGTTAATTCGCGGCTAAAAGTTTCCCCCTTTTTCAAAATAAGCAATCAACCGATCCGGTGTATCCGTACAAATCCCATCGACACCGCGTTCGATCATGGTTTGATATTCCTGTTCAGCATTCGCCGTCCAGACATACAATTTTTTACCTTGTTGTTTGATGTTGCGAGCGAGACGCGCTGAGCATAATTTCACCTGCATGCACAGCGTTTGATAGTTGTAATTTTTCAAGGCGATTTCAGGGAAGGCTTCACGCCAGCGTACCAATGGGTTGAGCGTCGCATTGCCGAGGATCAATCCAATCTCAATATCCTTAATTTCTTCGCCTAACTTTTTCATCAATGGCAAATCAAACGAAGCGAGCAAAACGTCATTTTTGACGCCGTAGTCGCGCACCATGCGCACCGTTTCAGCCGCCGCTTTTCGATCTTTGATTTCCAGATACAAGTTTATTTTCCCGCGTGTGAGTTCCAGTGTTTCCTGCAACGTCGGGATGCGTTCGCCTTTGCCGGCATCTGCTCGCCTGACTTCCTCCAAAGTCATCTCACTGACTTTGCCACGTAAATTCGTGGTATGTCGGAGGTCATTGTCGTGAATGACGACGACGTGACCGTCACGGGTTGCGTGTAAATCCAGCTCAATCATCTCCGCGCCCATTTGCATGGCACGCGCAAACGCTCGCAACGTATTTTCAGGTTCAACAGCGGAAGCTCCACGATGCGCGATGATGAGGGGAGTTCGCAGAGAAGAAGTTCGCAGTTCGCAGCGAGGGGGAAGTTCGCAGTCTTTAGTTCGTGGTTCGCAGTCCATAGTGAAGAAAGTTCGCAGCGAGGGGGAAGTTCGCAGTCTTTAGTTCGCAGTTCGCAGTGACGAAAGTTCGCAGCGGGGAAAAGCTCACAGTTCGCAGTTTACCGCGAACTGCTCAGACTGCGAACTGCGAACTAAAGACTGCGAACTTTCTTCACTGCGAACTGATTTCCGCGAACTGTTTTGTAACGGCTTTGTAAGAAACAGCCAACAGACTTTGCTTATCTTGGCAATGAGAAAAGTTCGCAGCCTGTAGTTCACAGTTCGCCGCTTATTGCGAACTGCCTAACTGCGAACCGCGAACTGTCAACTGCGAACTTTCTAACTGCGAACCGCGAACTTTTTACTGTGAACTGCTTATGAAATTGTTTGATCTGACTAATTATGGACAGCGCAACAAAACGATTTGGTGGATGGTCACAATCACTGGTGCAATGACGACGCTGTTCAGCCTCACCCAACTACACACATTTTCTCACACACAAATCTGGCAATTCATCAGCCTCTTAATGGTGATCGTCTTTGCCGGACGCATGACGATTGCGATGCCGGGTGGAGCGGGAACCGTTTCTCCCACTGACGCTTTAATTTTCCTCGCCGCATTTTTTCTGGGCACTCCGGCAGCCACCATCGCCGCCGCTTTCAATGGCTATGTCGCCACTTCCAACACAAATCGGCGACCTGAAGAAATTGTTTATGGAGCCGGGACTTTGGCGACTGCGACTTCTCTGGCGTCGTCATTGATGTACTGGATTATCAACACGCAGAGCCATGCGATGTGGCGTGATTTATCGAATTACACCGGACAGCTTGATTGGTTGATGATTGCTTCGGTCGCGCTGATCGGAGTTTATTTTGCTGTCAGTTCCGGCTTGACTGCAACTTTTCAAGCGTGGAAAAAAGAGGAAAATCCGCTGCAATTCTGGGTCAGTCATCAACTCTGGCTGGCACTTTACATCTTCGCAGTCGGCTTTATCACCACCGTAGTTTGTGTGCTGGTACGTTCTTACAGTCCTTATTATTTGTTGCTGATTTTTCCAGTGTTAGGCGCGAGCTTTGCGGCGTGCAAAAGTTATTTTGCCAAAGTCGAAGTTACTGCGCACAGTCTCGCAGAAATTTCGCGGTTGCATTTCGCTACGGTTGAAGCGTTGGCGACGGCGATTGATGCGAAAGATCAGGTCACACATGAACATGTGCGCCGTGTACAAATTTACACTGCCGGAATGGGGCGCATTCTTGGCTTGCCGCAAGATGAAATTGAAGCCTTACACGCTGGGGCTTTGATGCACGACATCGGCAAATTAGCCGTGCCGGATCATATTCTGAATAAGCCTGGAAAATTGACTCCGGCAGAGTTCGAGAAAATGAAAATTCATACGACGGTCGGGGCGCGAATTTTAGAACGTGTCGGCTTTCCATATCCGGTTGTCCCGATTGTTAAATATCATCACGAACGCTGGGACGGGAAGGGCTATCCTGAAGGATTGAAGGAAGAATTTATTCCGCTCACTGCCAGAATTTTAAGCATCGTAGATTGTTTTGATGCGATGCGCGAAGCCCGTGCTTATCGCCCGGCATTAGACCGCGATGAAGCCTGCCAGCTCTTGAAAAACCAAAGCGGTAAACATTTTGATCCGGCGTTAGTTGAAACGTTTTTAGAAAATTTGCCCGAATTTGAAGCCGCAATTTTGGCTGCCGGATTATCACTGGAAACTTCGACTCAGGTGTCGTTGGATATCACGGAAGATTATGATGCGATTTATCAGAATGAGCACTTCGATCAAATCGCTTCCGCACACAATGAAATGTCTTCGTTGTACGAAATTTCGCGCACCTTCAGCACGTCATTAAATCTTGAAGACACGGCTTCGATTTTTGTGAAGAAATTGAAAGATGTGATCCCCTTCGATACGTGCGTGATTTATTTGTACGACGACGAACGCCAATGTTTACGGGCAAATCACGCCGTTGGGAAATTTGCTGAAGCCTTCGCAGGACGCAAAGCCTACGCCCACGATGGCATCACCGGATGGGTGCTGGCGCATCGCAGAGTTTTTAGCAACGCGAACCCTTCGCTGGATTTGGTCTCGCTGGAAATTCCTGATGAAGAATTCAAAACGCTGGCGATAACTCCAATGATGCGCGGCGAAGAATTGGTTGGAGTCCTTGCGCTTTATTCAGCCTCGCTGGAGCAATATTCACCGGATCATCTGCGCCTGTTAGATTCAATTTCGGGCTTGGCAGCGGATTCAATTTATAATGCGATTAATCATGCCGAAACGCGCGAATTCGCGCTGACGGATGTGTTGACGGGAATGCCAAATGCGAGAGCTTTGCATTTTCAATTCGCGCAGGAATCGAACCGCGCCAGCCGCCAGGATACGCCGTTGTCGGTATTGATGATGGATTTGGATGGCTTCAAGAAAATCAATGATACCTACGGTCATCACGCGGGGAATGAATTTTTGATTGGCATCGCCAAAGTCATTGGCAACGAATTGCGCAGCTATGATTACCTGGCTCGTTACGCCGGAGACGAATTTGTCGCGCTGTTACCCGGCGCAACAGAAGAAGATGTCGAAGACCTGATGTGGCGTATTCATCGTGCCGTCGAAGCATATCAACTCCCAGCCAAAGAAGGCTTCAAGGCGCGAGCTGGAATCAGTCTTGGCGCAGCTCGTTTCAGTCTCGAAGCAAATTCACTGGAACGATTGCTCAGAATTTCTGATCGTCGCATGTACAAAAATAAACAGCTCCGTCGTCAGTATGAATTTTTAATGGAAGGCGGGGAAATGGGCGACACGGTGGCGCAGGCGATTGGAAGAAATTAAGACAAAGAATTATCCACGAAGGACACGAAGACCACGAAGCAGAAAATGCAATCCTGATCACAAAATCCTTTCTTGATTTTTCCTTCGTGAACTTCGTGTCCTTCGTGGATAATTTTTTAAAATTTAACCCGCAAATGAAATGACTTCGGACGCGTGAATGCGTCAAAGCCTAATTTTGATAGAGTGCAACCGCGTCCCGAATCTTTCACTCCAACCCACGCCAAAGCAGGATCAAGATAGTCACAGCGGTTCATATAAAATGTTCCACATTCGATTTTGTCACCGATTTGCAAAGCTGCGTCAACATCACTCGTCCAAATCGAAGCCGTCAATCCATACCTGCTATCGTTCATGAATTCAATCGCTTCGTCGTCAGATTTGACAGGCATAATTCCGACGACAGGGCCAAAAGATTCTTCCGTCATCACGAGCATGTTGTGATCTACGTTGACCAAAACTTGCGGTGCGAGATACGGCGTACCCTTCTGATTTTTGGGAAATAAAGTGGGAGCGATCAACGCTTGTGCGCCGCGATGCAAAGCATCCTGAATGTGTTCACGCACTTTGTCCGCCGCGTCCGTGCGCACCATCGGCCCCAGCGTAATTTTTGGATCAAGCGGATTGCCGAGCCGATATTGTTTCGTTAATTCGACATAGCCTTCGACAAATTTTTCGTACATATCCTGATGCACATAAATGCGTTCAATCGCGCAGCACGATTGCCCCGAATTGAACATCGCGCCGTCCACCAGATTTTCAATTGCTGCTTCAAGCTGCGCATCTGGTCGTACATACGCGGGGTCTTTGCCGCCAAGTTCCAAGCCCGTAGCGATGAAGCGTTCGCTCGCCGCACGTTGTACCGCGTGACCTCCGGCGACGGAGCCTGTGAATGCGACAAAATTGATGCGCGGGTCTTTGATAACTTCGGCAACTTGTGCGTGATCTATATGCAAAAACTGAAACACACCATCGGGCAAGTCTGCATTTTTAAAGGCTTCGGCGTAGCGTTCGGCTACGAGTGGCGTTTGTGGCGCGATTTTAAGGATGACAGAATTGCCCGCCAAAATCGCAGGCACAATCGCATTCACCGAAGCCAGCCACGGATAATTCCACGGCGCAAGCACCAGCACTGTGCCAAGCGGTTCGCGGCGAATAAAACGCTGAAAATTCTCTTTCGGCTCAATCGCAATGTCAGATAAAGCTTCCTCCGCAATATCGCATAAGTAATTCACGCGCTCCGCAAATCCGCGCCGAATTTCTAACGGACTGTAAGCAAGCGGACGCCCCATCTGCCACGTCAATTCTTCACCAATTTTGTCCGCGCGTTCGACGAGATACGCAAGCATTTGACGGCAAATGTTCACACGTTCGGCAATTGACACATGCTTCCATTCGCGTTGTGCGGTGACAGACTTGGCGAGCGCCGCTTCGATTTGTTCATTGGTGGCAAGTTCCCGTTCGGTATACATCATGCCGTCAATCGGGCTGATGGTTTGTTGGATTTGTTTGCTCATATATTTCTCAATTCAATTCTCTCTGCCCCGATCAAATTTGCCAACCTCGCCAACGCTTCATCCAATTTCTTCTGCCGCGCTTTCGTCACTTTGACGTTCGGCTCCCAATATACCTTGCGCACTTCCAACGTACTACGCTCGCGCTGAAACTTCGGATCAATACGCCCGACCAACTGCTCGCCTTCGAGGATCGGCAACACGTAATAACCGTATTGCCGCTGCGGCTCCGGCACAAAGGCTTCAAAACGATAATCGAAGCCGAACAGTCGCTGCACGCGTGCCCGATCCCGCATCACCGGATCAAACGGCGACAGTAAGCGTATCCGATCAGGCGGTTCCGGCAACTTGCGCAATCGCGCTTGCCAATCGCTCAGCGCAAAACTGGCACGTGCTTTCTCGCCGTTCGTGGCTTCAATCGTCACCGCGACAAGCGCGCCGGATCGCGCCGCTTGTTCGCACCATTGCCGCGTTTGGGCGAGCGTGATCGCATGCCAGAAATCGGCGATTTCTTTGGGCGTTGCAATTATCAATCGCTCAAATGCGGTACGACACGCCCATTCGATGTGTTCAGCTTCGGATGGACGCGCACACTTCGCATATTCCGGTAACACACGCTCAGTCAGGTCGTAAACCTTCTGAAATTTTTCGCGCCGCGTCACCATCAACTCACCCGTGAACCATAAATATTCAAGTGCAGCTTTTTGCGGCTTCCAGCCCCACCACCCGGCAGGCTCGCCTTTGCGATCATGCTCGAAATCCTGCGAGCGCAACGGGCCTTCACGGGCGATGCGTTCGCGCACGTGCGCCAACATTTTGTCCGACTCATCGCCCATTCGCTGCCCAAACCATTTGCTTTGGCTAAACTTCTTTTTGTACTGCGCAAAACGTGGCTTCCAGTGCTGAAACCACGCGGTTGGAATCACCGACGCATCGTGTGTCCAATGCTCGAACAAGTGGCGATCTGTTTCGAGCAAATGCGTGAAATGTTCGTGTCGGTAATCATCCAGACGGCTGCCCAGCGTCAGGTGATGCGCGCGCTCGATGTAGTTGATCGAATCAATCTGGACGAAGCCCATTTGGTCAATCAGCTTGGTGAGCGTCGCGTGCGTGGCTTTACGCGTCGGGTCGGCAAGCAAGCCTTGGGCACCCAGAAACAAACGGCGCGCGGCTGCGGTTGAAATCGTGTTCATCTTTTTTTTAAGAGCGAAGCCTCTGACTCGCGCTTAGACTGCGTGCTGAACAGGGCGGTCGCTGGCAAGTCGCTCCTTGAGTTGCGCGTTCTCGTACACGAGCGCGATCTGGTCGGCCAGCGTTTCGAGCAACTGCCGGTCACTGCTGGTGTAAGGGATTTCGGATTTCTTCGGCCCCAGCACAAGCAAACCCGTCAGCCGGTCGTCCATTCCGCGTAGCGGGACAATTAGGCTCGCCCCCAGATGCGCCAGCCATTGCTTCTCCGGCGGCGGCAGCTTGGTGCGGGCCGGAAAAGGAAAGTCCTGCGCCCTGCCCTGGTATTCCATAAACCGCAACAACTCGAACTCGGCGGGGACGCGCAGATCGCGGCTCAATGCACTCGACGAATAACCGAGCGACAGATCGCGGCGACCCTCTTCACGATAAAAAAGGCAAAACCGTTCGGGGTGGAGCGCGTCGTCTACCTTTTGACTGACGCGCCGTGCCATCTCCGTGAGCGAATCAAACTGGCGGACTTCTGCAATCAACTCGCGCAACAAACTGTCTTGCTGATACGCCGCGCGGAAGAAGTGGCGGTCGAGCCGGTCGCTCAGGTTGTAACGATACGCCAAGCCGAGCGCGACGGCGACGAGCGCGTAGAACCAGAACGAATTGCGCCAAAGTAGGTCAGCCAGTGAACGGTCGCGGTTGGCGTAAACGATGCTTGCCATCCTGATCAGCGGTAGCGCCAGCAGCAGACGCAGTGCGTTTTTTGCAAGCAGGTATTGCAGGCTGCGGCGGATGATGAGGCTGACGGGGATCACCTGATGGCGCACGATAGCGTAGGCGATGGCAATGGGCGGGAGCAGCAGCGCCAGGAGTAATCCGTTAATAAGCCAGAAAAATTGATTGAAGGTCAGCGCCGGGCCGGGCAGCAATTCCTGCCAAATTGCTATCGCCAGACTCGATAAGGTAATCGGCACGGCTCCCGCGATAAGGCCGCCCAATGCGATGCGCATCTTGCGCCGCGCCAGCGAGCCTGTCTGACGGTAGTTATAAATCGCCAGCAAAATGAGCGCGACGCCATAAACAATGACCAGATAAACTCTGACTCGGAAGCTGGCTGAAGTAGAAAATGTGTCCGCTGCCAGCCACGTTCCTCCGCGCAAATCTATTGTCCGGCCTGCCATCTCTGGCAGCAGCAACAAAGCTGGCAGATAGATCACATACTTCAGCCACGGGAACCGCTGCACCAACGGTGAGGTTTCAGGAAAGAAAAGGAACAAGTGTAAGGAAAAGGAGCCGAGCAAAGCACAAAACATGCGTGCCGCTACCGTCAGCGCCAGCAACCAGGTAGGCAGCCCTTCCAGCGAAAATCCGTTGTCCAGATAAAAAGCTCCACACGCCAGCGCCAACAACTGCGCCTGCTTGTGATCCGGTGTTCGCAGCAAGACGACAAACCCCAGCAACAGACAGGCGAGCGGAAGCACGAGGGTGTCGAGCAACAGAGACGCCAGCCCGGCGAACGGTGCTGCCGCCGTGCATAACGTAAACTCGCGCAACTGCCCGTCACGTTTCACCACGACCGTGTATTCCGTGCCGGTAGCTGTCTCTGCGAAGAATCGGAAGAATTGTTTTTTATCGAACGGCTGCCCATTCAGCAGCACGATGAGGTCGCCGGGTCGTAGCGCCGCCGCCGGGCCGTTTTCGTTGACCAATCGCACGACTGACTCAAGTCGGCCTTCATCCTTTTGTACCAGACCGGAGCCAAAGCTGCGGCTGAACCGCAGCCCCGCCCAGGTGTGGACGCCGATATTCACGAGCAGCAGCGCAAAAAGGAGTCCGGTCAACACCAACCATCCAAGCCGCCCCTTCACGCCCTCTACATCAAACATCGTCTGGTCGGGCGTAGCGTGTTGTTCAACTTGCGGGGAAGGCGGCTCAGGCGAGTCGGTGAGGCGATCTGCTGTCTTAAATTCAGGTGCTGCCTGGACACTCTCAATTGACGCTACGGCCAGCGGCATGATGACAGGTGCAACGTTCGCGCCATTCGATTCTTTCACGTCGGACACAAACCGATAGCCACGCCGGGGAATGGTTTCGATGTACGGACGCTCGCCTGTACTTTCTCCCAGAATTTTCCGCAGCACAGAAATATGGTGCGTGAGGTTGCTCTCTTCGACGACGGTTTCTGGCCAGACCGTATCTATCAGTTCTTCCTTTTCGATGACGTGACCGTGACGCGCAACCAGCGCCAGCAGCAGGTCAAACGCTTTGGGCGTAAGCGTGAGCGGCTGATTCGCACGGAATAAAACCCGCTCCAACCGATCCAGGCGGAACGGGCCAAACTCGTAGAAGTGCTGGGCTGAGTTACTCATAACCGCGTTAGGAAATAATTCGGAAACAATTCACCGCCGATTCAGGACATTAGGATGACCGCAAAGCATGGTCTCACTTTGCAACCAAGCAGCGCCGCTGATCTGTGTGGAAATACCGCGCCTTACTCTATCGCAGGGTACATAGCCGAAGCAATGCCAGCCACGCCGGATCACAGCGGACTGCAACTCCTGAGGGGAGACACAATGAACTATTTCCGACTTATCATGTTTCTGATTCTGACCGCAACAGTCACGCCAGCGCAGACCCAAAACCTGCGCGCCGCCACCGCGTCTTCATACATTGAGCGCGGCAACAAATGGTTTGCCAAAGGCGAATATGATCGTGCCATCGCCGATTTCGATCTCGCCATTGCCTCTGACCCAAACGGTGCGGACGCGTATTATAATCGCGGCACTGCCCGGCTTCAAAAAGGTGAATATGACAACGCGCTGACCGACTTCAATCGCGCGCTGCAACTTGATCCGCGGATGGTGGAGGCCTGGGTGGATCGCGCTGGGGTGCGCTATCTCAAAGGCGACTGGGATAGCGCCATCAGCGATTGCACGCGCGCCATCGAACTCGCGCCGCGTCTCGCCCAAGCCTGGGGCAATCGCGGTGTTGCACGAATGGAGAAAAAAGATTTGGCAGGCGCATTGGCCGACTTTGATCGCACGCTCAAACTGGATGCCAAGCTGGCGCAAACGTGGAGTGATCGCGGCGTCGCCAAATATCAAAAAGGCGATTTCGCAGGCGCGATTGCCGACCACACGCAAGCCCTCAAACTCAAGCCTGACTTTGCGGAAGCGTACGGCGACCGGGGTACAGCACGACATGCCAACGGCGATATGGATGGTGCGTTAGCTGATTACCAACGAACAATTGAATTGAAGCCCGCGTTGCATATCACGTACTTCAATCGTGCCCTGATTTGGCGCGAACGCAGCGAATGGGCGCGTGCCATTGCGGATTTTAATCAGGTCATTGCGCTTGATCCGCAGTTCGCCGATGCGTATTGTAATCGCGGGCTGGTGCGAATACGGCAAGGCGATGAAGCCGCAGCACAACGCGATTTCCAGCAATGCCTGACACTGAGTCCAACCTCTAAAGCGTCGCTCGAACGTCTTATCAGCACAGAGCGGGCGAAGATGACAGCCAACAAATGATGTTGCGACACAATCCGTTGACAACCTGGCAAGCGGAGCGCAATCTGAACAGGTTACGTTACGCTTGTTGAGGAGGAACTTTGCTATGAACATTGAACAATTACGCACGGTACTGTTGTATTGCACGATCATGAACTTTGCGCTGCTGGCGCTGTGGGGTTTGTTCTTCATTCTGCCGCACGAATGGCTGTATCGGTGGTCGGGCCGCGTCTTCCGGCTCTCGGCTGAACAATTCGACGCCATCAATTTTGCCGGAATCGTGTTTTATAAACTTGCCACCTGGTTCTTCAACCTGATTCCGTATCTGGCTTTGCGTTTCTTCCTGTGATGGATCGCCTTGCCTGGTCAGAGCCAATGAAACCTGTGCCTGAAGGAGCGACCATGCGGCGTTATCACCTCTTCGAGATTCATGACCAGTCCTGGTGTCCACGCGCCGTCCGCGATGCGATGACCGACTTTCTGGCTTTCTCGTTGCGCGTTGGGAATCACTACGCGGCAGCCGTGCCATGGCTCGAACGCGCTTTGCGTGCGTGCGGCTCGCAGCAAGTGACGGATTTGTGTTCAGGCGGTGCGGGAGCATGGCCGGCGTTGCTGCCCGCTCTCAACGCAGGTCGCAAGCTGGCTGTCACGGTGTGTCTGACAGACAAGTACCCGAATCTGGATGCGCTGAGCCGGGCGGCTTCGATAAGTGGTGGGCTGACGTTCGCGCCGACGAGCGTGGATGCGATGGATGTGCCGGGCGAGTTCGGCGGTGTGCGGACGATTTTCACGGCCTTTCATCACTTCACCCCGGAGCAGGCGCAGGCGGTGTTACGCAATGCGGTGCGGCAGGGACGCGGTATCTGCGTCTTCGAGGCGACGCAGCGCAGTGCGATAGCCATCATAGCAACGTTGTTTTCTCCACTGATCGTATTGCTAACGACGCCACTGATCCGACCGTTTCGCCTCTCGCGGCTCGTGTTGACTTACCTCGTACCAGTGATCCCGGTGGCAGTTCTCTTTGACGGAATCGTGTCGTGTCTGCGGACATACACACCGCAGGAACTCAAGACGCTGGTTGACGACCCCGACTTCGCACACTACGAGTGGCACATTGGCGAGGAGCGCACGCAGTCACCGATCCCGATGACCTATCTCGTTGGCTATCCGGCGTCGCCAGCCGCCTGACTGATTTCCTTGCCTGCCGTCATTTCATTGTAGGTTTGCATAAATCAATCGCTCGAACCGCCGCATCACATCCATCGTTGTGGCGTCATAAAACGGCAACTCCTGCGTCAGGAACACGACGCCGATGCCGCGCTTCGGGTCTATCCAGAAATGCGTGTTGAAGATTCCGGCCCAAGTGTAGCTGCCTGCGCTGCGTTCGTGCATAGCTTTGCCTTCGGTCATCGTAATTTGAAAACCCAGGCCGAATTTGTCTTTGCCCGCGCCGAACGGAAAGGCAGAGGACAGCGTGGGAATCACCGCAGGCATTTCGCCTACGACGACGGAGCCGATTTGATTGGACGCCATCTGTCGAACAGAATCGCTTTTGAGAATGCGCTTGCTGTGCCAGCTTCCTTCATTCAAAAACATTTGCAGAAATGCAGCGTAATCAGACGCTGTCGAAACCAATCCGCCATCGCCTTGCTCTGTTCCTGTATATTTTGCCGGATTCGGATTTTCGACCAAGCCGTTGGCTTCGCGGCGGTGCGTGGTAACGAGTCGCGGCAATTTCTCGTTGGGCAATTGGTATGAGGTGTCTGTCATGCCGAGCGGGCGAAAGATATTGGCTTGATAATATTCTTCGAGCGATTGCCCGGTAACCTTTTTGACGATGTCGCCGAGTACAGCGGTGCTGTGCGAGTATTGCCATTTCGTGCCGGGGTCAAATAACAGCGGCATATCGCGTGGGTTCAGCTTGGCCTTTTGTTGCAGTGTGGTGACAGTCTGATTGGCAAACCCGTAACCAAAGCCTGACGTATGCGCCAGCAAATGGCGAATGGTGATTTCCTGTTTGGCGGGACGCGTCGTGTACGTGCCATCTTTTTCGTTGAAGGTCGCAATCACTTCGCGCCCTTTGAGTGCAGGCAGGTATTGACTTGCTGGATCGTCGAGCCGCAATTTTCCTTGCTCTACCAGCATCATAATCGCCACCGAAGTCACGGGCTTCGTCATCGAAGCAATACGAAACACGGTGTTTTTCGCCATCGGAATGTTTTTGCCGACATCCTGTTTGCCAAACGCCTTGAGGTACAGAATCTGATTTTTGTTGACGACCGCAGCGGACTACGCCGGGGATTTCTTTGTTGGCAGTGGCAGCCTCGAACATGCGATCAATCGCGGCAGTGCCCTTGATATTTAGTTTGGGCAATCCCGCCGATTGCGATGCGTTGGGTAGAATGATTGACATGGGAAATAATAAGGCTAGTGCTGCAATAAGCAGCAAACGTTTCGACATAAACCCTCCTGTTAGCTTTCTCGAAATATGCTTAGTCTAACAATAATATCCAGTATTTATTTATCAATGCTACAACCCCATTAGGGCTTTTACGTGCTTGGGAGCAATCGAGCCAAAGGACAACATCTTATCGTGCATTGTCTTCATATCGGCGCTCCCAAATTTAGCCTCGTAAGCTTTACGAATATCTTTGATGCCAAGATACCCAACATAGTAAGTTGAAAGTTGCGTTGAGGTAAGACGTGCGCGTCGCCATTTGCCAATGGCTTCTCCCTTTTCTTGAAACCCCTCATTCATCATCAGATCAAGGGCTTCCTTTTCCTCCATTCCATTTGCATGAATCTTTTGATCAAGGATGGAGTTGATAACGGCGCGAATAAGATATTTAAGTTGCTGCATTTTTACTTCTGGTCCGCCAAATCCCTTTTCAGTCATCATCCCCTCAGTGTAAACGGCCCATCCTTCTACGAAAGCCCCATTGCCGAATACCCCTCTTACTAGGGTCGGAGCTTTGAACTGATTCGCCTTTGCTAGTTGTACATAATGTCCGGGCATTGCTTCGTGAATCGTTATCATCTGAAACATATAGTTATTGTATTCGCGGTAGATGGATTCGGCCTCTTCCGGTTTGGTGTCTTTGGAGGTTGGCGACACAGCATAGAATATCTCGCCATTCTTCTCCAACGGCCCTGGCGCATCGCAATAGGCTTCCAAACCGCCCAGCGAGCGCCTGAATTCTGGAATGATAATAATCTTTATGGCGTCATTCGGGATGCTGAGCAGGTTGTTGGCTTTGACGAACTCTTGACACAGTTGAGTATCTTGTTTGGCTACCTCTACAATCGTGTCGTTATTGGGATGACTTTCCGCCAGCTTATCGAGGACAGCTTTGGTCACCTTTTTCTTGTCCTCTACCTTCGCGCTTGGAAAAAAGCGTTGATGCAGCGGGAGTGCGGTTTGATACATCTCCTCCTGCCTCACTTTCAATTCAGCCTCGGCTCGTTGCAGGATTTCTTCTTTGCTGATGTCTGTATCAAGTGCGTACTGGAGTCGCTTTCGATACTTTTCATCGCCTAATCGAAAATCGCCATTTGATTTGGGTAGCAATTCTTTTTCGAGCCACGCCCCATAGGCTTCTAGTGCGGTGATGGCTTGCGCTTGCACCGGGGCAAACTCTGCCTTCAGTTCCGGTACTTGATCCAGAAAGGGTTTCAGATCATCGCGGATCAGGCTGATGATGCCCTTGTTTTGCGAGATGGCGGTTTCTGTATGAATTTTAGGCGGGTTTTTGAGATTTGCTTTGGCGGCTTCCAGAAAAGCAGGAATTGCTTTTACTCTCTCTTTGGCATTTTGCAGGCGCTCTTTCAGGGGCGCAAAATCACGCGCTGTCAGCAAGTAGACATAATCGCCTGGATTGTAGGTCATCGGATTCCATTCCTATTCCTTGATAACATCAAGTTCATAAAGCGCAGACTCAAGGTTTGCTTGCAGAATCTTGTAATCCGTCAAATGGTCTTGCGCCAGATGGGTCGCATCAATTGTTTTCAATTCCTCCAGCGTGGTTTGATGTAATTTTCGCTTCTTCTCAATTCCGGCAGCAGTGTAATCATCTACGCGATTGTCATAACGGTGATCGCCCAGATACGTTGCTAGCCCGGGGCTGATCTCAAGATATTGCTCAATGTATTTCTTGGCCAGCGATTCAAACGCTTGGTTTTGATTCGTTGATGGTGATGTAGCACAGGTCGTCAGTAGTGATAGTGCCACGGCTACAGAAATAAAGGTAACAGTTTTCATTGGCTTTTTCCTCTTCTATTCTGGCGTCACGTAAGCTGCCGTAATTCCGCCATCTACCAAAAATTCTGTCCCGGTCACAAACGAAGATTCATCCGAAGCGAGATATAGCGCGGCATACGCGATTTCTTTCGCTTCGCCGAAGCGCCCCATTGGCACGTGGACTAAGCGTCGCTGCTTTTTCTCTTCAGTGTTGAGATAGCTCATCAGCAATTCGGTGCGCAATGGGCCTGGGCAAAGAGCATTGACGCGGATGTTTTCGCGGGCGTGGATGACGGCTAATTCACGTGTCATCGAAAGCACTGCGCCTTTGCTGGCGGTGTAAGCGATTTGTGGGGTCGCTGCGCCGAGCAGAGCTACGAAAGAAGCGGTGTTAATGACGGAGCCGCCGCCGGCGCGACGAAGCGCGGGGATCCCGTATTTACAGCCGAAAAATACACCTTTTGCGTTGATGTTCATCGTCAAATCCCAGATGGACTCTTCGGTAGTTTCGGCGTTGTCATCACTGTGATGCATGATGCCAGCGTTATTGAAAAGTATGTTGAGCTTACCAAATTTCTTTTCGGCGAACTTGACCATTTTCGCGCAATCTTCAGCTTTGGAAACGTCTGCGTTAGTGTACGCCGCTTTGCCTCCGGCAGCTTTCACAAGCTTGACGGTTTCTTTACCTGCTTTGTCATTCACGTCTATGCACACGACGGCAGCGCCTTCGCGGGCAAATAACAAAGCGGTTTCGCGGCCAATGCCGCCGCTGGCTCCGGTAATGAGGGCAACTTTATTTTGTAATCGCATTTGTTTTTTTATCCTTTGGGTTTGATTAATAAATTGCAGTTGGCGCGACAGTAGAACCTGTGCCGCCCTGTATTTTTAAGGGTTGCACGATCAACGCAAATTCATAAATTCGTCTGGCTGCGAGTTGGTCAAGCTTCAAATTTTCCAGCAGATGGATGCCGTTCACGACGAGCATAATTTGATGCACGGGCAGCGAAATTTTTGGATCGGGATTGGGATTCACATCAATCGAGGGATTATCCGCGCCCACCAGCATTGGGTCTTGTTTGGCTAACCATTCCGCCGCCGCTACGCCGATTCCGGGTGAGCTTTTGCCATAACGCACGTTATCTTTATTCCACAATTTACCATAGCCCGTATGAATGATAACGGCATCGCCAGGTTGTAATTTTAGCTTTTGTTTTTCAAGCGCCTGCTGCAAATCCTGTGGTGTGATTTCATAATTGTCTGCCAGCATCTCAACGCCTTTGAGCGCCGCGACATCAATCAATACGCCGCGTGTGAATAATGAGCCAACATTTTCTACGCCCAGTTTTTCAAAGCCATTGCGCGTAGCGATTTCGTCCAGCTTGAAACAATTGTACATACTCGTGCCAATCGTCTGATGCGCAAAGCCGTCGAATTGCGTGCCGACCTGCCCGATTTCGCTGGAGACGAATTCTTCATTGCTGCCGCGCCGATTGGATTGCGGATTCATGAACGTTCGTTTGGTATGCACATCAAAGCGTCGTCCATTCAACAGCGGCATTGCCGCGCTGAGCACTTGCCCCAATTCAATGACTTCGCCTGTGCGAATAAGTTTGGTTGCCCGCAATACGGTTTCAGGTTTCATGTGATTAGCGGAACCGCGCTGATCGTTCGCGCCCCATTTGCAAGGGCAACGCTCAGCATCAGTGGGCGGCGCCCACGTTTGCGCGAATGCTGTTGTCACAAAAAATAAAAGTGCTGCGGTGCGAATTACGAATGATATTTTCATATTGATTCTCTGTTGATAGTTGAGATGAACAAATTATTTCTTAGCTTTTTTGAAACGTACGACGCCCCACATTTCAGGGCGGTGCATGTCTACGACACCTTGCGGCGACCAGACCCAATTGTCTTCTTTGGTGTTGGCGATTTTTTTGTATTTTCCGTCAACGATTTCGTGCTGCCATTCGACACGCGAAAAATTGATCCGCCATTCGTCTCCATCGTTCGGAGGTGTAGATTGATGCGCGTATTCTGCCAGCGCCTTCCACGGGAACGCCATTTCTACTGTCCAGCCGCGATCACGATCTTTGGGATTATTCAGTGTGCCGTTGATGTGGACAGCGGTTTTCAATCCGATGATGTCCCAGCTATCCTGCGCTTTACCGCCATCGCGGTAGGGCTTCGGCAAAAACAAATCCCAGCCAGTATTCAAGGCGTTGATTTCAAATTCATAGTATTCATCGCGGTCGCCGTTCGGATCAATAAACACTTCAAAATCGTTGTCGTGAAAAATGACGGAATCGCGTTTGGTCAAAGTTCCCCAGACGTGAGGTTCTTCGAGTTCAGCCGCAATGTAAAAATACTGATCGTCCCACAACATTTTTGCATGCGTGACGAAACGTGGCAGCGGCTTTTTGTCGCCTTCGATGTCTACGAAAGCGTCAGTTGATAAAGCGTTGCGCCAAGCGGATTCATTGAGCTTGCCATCAATCGTGATCTTCGCGTTAGTGCGATAACAGGTGTATTCCTTTGGTTTCGCCGCAATGGTTATCGTTACAATTAAGAACAGGAACGCAAGAAAGATTTTTTGTTTGGGCATATTTTTTCTCAGGAGAATTCATTATACGGAGAAGATTTTCAACGCAAAGAGGCAAAGGGGCAAAGTGGCAAAGAGAAGCCATCTTTATCATCTTTGTTCCTTTGCTCCCTTGTCCCTTTGCGTTAAGATATTTCGTGCAGCTTCGATCATCTAAAAAAATAAAGTAACTGAGGGATTGCGATGTACTTAAAGTTTTTGGCAATTGGCGTTCTTTTCATCTCATTGATGACAGTTTCAGACATCGCTCCGCTTGGAACCTATACGTTCCGCGAACGCAGCCACTGGTCTTTTGTGAAGCGGGCAATACCTGATGTTCCGACATTTACAAATGTGGCAGATCAAGCCTGGGTGAAAAATCCGATTGACGCTTTTATTTTGCAACGTCTGCAAAAAGAAGGGCTGAAGCCTGCGCCGCAAGCTGAGCGCACGATGTTAATCCGCCGCTTATATTTTGATTTGATTGGATTGCCGCCGACGCCAAAAGAAATTACAGCATTTCTCGCCGACAAATCTCCCGATGCTTATCAAAAATTAGTTGAAAAATTGCTCGCCAGTCCGCACTACGGTGAACGCTGGGGACAGCATTGGCTGGACATTGTGCGCTATGCTGAAACGGACGGTTTTGAGTATGACACGCACCGCACGGATACATGGCGGTTTCGGGATTACGTGATTCGTTCGTTCAATGCCGACAAGCCGTACAGTCGTTTTCTGACGGAACAATTGGCCGGAGATGAAATCGCTCCGAACGATGATGAGGCATTGATTGCGGCGGGCTTCAATCGGCTGGGACCATTGCGCAAAAATGCTGGCAATCAGGAAGTCGCCAGCAGCCGCAACGAAGTTTTGACCGAGATGACGAACGCAGTAGGTTCCGCGATGCTTGGCGTTACCGTAGGTTGTGCGCGGTGCCACAATCACAAATTTGATCCGATTCGGCAAAGCGATTATTACCGCATTCAATCCTATTTTTCAGCGGTCTATGACAAGGATGTTCTCAAAGCAAGTCAGGCAGAACAGGAAGCCAGAAAATCCAAAGCAGAGCCGCTCGAAGCCGAAATAAAAACGCTCACGACCACAGTCAAACGGCTGACAGGATTGGACGATTCCGAATCGCTCAAGCAAAAAGAAACCCTCTCGAAAAAGCTGGAAGCGTTGCAGGAACAATTGCCGCCGCCACTTCCGGCGTTGCATAGCGTCATAAATGTGCCGGAGAAAAAATCTCCGATTCATTTGCTGGCACGTGGTGAATATTCCAAAAAAGGCGAAAGCGTAGGAATGCGACCGCTCGGAGTTTTGCTCCCTGATAATTCTCCAGAATTGCCGGAAAATATGGAGCATCCGCGCACAGAATTAGCCAAATGGATTACCGCGCCGGAAAATCCATTGACGGCGCGGGTGATGGTGAATCGGATTTGGCAATATCATTTTGGACGCGGCATCGTGGCGACTTCCAATGATTTCGGACGTATGGGTACGCGCCCAACGCATCCAGAATTATTGGATTATCTGGCGAACGAATTTGTCTCGTGCAATTTTAGCTTCAAACAAATGCACCGCTTAATTGTTCATAGCAACACCTATCAACAGGCTTCTGCGCCGCCGAGCGAGGTGGCTTACAAAATACTGGCAACAACCAAAGACCCTGACAATAAATTTTTGTGGCACTTCAATCGGCAACGGTTGGAAGCCGAACAGTTGCGTGATGCGATGTTGTCGGTGTCGGGCTTGCTCAATCCAAAACAGGGCGGACAGAGCGTGATGATTCCAATAGATCAGGAATTGGTGAACGCGCTCTACAAGCCTTCGCAATGGCAACCCGCCAAAGACCCAGGCGAATATAATCGTCGCAGTATTTACCTGCTCGCCAAACGAAATTTGCATTTGCCGTTTATGGAAGTTTTCGACGCGCCGGATTTATTAGTGAGCTGTACGCGCCGCGAATCGAGTACACATGCGCCACAAGCATTGGAATTGATGAACGGAACCTTCGCCAATGCACAAGCCGAAGCGCTGACCAAAAGATTGGAAACTGAAGCAGGGCCAAACCTCCGTAAACAAATTGATTTGGGTTATCGGTTGACTACGGGACGCCCCGCCAAGCCGCAGGAAATTCAATTGGCAATGGAATTTTTGCAGACGCAACCGAAGAGAGAATTTGCGCTGACGCTGCTGAATTTGAATTCGTTTTTGTATGTGAATTAAGAAACCCTACGCAGTGCGTAGGGAATTGATGTAAGCAAATTTTAGATTAGTTTGGTGCATCGAATTGGAAAGTCGTAGATTGGCTAATGAGTTGCACATTCACTTTAAATAATCCAATGGAAATAAATGCAAACTGAAGTCAATTTACCTGAAGGAATCAAAGTAAGTGGGAATTGCCCGATTGTGATTGTTGGTCCCAATGGCGTTGGCAAAACTCGTCTTGGCGTATTTATTACTCGGAATAATAATGCTGAGCGTGTTGCAGCACTACGTGGCCTTGAGGTCGGTGGTATTCAGATGCAACCAGTGGAATTAGCACGCTCACAAGTGCAAAATGCCTTGCAACAAGTTATCAGCCAACATTGGACACCATCATACGAACTTCCAAATCTCATCTCGGAAATGCTTGCGGAGGATCGAGAAGCTGCTGTTTTGTTTCGGGATCAGTTCGAATCAAATCCGACTACTCGCCCAGATGAGCAGCTGTTAAATACACGGTTACGAAGGGTAGTCCAGATATGGAATAAGCATTTTCAAGGGCGCGAGATTAATATTACCTACGCACCAACAGTCGAACGTACTTTGAATGGAAATTCTACATCCTACCCAATCACACAGATGAGTGAGGGAGAGCGAACTGCGCTCTATTTGATTTCGAGAGTTGTTAGCTGCAAACAACCAATAATGGTAGTTGATGAACCAGAGACCTTTTTTCATCCTCTGTTAGCACGTAATCTTTGGAATAGCTTGGAAGAGTTGGCGCCAGATATAAGATTCATTTATCTCACACACGATATTCCCTTTGCGCTATCACGCCGCGATGCTCAGTTCGCAATTGCACGTTCAGAGAATGCTGTTCAATTATTACCTCCTACTTCTGGCATACCATCCGACGTAGTTGCACAAGTAATAGGTGCAGCGTCGTTTTCAGTATCAGCATCGCGTCTTATTTTCTGCGAAGGTGAATCCGATAGTTATGACAATCCAATTTTGACAGCTTGGCACAATTGCTCAAATACAGTTCTTGTCCCAGTGGGTAGTTGCGAGGCAGTACGGCAATGCGTTTCTGCGTTTCGGGCTGGAAAGATTACAACTGGAATAGAAGCATTTGGATATATTGACCGAGACGGTTGGCCTGACGGATATTTGAATTCGGATTCAAATATCAAAGCACATCCGGTAAGCGAAATAGAGGGTTATCTTTGCCTAGAGCCTATTTTTAAAGCAATTGGTATTTACAGCGGTCTTAACGAATCGGTGATTACAGCACGATATAGTACCTTTTTGAGTGGAGCTAAGAATCATATAAAAGGAATTGTTCTGAACAAAGAGATACTCAATCGTGCCAAAAAACGTGTCGAGAGGGAACAGGAGGCTTTGTTGAATCCAATAAAACCTCATGCCGAAATTGAGAACCTTCGTCGCACATTTCAATCTGCGATGCCGAGCGGAGGCTGGAACAATTACTTTGCAACCGTTTTTGCTGAAGAAGAAGCGCGCATTTCTGCTTCTCACTCAGGCAGCACAACGGAATTCATTAGAGACTTTCCCGCCAAGTCTTTTTACGGTCAAGCTGCGACTCAGCTTGACCTTACTCCCGACGCAATGATTAGGACAATTGGTTTGGCACTAAAACTTTCAGAAAAGGAAGCTGATAAAGACAACCGTTTGAAAGTGCTCCGAGATGCGGTAATTAGCGCCTTATCCCCACATCTGTGGGCTAGAAGCATCTGATTGAAAAGTACAAAGCGAGAAAATTATGACTGAACATATTCGCATCACACGCACTCGAAGAGAGTTTTTGACGGATGCCTTTTGTGGTTTTGGCGGCCTCGCCTTTGGCGCAATACTCGCGCAGGAGCAAGCGCGTGCGCAATCCTTCAATCCGCTTGCGCCCAAGAAACCGCATCATCCTGCCAAAGCGAAATCCGTCATCTTTTTGTTCTTGAGCGGTGGCCCCAGTCACATGGAAACGTTTGATCCGAAGCCGCTGCTCAATAAGCTTGACGGGCAAAAACGTCCAGCGAGTTTTGGCGAAGCGAAGTATCAATTTGTTTCTCCGAATGCGAAATTGCTCGGCACGAAACGCACGTTCAAACGCTACGGCAAAAGCGGCATTGAGGTTTCTGATCTGTTGCCGCGCCTCGCCGAACGTGTAGACGATTTGGCGATTATCCGCTCCGTTCACAGCGATATGGTGGTGCATTCTGCCGCGCAATATCAGTTGTTCACAGGGCGCGTGATTCCGGGCTTTCCGAGTATGGGATCGTGGGCGATGTATGGGCTTGGCTCCGAAGCGCAGTCACTGCCTGGTTATGTCGTATTGCCTGATCCACACGGTGCGCAGGAAGCCGGAATGCCGATGTATGCGAATGGATTTTTGCCAGCAGTGTATCAGCCGACGCATTTTCGTCCGGGCAATCGTCCCGTGCTGAATCTGGATTTGCCCAAAGGCGTGACGACGGATCAACGCCGCAAGACGCTTGGCTTGCTCAAACAATTGAATCAAGTTGAGTTGGCTCCTGATGACACAGAATTTGCTGCGCGGCTCAATTCCTACGATCTCGCCTTCAAAATGCAAACCGAAGCGCCCGCAATTTTTGATCTCTCAAATGAACCGCAGGA
This sequence comes from Blastocatellia bacterium, assembly GCA_043775925.1. Lineage (GTDB taxonomy): Bacteria > Acidobacteriota > Blastocatellia > RBC074 > RBC074 > JAFDVL01. The sequence continues at coordinate 23,250 of JAYVRW010000392.1, forward strand.
AACGCTTGATCTTTATGGGATCGGCAAACCGCTCACGGATGATTTTGGGCGACGTTGTTTGATGGCGCGGCGGTTAGTTGAAAAAGGAGTACGTTTTGTTTGCCCGGTTTCAGGCGGCGGCACAGGCAATTTGCAATGGGACGCGCATACCGACATCGAAGAAAATCATTTGCGGATGGCGGCGCAAACCGATCAGCCAATGGCGGCATTGTTGACGGATTTGAAACGACGCGGCTTGCTGGATTCAACGTTAGTTTTGATTGGCGGAGAGTTCGGACGCTCGCCTGAATCAGAAGGCAGCAAAGGCCGCGATCATCACAATCTTGGTTACACAATGGTGATGGCAGGCGGCGGCGTCAAGGGCGGCGTAGTGCATGGCGCAACTGATGAGATTGGATTATACGCCGTCGAAAAACCTGTGCATCTGCGCGATATTCACACGACGATGTTGCATCAGTTAGGGCTGGATCAGGAAGCCTTGAGTTATCTTCATCAAGGTCGTGAAGAGCGACTGACCGAAGTGCTGGGGAATGTGATTACCGATTTGATTTAGGTCTTTGTCCTTTGTTTTTTGGTCTTTGGAAAATACATCTAGGTGAAAATTGAGAATTTCAGTTTGCGCTTGATCGCCTTGTCATTGTTGTGTTTCATCCCGTTGACGATTAGTGCGCAAAGCAAAGAAGTCGTGCTGTCTTACGACGTACAATCGCCACCACTTCGTTTTGCCGCCAGTGAAATTCGTAGCGCCGCAACAATGCAAAAGATGAAAATTGCGGAGCCTTCTCTGCAAGATTTTTCGCGGCAGATTGGTTCATTGAATATCGTATTGCTGACAGAAAAAGAACAAAAAACACTTCCTGCTTCTATTAAATTCCCCAACAACGAAACGCCGCAAAGCTATGCGATTCGGGTGCAGCGCAGCAACGCGCAAACTACTTTTTTTGTGATCGGCGCTGATGCGACAGGCGCATTGTATGGTGGGCTTGATCTTGCCGAAGCGATTCGCCTTCAAACGTCCAGCAAATTGCAGGACTCCGATCATCAGCCACATATCGAAAAACGCGGCATCAAATTCAACCTCCCGCTTGATGCGCGGACGCCGGGCTATTCCGATAACAGCGATTCGGCGCAGGCGAACATTCCCGAAATGTGGAGCATGGATTTCTGGCACGAATATCTGGATGAAATGGCGCGCTCAATTCCGGTGGGTCATCTTTGAGAATCGCCGTCATCGTTTCTGCCATTGTCTCGCGCTGAAACGCCCGTTCGCCGCGCAACATTTCGTACAGGATCAAGCCAAAGCTGAAAATGTCAGAGCGATGATCTACCACTTCGCCGCGCACCTGTTCGGGCGACATATACGCGACCGTTCCCATTACTGTGCCAGGCATCGTGAGTTGTTTTTGCGTAGCGATTTCTGAACCTGTGGACGTGTTTTGTTGCGGCTTTAATTTCGCCAGCCCAAAGTCGAGAATTTTTACGCGTCCGTCTTTCGTGACAAATAAATTCTCTGGTTTCAAATCCCGAGGCACGACACCTTTTTCGTGCGCAGCGGCGAGGCCTGCCGCAATCTGCTGCGCATACTCAATCGCCCTTGCGCGGAGCCAGCGCGCCTGCTGCGATTTGCGCACGAAGTTCTTCGCCTTCCAGCAATTCCATCACGAGATATGGATTGCCGTTATGCGAACCGAAATCATAGACCGTCAAAATATTTGGATGATTCAGCGCCGAAGTGGCATGCGCTTCCTGTTCAAAACGGCGCAAACGATCTGCATCCTGCGCAAAATCGGCAGGCAGGATTTTGATGGCAACCTCACGGTTCAGATGTGTGTCACGGGCGCGGTAAACTTCGCCCATGCCGCCTGCGCCAAGTTGTGCCAGTATATTGTAATGACCGATCTGTGTTTCCATTAGTTGGAATGCTCCTTCGGCAACTTGCCGTTATCTTTGATCTGCTTCGCTCGCATAACATTATTTTTTCGGTTCGGCGCTCAGTTCGTTTAGCAACCACGCTTTCGCCAGGCTCCAGTCGCGCATCACTGTGTCCTGGGAAACCTGTAAGACTTCGGCAGTTTCTTTCACGCTCAAGCCGCCGAAAAAGCGTAGCTCGACCACTTTGCTCTTACGTGGATCAAATGCCGCCAGCGCCTCCAACGCATCATCCAGCGCGACCAGATCGGGCTGTTTCATATTGGTCATCAGCGCGAAAATTCCATTCACCTTCAATGTCAATGGTGTCACCCTGACAGAGGGAAACTACAATACTCAACGTCTCAGTACGCCGGGCATGATGATTATTCAGAATTGGGAAACTAAAAAAGCGATTGGCTTCCGCTACCAGCAGGATACCACGCACGATAATGACGGGAAGTCTCAATTAGTCTTTCACCGCTATGGCAGTCAGTATTTTCTGTCCGAGATTCAGGCTGGTGGTGCCACGTAAATGCTGGACAAATCCAAAGCTGAACGCGCCACAGCGAGAGGGTTGACCGATCACCTGGCAGAAAATATCCAGCCAGAGATCGTCACGGTGTCAGGACAATGAATTCCAGTTTAGTTTCGGGTTTCACCCGAGTTTTGAGTTTCGGGTTTTGAGTTTCGCGGATTAGGTCGCCAGGAATTGAGGCGATCATCGAAAGTTTTTCCTCGAAACGCAAAACCCGAAACTCGAAACTATATGCGTTCGAAATATCGTTTCCGTTCCCAATCTGTCACCGCCGCATTGAACGCCTTTTGCTCAGTCCTGAAAAAATGTTCGTAATGTGTTACGACATCTTCCCCGAAAACTTTTTTCGCAAATTCACTACTGGCAAATTTATCTGCCGCTTCTGCCAATGTGTACGGCACGCGCGGCAAATGCTGGGCGGCGTAAATGTCGCCAACAAAACATTCGGGCGGCTCAATTTTATTGGCGATGCCGTCGAGTCCTGATGCCAGCGACGCAGCGAATGCCAGGTATGGATTGGCGTCTGCGCCGGGGATGCGGCATTCGATGCGTAACGATTGACCGTGACCGACGACGCGAAAACCGCCAGTACGATTGTCGTAGCTCCACGCCAGGCGCGTAGGTGCCCACGAACCGTCTACATAACGTTTGTACGAATTCACCGTCGGTGCATAAAACGGCATCACATCCGGCACGTGCGCGATCCAGCCGCCGAGAAAATGACGAAACGCTTCAGAGCATTTCACGGGACCGAATTCCTCATCACCCGCGAAAGCATTCTTGCCGTCGCGCCATAAACTCAAGTGAATGTGACAGCTTGAACCGGCGCGATCTGCCGCAAATTTCGCCATGAACGTGACGCTCAAACCCTGGGCTTCGGCGACTTCTTTCAGGCATTGTTTATAGACGACATGACGATCCGCCATCTCTAGCGCTTCGGCGTAGCGGACGTTCAATTCGTGCTGGCCGAGTCCCCATTCGCCTTTGGAATTTTCGACCGGCACGCCGGAATTTTTCAGATGACGGCGCACGGCTGCGTTGTATCCCTCGGTGCGCGTGCCTTGCAAAATGTGGTAATCCTCAAGATACCAGCCCGCCGGTTCAAGGTTGGCGTAGCCTTGTTGATGGGCTTCGCGGTAGTTGTTATTGAAAATATAATATTCAAGTTCAGAAGCGGCGAAAATCTCAAAGCCCAATGTTTTCGCGGTCGTGATCTGCTTCTGCAAAATTGAGCGTGGCGCAACGGAAATTAAATCATGTGTCTTATCACTTTTGACGTTGCACAAGACGAGTGCAGTTTTTTCGAGCCAGCTCGCAACTCTGAGCGTTGCCATATCTGGCACCAAATGAAAATCGCCGTAGCCGAGTTCCCAGTTCGCAAATATGTAGCCGGGCACGGGTTCCATTTCCATGTCAGTCGTCAGCAAATAATCACAGCCGTGCGTGCCGTTGCTGATCGTGTCTGCGACAAACATTTCAGCGTCGTAGCGTTTGCCGCACAAGCGACCGTAATGATCGGTGAAGCCGACGATAACGGTTTCAATTTGGTTTTGCGCTACGAGTTCGCGTAAGCGTTCGAGAGAGAGCATTCCTTTGAGTTGGGTCAATGTAAACCTCCGAAAATCACCGCAGAGCGCAGAGTTTTTTTAGACAAAATTAACAGGCGTTTTTGCAAGATGAACAAGAAAGAGTTTGTTAATCATGAAAATAATCCTGTCAATCCTGTCTAAATTTTTCTACGTTCTCTGCGTCTCTGCGGTGTAACTATCATTTTATTTTCTTCGCTGGATGCTCGCCATTTTGATGCAGGATAAGTTGCGTAACGTTTCCCTTTTCATCTTTGACGAACGTGAGCGAGGCTTCGATTTCTTTCGGGAAAAAGGTAGTTTCGGACTCTGGGAAAATTTCAGATTTACTTTGTCCTGTCGGCTGTACCATCAGCCGGTCGCCTTCGCGTGAGACCGTCATAAGGAAGTTTGGCGCTAGTTGATATTGTCCGACATACGCATCATAAATTTTCGGATCAACTTTAGCGACGGTTTTCGCCGAAGGTATTTCATATTTGTCGCCCAACAAAATTGCCGCTAAATCCTGACTGATTTTACCAGGATTCGAGGCGCCAAAATCCGCATTGCGTAACACTGCAATCGTGATTTTTTCTTCTGGCAAACGCATCAGCACTGTGGAAAATCCGTTGATTCCTCCGCCGTGTAAAACCTGTGTGCGGTTGTTGAGTTTATTGATAATCAAGCCATACGCATAATTATTTTTGTCTGGTGTCATCATCGCTATGCGCGATTTTTCTGACAGCAATTTGTCTGAGAATAAGGCCTCGTCCCATGCGAACAAATCTCCGACAGTTGAATACAATGAGCCTGCGGCATAAGGCACGCTCATATCCAAATATTCTGAATTGACAGTTTTCCCGCCAGCTTCTGAATAGCCTGTTGCACGCAATTTCAAAATCTTCTCGTGTGTGTCGTAGCCAGTATTCTCAAGCTTCAGAGGCTTAAAAATATTTTCCTGCACAAATGCTTCATAGCTTTGACCAGAGATTTTTTCGACGATATGACCGAGGATGAAATATCCCGAATTGTCGTATTTCATTTTTTCGCCGACAGCGAACTCAAGCGGTTTACTTTTAAACGAATCTACAAAGCCCGCAGGCGTGACTCGTTGCAAACTCATCACGCGAAATTCTTCCGGTGATTTCACATCGGTGTAGCTGGGAATGCCCGATGTATGTGTCAACAAATGATGAATCGTAACGGGTTCCCAGGTTTTCGGGCAATTCTCGATATACTTACAAATCGGGTCTTTGACGCTCAGTTTACCACGTTCCTGCAACAGCAAAATTGAAGTCGCTGTGAATTGTTTCGTGATGGAGCCGAGGCGGAATTTTGTGTTTGGCGTATTCGGAATATCAAATTCCATATTCGCCATCCCATAGCCTTTACTAAATAAAATTTTGCCGTCACGTGCTACTAACACAGAGCCAGTGAAACGGTTTTGTTTAGTGAGCGCCGTCAAGTATTCGTCGAATTTTGCGGTTGTATCCTGCGCATAAGAACTGGTTGTCAGTCCGAATATCAGGACGAAAAATAAGGTCAGGAATTTGCGGTGGAAGTTGTTCATCTGTAATGCCTTTAATGCTAGGTAGATTTACTTTTTGCCGCCAGCCACGCAGGCCCGGCGAATCGTTTGCGTTCGTGCAGGGCATACCACAACCCCAATAACAACGTGACTGCCAGTAAGGTTTTTCCGGCGCGATTGTTGTCCGGGATGCTGAGTACGATGCTCAGAAAAATGACCCACACGATGGCAATTACGTTGATGAACAAACTATAGTTCCCCAAATGCCACGGGCCGCGTTCGATTGTGTTGCCTTTGCTGCGTGCGACAACTAAAAGCACGACGGGAATGATGTAGGAAATGTACAAACCAATGGTACTGATCGAAGTCACTACCGCATACGCGCCGCTATACGCTGCCCCTAAAAATGCCGCAATTACACACAGCCAAATCGTATACACCGGAGTCGAATGTTTAGGGCTGACGCGCTTCCAGATATTTGAGAGCGGCATTCCTTCATCACGCGCAAAAGCCCAGATGACACGCGAACTCCAGGTGACTGCCGACAAGCCACAAAACCACATCGCAATCGCTGCGAGCCACGAAAATGCGCTTCCGGCTCGTTCACCTAACGCGGAAGCCAGCACCGCAATGACGGCTGGAACATCGTTGCCGCTGGCGTCTTTGGCGCTGAGCACAGCAGAAATATCTTTGATGGAAAGTGTCAGCGCGATGAGCAATAAATAGCCGACGATGCCGGAAACAGCGACTGCCATTATCATTCCCCACGGTGCGCGGCGACGCGGATCAACAGTTTCTTCGCTCACACTGGCCGAAGCGTCGTAACCCGTGAACGTCCACATCGCCTGTAACAATCCAATCACGAACGCCCAACCGTAAGAATAGCCATCGGTGTTGCTCGTAATCCGTGCGAAGAAAAAACTCACCGGTTGTTTCGGCGCGAAGAAAAGTAAAACGCCAACAATCACGATGACGCCGATGATGTGAACTGTGACGCTGAAATCGTTCAGCCACGCTACGACGCGAATGCCGAAATGATTGATGATCCCGTGCGAGAGCAAAATTACCGCGTACACGATCAGCAGGTTTTGCGTCGTCGCTGCCAAACCCAGCAACGGTGTCACAAACAATGCGCAGCCGTAATCAATCCCCGCAATCGCGGCGATTTGTCCGATGATATTGAACCACGCCGTGAACCAGCCCCAGCCTTTGCCGCCGAGTTGACACGACCAGTGATACATCGCGCCGGAGGTTGGCAGCGCCGAAACGAGTTCCGCCATGCTCATCACGACGGCCAGCGTGAACAGCGTGACGATAGGCCAGCCGATGGACATTTGCGCGGGGCCGCCCATTTTCAGGCCGTGTCCGTAAAGAGTAACTGCGCCCGTCAAAATTGAAATGATGGAAAATGAAATAGCGAAGTTGGAAAACCCGCCCATCGTGCGGAACAATTCCTGCGCATAGCCTAATTTATTTAGCTCCTGCGCGTCTTCTTTGGCGTCGTGTTGTTCAGTCATTTTGTCCCGTTTGTAAGTCTGCTTTATCGTAATATCAGCTTAATATTTCCAAGTAAACCGGATGGCAACTGTTGAAGATTTTCCATATCCTGTGGTTGAAATCTATCGCCGTAACGCAGCGTGAGCAATTTGTAATCCGGTAGGCGATGTCCGGCTAAATAATTGATCGCGGTGTTGGCGACTTCGATACGGATTTTGTTTTCGCCGCTTTTGAGAAATGACGAAATGTTGATGGAATATGGCGGACAGAAGATTGCGCCTACGCGTTGGTCGTTGACGTAGACGACTGCGGCATCACGGATCGGAGCGTCCAGCCACGTACGCGAACCGTTGCGGAGTGGAGTTGATTGAATAGGTGTCCCTTGTCCAAAACTCAGCGATGCGCTCTTAAACTTAGCCGACACGTTGACAGTGTTTTCGTAAGTTGCAGTTCCTGAAAAATAACGAGTATTTTCGTTTTCCGTCCACGAAGTCAACCGCTTCATCAGTAATGATTGGTTATTGATATTTACTTTCCAGTCATTAGTGAAATCAATAGCATTGGGAAGATTAGCTTCTACCGATTCAGTTTTCAATGACTTGCGTTTAGTGAAAATTACGACACGCGATCCATACGGTTCCAGTCCCAATTCGATGGTGGTTCCATCCGCTTTTTCGGCAGCAGGATTTGAGATAATGCTGCCGTCAAGTGGGTTCCAGATTTCTGCTTGCAATCCTTTGACGCGAAAAATTGCGTTCACGTTTTGCATTAGATTCGATGAATTGGCGACGAAATAAATTTCAGCATTTTCTGTATGACGATGAATGAATCCGATTTCGTTGACGAGTTTATCCAAGGCGAAATCAGGGCGGAGCAGGGAATTTAATTTTTCTGCGAGTTCGGTTTTTTCGTTTTTGACGACTTGAACTTTGGCGTTGGCTCCGCTGAAAAGTCGCGCAGAAATTGCTTTGATTTCTGCTTGCTCAGCGGCGGTAGCTTTGAATCCGGGAGCTACATTCGGAGCCTGTCGCGTGGCAATCACGATGCCGCCGTTCTTTGCAAATTCTTCCAGTTTTCTGAGCGTATTCAGCGGGATGCGTTCGACATTCGAGAGGATGATAGCCTTGTATTGATTGGCTCCGAGTTGTAATGAGTTATTTTTTACCGAACCGATTTGCTGCAAAACATCATCGTCAAAAAAATCAAAATTGTATCCGGCTTCCAACGTGCTGGCGACGACATCATCGCCGATTCTGTCCTTCAAGGCTTCGATCATGTAATGCACTTTGCCATTCACAAATCCTGCCCAGGCATCGCTATTTGGCAGGTAAAACGCGATGTCATTCGCGGGTTGTCCCTGTCGTAAAACCCAACTGGTGCGTTGCAAATACAGTGACAAATCGGGCATCACAATCCACCAGGGATTTTTTTCTCCGAACGCCGCCGCCGCATAAAAACGCCAGCCCGGATATTCCTGACCTTCGGCAGTGTATGGCCAGCCGTGTCCGATTAATTGATTGATGCCTTGCAGAAAATGCAAATCGGCTTCGGCTTTCGCGTCCAGCGGAGTGGCGCGAAATGATGGCGAATGCAGCCACGTCCAGGTTTCTGAAGTCGTCACGTTGCGCCCGTACAAATGATTTGCCGAGGACGCCCAACGCGCTGCTCGCAGCACTTTCCATTGTGCTCCTTCGCCTTCAGAAATGTCGGCATAGGCGTTGCTGCCAATTGTGGCGGGAGGCAAGCCATAGCCTTGAATGCGAAACCTGGTATTATTTTTTTTCGCCCAATCCCGCATCGGAATCATAAATCTTTCGTCCAATAAATCATTCAATGTCCGTCCCCAGTCCTGACGAATCGCGGCGGTATTTTCTCCAATGTTGGTGACGAGCGCAGGCAGGTACGGCTTCAAATCGTAGCCGCGTCGCTTCTGAAATTCTTCCAGAAAATCGCTCGTCCAATCAGAGTTGAAAACTTCAAGGCTGTCGCAAAAAATTGCGTATGGCGGATTGCCTGCGAATGATTTCAGCAACGGATCGCCAACATTTTTCAGGTAGCTGTCAATCGCGTTGCGGTCGTAATGATCCAGCACAAAACCTTCGGCTCCAACGGCGGGACGCTTCACCTGCATGCCTGTTCGACTGGAGATGAAAAACAAAATTTCAGATTGTGATTCAGGATTTGTGGGGAGCCAGACAGCTCCGTCTTTGACCTCGTTAAGCTGATTCATCCCCTGAAAAATCGCCAGTAATTTTTCACCTTCGCTGAGGTAGGGAAGTGGCACACGGCGTTGATTCGCAGCCACTTTCGTGCGATCAACCCGCAGGCGTCCTGCTGCCTGCGTGACGGGTACGGAAGGGCCTCCGTAAGGCCATCCACTGCCGATGGTCAGGTCTACGCGCAGCCCTAATTCTTTGGCTTTTTGTTGGGTGAATTGTAAAGCATCCAAAAATTCCGGCGAGAGAAACGGAAGCGTTTTGAGACCTTTGCCCGGATCGTCAAGTACTACCGGGTAGACAGGTTGGATTTCAACACCGCCGATGCCACCTGCTTTCATCACGCGCAGTTCGCGTTCGAGTTCCGGCTTCGTCACAGTTGGCCCGAACCACCACCAGCGCATCATAATTTTTGCTTCGTTAGGTGGGGTTTTGAAACCACGTTCGAGCGCAGAAATATCCAAATCTGATTGCGCCAAGAGGTTGGAAAAAATCAGGAAAGAAAATAATCCGGCGACGATGGAGGCTTTGAAATTGTGAAGGTTATTCATTAGGTTTTTAGATGTAGAAATCAAAAAGACCACAGATGGAATCATCGCATCTGTGGTCTTTATTTTGAAGGATGAATAAATTAGACCAGATCCCATTGCTTGCGATATTTACGCGCCAGCATCAGGTTAGCTTCTTTGTCTCCGACGAACATTTCTTTGGCGCCGTCCCATTTCAAGGAACGCCCCAGGCGGGTCGCAATATTTCCTAAATGACACAGCGTGGCGGTGTAATGACCTTCTTCGACATCGGCGTTCGGACGCTTGCGGTCTTTCGTGCAATCAAGAAAATTGCGGACGTGAGCGTCCTGGCATTTCTTTGGATCGCCTTTCATTTCCATCGGCTCCATTGCGGGCTTGGTATTTTTGCTGATGGCTTTCCAGACTTCAGGCGTGACCGTGAAGCCGTCGCGCATAATATTCAGCGTTCCTTTGGTGCCGTGAAAGACAAGATATTCATCGCGGGTGCGATTTACTTCACGCCCTGACCACGTCACTACGCAAGTTGGGAAATTATAAATTACTTCCTGTACGTCGGGAGTTTCGCCGCCGTCATGAATGGCGTAGCGTCCACCGAAAGCCGTGACGGCGGTGGGTGATTGCGCCTTCAACGCCCATCGTGCGATGTCCAGATTATGTGCTCCCCAATTAGTCATTTGACCGCCGGAGTAAGCCCAGAACCAGCGAAAATGATAAATGAAACGGAATGGATCGTAGGCAACTTCATCGGCGGGACCTTGCCACATATCCCAATTTAATCCGGCAGGTTTTTCTTTGCCGGGGCCAAGCTCAGACATCGGTTTGAAGCCTGGATTAACGTTGCGGGTGTAGCCGACGGTAATTTTATGGACGGCTCCGATTTCTCCGTTTTGGATAATTTTTACCGCTTGAATGTAATGATCGCCGGAGCGTTGCTGGCTGCCGGTTTGCACGACGCGATTATGTTTTCGGGCGGCTTCGACCATCTTGCGACCTTCGGAAACGGTCAATGACAATGGCTTTTCACAGTACACGTCCTTTCCAGCCTGACAAGCCAGAATGGTTGTCGTGGCGTGCCAATGATCGGGAGTGCCAATGACCACGGCATCAAGGTCTTTCATTTCCAGAACTCTTCGAAAATCTTCGTGCGTAACAATTTTGCCAGCAGCTTTGGGCGTTGAAGCCGTCAGCGTCCGATTCAAATTTGGTTGATAGACATCGCACAGCGCAACCGGATTCGCATCCGCTTGTTGCATGAAGTAGCTCCAGACCTGTTGTCCCCGGTCGCCGCATCCAATCAAAGCCAGATTGATCCGTTCATTGGCACCGAGAATTTTGGAATAACTCAAGGCAGTGGTGGTAGCGGTGAGTGCTGTTTTGGTAAATTCTCTTCGATTCATAACTAATTCCTTATTATTTTGCCGGAAGTTCCGGCGCGATTTGATGCGTTGTAACAAGGTCACGATAGCTCGGATAAAGTCCTTCCTTGAAATCTTTGACGAAGACCGTCATTGGTTGAATGAAGGTCGTGATGCGATGTCCGGGCAGCATTGCCGTAGTGCGTCCACGTCCGGTGACACCACGAATAAACATGCTCTTTTCGGTGAGCGGCAACTTACTAACATTGACCGCGAAGTCATTAAAAAGTGTTCCGTCAAAAAGATATTGCTCGACGTTTGACGTGTAGTAGGCTGTAACGGTCAGTCCGATTTTGCGCAAATAATCTCCAACGGAAACTAATGCTTTTTTGCCGCCAAAATTTCCCACGATGGGGATGATCAAGTTTTTTCGGTGCATTCCACGAACGAAATCGTAGTCATTAACGCTCGCTAAGAAATTTCCTTGTTTCCCGTATTGATCGGTTTGCGCGGTGATCTCTTTTAATGAGGGAAAGTTCATGTTGCCCCAAGAGGGATTGCCGTCCATTCGGTAAGCAATGTCCAGTCCATCGGTATAAAAGCTTTTGTAAACGTATTCGAGGCTTTTGGAATCAGCCTCTGACAGTGGGAATTGAAAGTCTTCCTGAATCGTTTTGCGCAGCGCTGCGAGATTTTCAGTATACAATTTTTCATCGCTCGCCGCCGTACTGAAGTGCGCCAGCAAATCATTCAATGCCGCGTCTGGTTTGGCTCCGGTGGGCGCAGGCTTGCTCAACAGCCGCGATAAAAATTGTGCGCGGGTCGGTGACAAATGAAAAATCGCTTTATACATCAAATGCTGAATAACGGCTTGACGACGAATGTCTACGATGAAGGCGATACGCGGGCGAACTTTGGCGATGTAGGTGAAATTTTGTTCAGGCCCAACGCCAAGATACGCGCCGCCTGTCGTACCGTATTGTTGCAGCTTGTCTACGATGTACAAATACGCTGTCTCGTTAGAAGTGAAATTGTCGGAGCGGAAATAGCCGCCGTTTTCGGAAAAGTCACGGATCAGGCGCGAAAATTCTGCGGCGGAAAGACTTTCAGGAGGCTTGGCTTGAGTTGCCGAAGCCTGGGCGAAGGTCATCACCGAAGCGATTGCCATAACTAACAAAACCCGTATCAACAAAGCGTTAATTCGACGAGCATGATTCATCATCACAGTTTCTCCTGATCAATTTGTTTAGAGCCTGGCTTGCCACGCCGGATAATCGTGATTCAATAATTCCGATGGATTATTGACATACCATCTATACCCCGTTCTGCGCTCATGTTCAATTTCTGCGAGACTGAATTTAATGATTCCGTCGCGTCCGCAAAAGATCGGACGATTGGTTTTCAGATCATAAAAACGTGCCCAGAGTGGAGATGCTTTCACATCTTCAACCACAACTTTATCGTAGCCCTTTGGCAGCGTCGGATCAGCCTTATCAACAATTTTGAGGCCGTTGATTTTTGTTTGCTCAAACCAGGCAACCGCTGATTTTATTGCTTCGATAATGGATGGAGTTGGATTTTTGACTTCCATCAGAAATCGCACAATACCGACGCTTTCGGCTCCACTGAGTGAAATTTTTTCGTAAGCACGGGCGGGTGCAGGAGCCAGCGTGACTTCATCGTGCTGTGCGCACCAGACGGTTTTTTTGCCATCTACCACGACCTGTGTTTTGAGAATAATTTCGATGCCTTTCTCAACTGCCTGCGCGGATTTTAAGCGCCGTGCTTCATCAACAAAATTGTAATCCAAATTCTTTTTCGCAATCTCACGCAGCAATCGCATCACGCCGATCATCGCGTCGTCGTTGTACGTGATGTGCGTGTAATAGCCTTTTCGCAATGGAAAATATTGCGGCCAGCCGCCGTTGGCGTACTGCGCGGTCAGCAAATAATCCAGTCCATTCAAGCAAGCAGATTTGTATTTTCCCTGCTTTGAAGCGTTGAAAACTTTGGCGAGAAATTGCAATTGTGTGTAAGTCGCTCCGTTATCAATCGTGGAATATGCAGCGTCTTTGTCTTCCAAAATCTGCGCTCTTTCCGCAGGTTCCAGTGGCTTCGCCATGTCTACATTTTTTGTCCAGCCGCCGTTGTTACGTTGATACAGCAAAACATTTTCCGCAATGCGCAAGGCTTCGTCGCTGCTATACCATTCCGCTTTTTGATGCAGCGCATTTTTCCACTTCACTGCATCTTGCGCGAAGCTTGTCGCCGTGATTAGTAAAAGGAAGAAAAGAAATTTCATATTGGTTACGATTTGCGAAGCAATAATTTGACGAGTAGCGCAATCCTGCCAAGGTTGTGCAGTGGTTGCGCTTCGCAAACACTAATCTCTTTCATTTCTGAAAATCTGAAGAATACTTGTAGCCATCGTTTTGATGTTGAAATAGATAAGCCTTTGCGAAGCGCAAAGCCTGTCGCAACCATGCTGGTTACGCTACAGCTACATCAATCTTCCATTGATGCGAACATTATCCAAACGAATCGCGTTTGCGTGTTCGACTACATTGGGCTTAGCGACGTTTTCAAGCGCGCAATCAATCAAACGAACATCAGTAATCGGAGCGCGTCCGAAGCCACGTAAATACAGAGCGTATTTGCTTTGCTTGCTTTTTAAGTTGCGGACGCTGATGTTGCGTACAGTCGGGATAAAATTTCCTGTGTCGCCTTCTTCATACGTGAAATCTACGGAAACAATTGCTTCGCTGACTTGTCCAACTTCGATGTTGCGCAGGTGAATATTTTCGAGCGTTCCACCGCGTGCCGAATTCGTTTTGAGGCGCAACACACGATCCAAATTCGGGCTGTCCATGTTGCAATTTTCAGCGAAGACATTGCGGACACTGCCGGAAATTTCGCTGCCAATCGTCACGCCTCCGTGACCATCTTTCATCTGACAATTTTGAATGACGATGTTTTCGCATGGTACATTGACGCGGCGTCCATCACCGTTACGACCTGATTTAATTGCGATGCAGTCATCGCCCGTATTGAAATAACAATCCTTAATCAAAACATCGGTACAGGATTCGGGGTCGCAGCCATCGTTGTTAGGGCCGTGAGAATTAACCTTTACGCCCTGCACCGTTACGTTTTTGCACAGCACCGGATTAATTTCCCACATCGGAGAATTTTTGATCGTGATGCCCTCAATCAGAACGTTTTGGCAACGGTAAGGCTGAATAAAATTAGGACGCAGAAACGAGCCTTCACCGAACGTACGCTGATTGACGGGAACATTTTTTTCGCCCATTTCGATCAGCTTGTTGCGAGCGTCATCTTGTTTCGGATCACCTTTTTTCCAGCCGCAATTCGTGCGACCTTTCCACGGCCACCAATGATCACAATCAGATTGTCCGTCAAGTGTTCCCGTTCCCGTCACCGCAATATTTTTTTGCTCGAAAGCATAAATAAACGGCGAGTAATTCATTAGCTCGACGCCTTCCCAACGAGTGAAAACGAGTGGTAAATATTGCTTTGTATCCTGACTAAATTTAATCGTAGCTCCGGCGGAAACATACAAATTGACATTGCTTTTCAAGTGAATTGCCGCTGTTAGAAATTCACCTGCCGGGACGGTAACTTTTCCGCCGCCTGCTTTGTTGCAAGCAGTAATCGCCTTACGAAAAGCTTCGGTGCAATCAGTTTTGCCATCGGCTTTGGCTCCGAATTTGGTGATGAGAAATTCGCGTTTCGGAAAGGTTGGAGCTTCGATGCGAGCCAGAATGTTTGGAAGCTGTAACCACGGATCAGGCGTAGTATTTTGCGCCGCCGCAAATAATACCAGTCCTTGTGAGGCGGTTGCGGTAAGCAGAATTTTCTTTAGAAAACTCCGACGCGGCGTCATGTTTTCAGCGTTAGTTTTCATGTTGATTACACACCAGCAAACGCTGAAAAACCGCCGTCAACTGGAACGACAATGCCTGTCACAAACTTTGAGGCGGGCGACATCAACCACAACACCGCGCCAAGTAAATCTTCAGGATTTCCAAAGCGTCCCATCGGCGTATGCGTAATAATGCTGTTGCCGCGTGCGGTCAATTCTCCGGTTTCAATATTGGTCAGCAGGGAGCGATTTTGTTCGGTAATAAAAAATCCCGGAGCGACAGCATTGACGCGAATGTTGGGGGAAAATTCCTGCGCCAGATGCACTGCCAGCCACTGGGTAAAATTATCAATCGCAGCTTTCGCGGCGGAATAGCTGACGACTCTGGTCAACGGGCGCATGGCGCTCATCGAAGAGACATTTAAAATCACGCCGGATTTTTGCTCCGCGATGTAGCGACCGAAAATTTGTGTTGGCAGCATTGTGCCATGCAAATTCAAATCGAAAACGTAGCGCATGGACTCTTCTTCCAAATCAAAAAAAGTTTGAGGAGCAACTGCCGTGGCCTTCGGACTGTTGCCGCCTGCGCCGTTCAGTAATCCGTCAATACGTCCAAATCTGGCGATGGCTTTTTCAGCGGCGGCGTGCATCGTATCGGCTTGCAACACGTCTCCGGCGACGATCATGGCGTGATCAGGAGCGTTTAATTCTGCGAGCAATGCCGCGCCTTTTTCTTCGCTGCGTGCGAGGACTGCGACATTGGCTCCGCAGCCGACGAGCGCCTTGACCATCACGCTGCATAAAATTCCTGTGCCGCCTGTGACGACAAATGTTTGACCTGTGAAGTCGTAAAGTTTTAGTAAGTCTGGTTGGTTCATTTTTAGATACTATTAAGAAATTTTAGACAGGATGAACAAGATTTTTTACAGGATGAACAAGGCTGGAACAAATAGGAATTTCCTGTAAATCCTGTCTCAAATCTTGTTCATCCTGTCTAAGTATTTAATCCGCGCTTACGGATTTATTCACGTTCTCAAACGGTGCGAAATGTTTTCCGAAATGGATTTCCAGCATGCGCGAATAGGTTTCTTCACCGCCGCGCAACGTCGCAAAAAATCTTTCACGAAACGCGGGGTGATGCAGCACCGATCCAAAAGTGACATGCAGGATTTCGCGAGCGTGAAAATCATCCAGCAATGAACAAAGCTGATCGTCGGCGAGTCCGTCTACGTCTGCCATTTTGCTGACTTCGGCGGAGACATGATACGTCGCACGATCCGTTGGGTAACGATCTTTTGAAAAGCCGACGATTTCGCGGAAGAGTGTTGGGTTCAATTCGCCAATCGCACGCAAGGCTTCTAAATAACTGGTTCCCGCCGTTTTCAAATGCACCAAATCTCCGGCGAGTTTGGAAGCAATCGGGTAGATGCTGAATTTATCAGAGCCAGAATGCAGGCTGAGTTTATACGGCCCATAAGTTTTCGACACCGCCAAATGTTGCGCGAAGGATTTTTCAAATTCATCCAAATCGCCAATGTAGTCTACGCCTTTTTCAAAATCTCCGACGTAGCGCGGAGCGAGGCTGACCCAAATTACACCGAGGCGTTTCAGTTCCTGTGCGATGTAAATATGTTCGGCTAACGTGGTCACGGTTTCGGTTTCGTCTACGCTCATTTCCAGCTCGAACGGTTTGCCGTTCATGACGTTTTCGAGATGTTGATACATTTTGACAGTATGCGCTACGACGTGCCCGTATTTAGCGGCGGCGCGTAACAATTCTTCCTCGCTGATCGTGACGCTGAAACTTCCCAGATCAATCGGAGCAGTACCGATTTGTTGTTGTAAGCCGTCCCACGAAGTTTTGAGTTCGTCCCACGGGAGCGCCGCAACTTTGGTGCGGAGCGTTTCGATAGGGTCAGTGTTCGCGTGATTGTCTACGTGTGCGCTGGGGTCAATCGTGTAAAACGTGTAGCCCGCCGCGACGCACGAATCAATGTCTTCCGTAGATTTCAAATGATCGGCATCCGCGCCGAAGCCTTCGCGCCATCCTTCCTGCAAAGTACCCCACAGCGCATCGTCCATGACTTCCTGCGGATTGCGTCCGGTACGGAAATTTTCGCGGATGGATTGCTGCGCCAAAATCGGAGCCATCGTCGAATTGCGAATCGCCTGAATATGTCCGGGTGTTCCGAGTCCAAGACGATCTCCGCATCCGGCAGATTTTGCTAAGCCAAGAGTTTTTGGATTCAGAAAATAAAAAATGGCACGCAAAGCAGAAGCATTGTCGTGTGACGTTTCGCCAATCGTGAGCGTGAAAGCCTGATCGTTAATAGTGACAGCTTGAGCTTCACCGGAAAAATTGCTGCTGACATTATTATTCGCAGACAAGATGCCAAGCTGTTTTTTATCTCCGCTGCGACCTAAGAAAAAGAGCGTATTTTGCGTGGCAGTCAGTGAGTGCGGATACACTTGTAATCCGCTTACCTGGCTTAATTCTGTTGCCAGTTCTTGCGC
>JAYVRW010000393.1:0-10481 GCA_043775925.1 Blastocatellia bacterium
GAGTCCCGATTTATCGCAAGCTAGGAGATTTTCGCACACGGCAACTGCGTACTATTTATCATCACGTCTTAACCAAACTCAGTGCAACGATTGACGAAAATTTACCGGCAGAAATTGTCGCGCGAAATGTGTTATTGCCCCGTGAACAGGCACTCCGGTTCATTCACTTCCCTTCTGACGATGCGGGAATTGACGCTTACAACGAAGCACATTCCGCTGCGCATCGCCGCATGATTTTTGAAGAATTTTTCTGGCTGGCGATGGCTCTGGGCATCAAACGCGGCGACCGTCAAGCCGAACCTAAAGGCGAAATCATCGAAATTAATGATCGCGTCCGCAATGCCGTCAAAGCGATTCTGCCATTTTCTCCGACCAATGCGCAGAAGCGGGCGCTGAAAGAAATCGTAGATGATATGACCAGCGACGCGCCGATGAATCGTTTATTGCAAGGCGATGTCGGCAGCGGAAAAACGATTGTCGGCGTGCAAGCAATGGTCATCGCCGTTGAGAACGGATACCAAACTGCGCTGATGGCTCCGACCGAAATTCTGGCGGAGCAGCACGCCCGCAATATCCGCCGCATTGTCGAAAATGCAGGTGCGACTTATCACGTAGAACTATTGACAGGCAGCCTGAAAGCTAAAGAAAAACGCGCCGTGCAAGCCTCCATCGCAGAAGGTGATATAGATATTGTCGTCGGTACGCACGCCCTGATTCAGGACGCCGTAAATTTCAAAAAACTTGGACTCGCCGTCATTGATGAACAGCATCGTTTTGGTGTGATGCAACGCGCCGCGATTCGCCGGATGGGATTGAATCCTGATGTGCTGGTGATGACAGCGACGCCGATTCCACGCAGCCTGGCGATGACGGTGTACGGCGATTTAGAAGTTTCCGTCATTGACGAATTGCCGCCAGGCCGGACTCCGATTAAGACGTTTGTACGCGGTGAAGATCGGCGCGAAAAGATTTATGAATTCATCCGCGACCAAATAAAAATAGGGCGTCAGGCATATATCGTGTACCCGATCATCGAAGAATCCGAAAAGCTCGACCTGCGCAATGCGACCGAAATGTACGAAAATTTGCAGCGCGAAATTTTCCCTGAATTCAAAGTCGCCCTCGTTCACGGACGCATGAAGTCTGCGGAAAAAGAAGCCGTGATGAAAGAATTTATCAGCAATCAATCGCAGATTTTAGTCGCTACCACGGTGATCGAAGTAGGCGTAGACGTACCGAATGCTTCGGTCATGTTAATCGAACATGCCGAACGTTTTGGGCTGTCACAACTGCATCAACTGCGTGGTCGCGTCGGTCGTGGCTCAGCCGAAAGCTACTGCATCCTGCTGGCACAATTTCAAAAAACGCAGGAATCGCGGGAACGGTTGAAGATCATGGAAGAGAGTACGGACGGCTTCAAAATTGCTGAAAAAGACCTAGAAATTCGCGGCCCCGGCGAAGTAATGGGCACGCGACAATCAGGCATCCCAGCGTTTAGAATTGCCAATATCGTGCGCGATCAAAATCTATTACAACAAGCGAAACGCGAAGCCGAATTTATGCTGATTGAACGAAGAATGACCCGCGAGACGGATCGTTTGATTCAATATGTAAAGAGTTTGCCGAGATTTGGATTAGCGAGGATTGGATAAATTCGATAAAATCACCGATTTGAAATAGCGATAAAAGAGCCAACCTCAATGCCTGTTTTTCGAGATTCATTTTAGCTTTTGATCTTTCCATGCGTCTCCTTCCCTGGCTTCATCGCCGGGCTTCTCAAGACCTCTCGAAATAATCATGTTACAATTCATTGAACGCATCCCATGAATGCTATTATGTTTTATTCAGAAAAATTATGAGCGAAAAACCATTTGAACAACAACAATTAGACCGCTATACCATACTTCGAAAACTTTATGATGCGTCGGGTGGGAATACCAGAAATTACGTTAATTTTTTTGAATTGGCGCAAGAGGCTGGGTTCGGTAAAGCCGAAGCCAAGGAAATTTATCAGTATCTTCGCTCAGAGCGATTATTCGGATTTGAAAAAGTTGGCGGATATGTTGCGCTCGCACATCGCACAGTGGTTGAAATTGAAAAATCCATTGCTTCGCCAAAATCCGCGACGGAGCATTTTTCACCGACGATTATCCAGCATTTCAACTCTCCCAATCAGGGGGGAGTACCAATTTGGGAACCGGAAACAATCAGTAATATCGCCATTAGTGCGACTTCCGCTAATGCACCTTTTCACGCGGCTGCGCTGAAATTAATTGAGATGGTAAATTCTTCTACGATCCCTGAACTTGACCGCGAAGAGGCCGTCCTGGCCCTGCAAAGAGTCCAGCAATTAGTGGAAAAGAAAAAAGATACGCTGGTGGTGAAGCTCGCCAAAGAAAAGCTGTATCTCATCAAAAATACGCTGGAGATGAGCAAAGGAATTGCCGAGCTGGGGGCGCCGCATCTCGAAATTATTAGCGAGTATTTTGCGAAGTAACTTCTAAATACATTGGTCTTGGGGCTTTGTATTTTGGTCTTTGGTATGGCGATGGAAATAAGAAAAAAGATACGCTCGCCGCTCTCGCTGAAATCTTTGATCTAGCGAGGATGCCCAGAGCCCCAAAACCAAAGATCAATCTTCCATTTCGACTTCGACTAAATCGTGGCTTTGTTGCGGGCTTCCTCCCAAAATTAACCACGCTGCCGGAACAATAACCAAGACCATTCCAGCCAATGAAATCGCATTCATGGTGCGATGCCAGATTAACAAATCAAAGCCGAGTCCAAATAATATCTGTGTCAATGCGATCACTGAAATCCGGGCAGCGTGACCTTTGGCAAAAGCCAGCGTCATTCCAATTTGTCCGCCCACTCCGCCCATTCCAACCAGCAATAAAAGCATCAGCGCAGCCCTGCTATTCAATTGGGAAAAGTAATTGCTGCGATTCGTGAGCGCCAAAAAAGTAACCGTCGTCAGACTGGCAATAGCTGAAAAATGAACGACGATGGCGTGCGGGTCTACGCTTTGCAAACGGTTGAGTCCAAGCATTGCAATGGAAGTGCAAAACGCGCCGCACAGCGCCATCAAACACGCAAATTTGCCACCTTCAAAATGCGGCTGCTGAATCAGGATGATCCCACCAACGCTGGTCACAACTGCCACCAGAATTCCCGCCGTCGGCTTTTGCTTGAAGACCAGCCACAGCATCAATGTTACCCAAATCGGAGTCGTGTTCATCAGCGTCAACGTATCCGAAACCGGCAAATGTGCGAGCGCATAAAAATTGCATAGCATTCCGATACTGCCTGCTACGCTGCGAATCCATAACGTTTTCGGCCCGAAGAAAACAAGTTTGACACCTGAAAATTTGGCGATGAGAAGCGAAAAGAAAAACGCTACAGTGGCGCGTGCGACCGCCACCAATTGCCAATCGCAATACTCCCCCGCCCAATGACTGAATGCCGCCATCAACGCAAACGCCAGCGAGGCCCAGAGCATGTGAATGGTGGCGATTTTGTCGTGAGAATTTTGAGGTTCGTTGGATTCCTGCATCGGAAGCAGTCAACCATGAAACTTATGAAAATTCCAAACTTAAATTGGAATTTTCATAGGTTTCAGTGCTAATTTTGTAAGGTTAATAACTTCTTCACAATCTCGTGCGCAGCGCTCGGACGCCCCAATTGACGGGCATTTTCCTGCATCCACGCAAATCGTTTGGGATCATCCAGCAACTTATCAAGCTTATAACTAAGCACGGGCAAACTGTTGCAGCGAATGGCGGCTCCGGCTTCCAATAAATGATCGGAGTTGCGTTCTTCCTGACCGGGGATCGGATTGACTACGACAAACACCAGGCCTTTTGCCAATGCTTCCGAAGTCGTTAATCCGCCAGGTTTGCCCAGCACAATATCTGCCGCCGCCATATATTCGTCCATCTCAGTTGTATAGCCGAGGGGATATACATTCACATTTTTTGGCGCTTTGATTTTCTCAAGACGAGCTTTTAATTCCTGATTGCGTCCGCAGATGGCGACGATTTGCGTAGGATGTTTCAGCTTAAGCAATTCCGTAATTAATTCATCAATCGCGCCAACGCCAAAGCCTCCGGCAGAAACCAAAATTGTAGTGCGATCAGGCGCGAGTCCGTGCTTTTTTCGCATCTCGAATTTGTCTTTGGCTTGCGCAAATATCGGATCAATCGGGATGCCACTAACAGTGATTTTGTCGGCTGGAATTCCTAACGCTTCGAGGTACGTCCGCGTTTCTTCGAGCGCGACAAAATATTGTTCGTAGTGATGACACAGCCACATCGCATGCGCATCGAAATCAGTCACGACAATCGCCTGACGGCTGATGATGCGTTCTTTGGCTTTCAGCCACGACACAATTTCCGCCGGAAGAAAATGTGTGCAGACAATCATATCGGGCTGATATTCACTCAACATTTTCACAAATGGACGAGTATTAAGTTTATCCAGAGCAAGCCGCCTTCGTTCATTTTTCCACGGCGTATCTAAAAGGTCATAGAAAAATCCAGGTAGCTCCGGCATTTTGTTAACGACATCAATGTAGGCTTTGGAGTACAAATGCTGAAAGATTTTGCTGGTGTATTCGAGCGTGTCAATGTTGCGGACTTCGCGTGCAGCGTTGGCTTCGAGGAGAGCTTTTTCGACGGCTTGGGCAGCGCGTAAATGTCCGGCTCCGGCTGAAGCAGAAAGGACTAAGACTTTATTGAACATGAGTTCCCCTGGTAGGATAGGCGTCTCGCCTGTCCAAAGCTTTCAAGAGGAGACAGGCGGGACGCCTAGCTTACCTGTTTTGCAGGCGTGCCAGTTCCGCACGTAATTTAGCAATTTCGGCTTCGGCAGTTTCTGCACGAATTTCGGCTTGTTCTCGCGCTAAAGTTTCTTCTGCCAGCGTCGGCAAAAACTTTTCTGCGGTTGGATCAAACAAGCGTAAAGTTTTTCCGGTATCCACCAACTCTAATCCTAACGCTTCGCTGAACACGCGATGCTTTTTCACTTTGACTTTTTTGTAGGCTCCATCCATGAGTTGAAACGCAAGCAATGGCTCCGGCAAATAATCGTATTCAGGATCAAAAAGATAATATTCTTTGACGCCGAGCCGAGCATACAATTGCAGTTTGAGATAGGAATCGTCGCCCCAGGTTTTGCGCGAAGAGATTTCAAAAATAACTTCGGGAACCTGTCCTTCTTCCCACAGTTTATAGGTGCGGCGTAGCTCTTTGCTGACTCCGCGCACGACCAGCACATCAGGCGAAATGCATTTTTGCGGCCTGTTCTTTTCGTAATAAAACATGATGTTGCCAGAAACATAAACTTCCGCTTCGGGCTGAAACCACACCTTCAACGTTTCGATCAATTCCGTAATTAAATCCCGATGCACATCTGTCTCTGCCATACTTTTCCCGTCCGATTCCGGGTAGTCAATTTCGACTACCGCACCTGCTAAAGCCAAATTATGTTTGCTCATACTGCACCTCAGATGGTGAATAAATTAACACGAAAAATGATGGATAAAAAGGTTAGTCAAACTGCTTTTTGAAGTCGGCGAACTGCGTTTTTAACTCTGCCACTTCCTGCTTGAGTGACGCGATTTCGGCTTCGAGTTGCGCTACTCGCTCTTCTTTCACTGATGAAGAAGTTGATACTCGCGGAGCGGCAACCGTCGCGGCAACTTCTTCGACATTCACTTCGCCGGACAGCAAATGCACGTAGCGGGATTCTTTGGTTCCGGCTTGGCGCGGCAATTTTACGACTAAAGGTTTGCGACCGGGACTATCGGATAAATCATTCAAAACGGCTTCGACGGCGGCAGAAGATTCAAAGCTGAAAAGCGAATTGGTACGGCTACGAAGTTCGCCGGGAGTTTGCGCGCCACGCAATAATAAAACGCACATCACCGCATTTTCCTCTTCATTCAAATCAAAAGCTTCGGGGAAAAGATGTCCGTATTTAGCGACGCGGGCATCGGCTCCGCTGAAGACATAGGCGAGTTTTTTCTCGCGTAAAATATTCAGCGTTTTTTGGACAATTGGTTCATCGTAAATGACGACAGGATCGCGGCTGGATTTTTGATTGCAGGCATTAATAAGGGAGTTGAGCGTTAACGGATAATATTCAGGAGTCGTGATTTTCTTTTCGACCAAGGCGCCGATGACGCGGGCTTCGTATTCATTCAAAATTATTTCCACAAATTTTCCTTTTAGAATGCAGAAACACGCACGAAGTAAAGGTGCGTGCCCTTACTTCGTGCGGGCTTCTGCAAATGTCCGCACGTTTTCATCAAAGTATTTTTTGTCCGCCCTGCCCGAACCTTGAAGCTCCTGCCTGCAAAAATTTTATGAACTCATTTTTATCACGCGTGAGTCCAACTGGCGCGGATAATTCCTGCCCATCCGGCGTAATCATCACATACAACGGAAGCCCGACATTTTTAAATTTCTTTTCCTGCAACTCAGCATTCTTCTCGTCTTCGGGCGTTTGCCGATCCGTGTATAACTCAGCCAGCACAAAATTATCCAGCGCTTTTTTTACTGCCGCATCCGTGAACATATTACTTTCCATCCAACGGCAATTCGTACAGGTCACGCCAGTAAAGTTCACAAAGACCGGACGATTCGTCGTCTTCGCCTGCGCCAGAGCCTTGTCATAATTCATGATCCAATCGGAATGCGCAGATGAATTTGAACCGACCTGCGTAGCGTTTCCATTATTTTTCGCTGGAGGAACCATGCCTTCAAATCCGGCGAGATTTCCGCCAAACATTCCCGTCAAAAAATAAAATGCGAGACCAAAAAAGAAGACGCTCATCAACATTCGTAGTACACCTAAACTCTTCACGGGAGAATCCATCGGGAGCTGAATTTTGCCCAGCAGATAAATTCCTGCAACTAACGCAATCGCTACCCACGCCGACAAAAATACATTGCGCGTGATGGCGTTCCAGCCCCAGACCAAATCTACGTTGCTCAGGAATTTTAATCCGGCAGCTAATTCAATAAAGCCCATCGTGACTTTGACGCTGTTCATCCAACCGCCGGAAGACGGCAATGATTTCAACCAATGTGGAAAAATCGAAAGCAAAAAAAACGGAAACGCGAACGCCGTAGAAAATGCCAGCATCCCGATAATTGACCAGAACCATTCGCCCTGCGCCGCGAAAACTAAAACCTGTCCGACAAACGCGACGGTGCAGGTAAACGAAGTCAGCGTAAAGACTAAGCCCATTAACAAAGTCGTGCCATAGCCTCCGCCCTGACGTGTTTGCGAATCAAGTTTGTTGACTAGGCCAGACGGCATCCGAATTTCAAATAAACCAAAAAGGTTCAGTGCCAACGTCAAAAACAATGCCGCCATTGCAAGATTCAACCACGGATTCGCCGCGAATTTATTCAGTCCGGCGGCTCCGGCAATCAACGTCATTAACAATCCGAGTCCTGTAAAAGTGAAGATAATTCCGAGCGCGTACACCAGTGATTGCGTGATAGCTCGCCCACGCGATTGTTCGGATTGCTTCGTGAAATACGAAACCGTAATCGGAATCATCGGGAAGACGCACGGCGTCAGCAATGCTAATAATCCTGATGTGATCGCCAGAAAAATAAAATTTAAGATGCCTTTATTTTTCAACTCCGCCGCCGAAGCTGTACCCGTATTTTCAGACTTCGGAGCATCAATTCCATCGCTCGGCGGGATAGTGCTTTGAATCCCAAATGGACTTGGGCTGGCTGTTGGAGAAGGTGAAGGAGAAACGCTCGGCGACGGGCTTGGGCTAACACTTGGAGAGGGAGACGGTGAAACGCTCGGCGACGGCGAGGTTGCTGGACTTACTGTCGGACTTGGCGAAGGAGAAGTATTTGTCGCTACTACCGCGATAATCGTCGCCTCCGCTTCAAAATTTTTGGTCGTCGGGCGCAAACAAGTCGTGTCATTGCAAACCTGAAATGTCACTTTCGCCGAAGCTTTGGTCGCTCCGACAACTGCATCAGGTTTGGCTTTAATTGGAATTGAAAACGAAACGCCGCCCTCATACGTTTCTGTCTCAATCTGAAAATTTGGATCAAACGCTTTCTTGGCAGGCGGCGCACTCACATTCCCATCAGGCAAAAATTCTCCGCCTTCTTCCAATGCAACTTTCGTCGCACGCGGTGGAGGTCCCTGATTGAGCGAATACAAATGCCAGCCGGGATCAAGCTTCGCAGTGACAATTAATTTCGCTTTTGCGCCTTGTTTGACGATAGCGGGTTCGAGCTTCGCCGACCACGAAATCGGATTCTGCTCGAAGGAAGGAACTGCAATTAATAAACTTAGGAAGAAAAAATATCGTAGTTTCATGCTCATCATAATGGCTTTTTGCCTCTCATTCGGTTTTCAGTTGCTGCTAACTCTATTGCCAGATGGAGTCAATTTATTCCAATGCTACAAAAAAGTTGATTCGTTTTTTTATCATATCATAGCCAGGTGTTGAGAGTTCACGCTTCAGCGTGGTTGGTTAGCACGCTGAAGCGTGAACTCTCAACTTTTTCTGAAACCGCTTTCAATTCGTCATATATCCCTTTCTGCCCGAATAACTACACACATCTGAAATTTTCTATTTGATTGACGGTTCCGATGCTGTGCTATAATCGCTTTTGTTTGGTCGCCCCATTTTCCAAACCAACCACACAATGCGTATGAAAGGTGTCCTGAATACTATGCCCGTCGCTTAATCACACCGTTGGAGTTCCGCTTCCCACGGTCCGCATCTTTTATCACCTGACTTGAAAGATGCCAATGTTTTCATAGCTGCCACTGCACACGCTGTATCGTGTAGTCAGCGGCAGGGAGGTGTAACAATATGGAAGATAAGAAATCGCCACTTAATCTCAGCGATTTGCTCGGCGCTTACCGTCGTGAGCGTGAAGAACTGAAATGGGAAGGAACTTTTCAGGAATACTTCGAGCTGGTATCGCAAAATCCTCGTCTGGCACAACTCTCTCACGCTCGCGTCTGCGACATGATCCTTTTCGCCGGAGTTGATAAAGTCAACGAAGGCACTCTCAACGAACATCACAACTACCATTTCTTCAGCGAAGAACTCTACGGCATTGATGAGGCCATTGAGCAAATCGTGGATTATTTCAAATCGTCCGCGCAACGCCTCGAAGTCCGTAAACGAATTCTGTTGTTGATGGGGCCAGTCGGCGGCGGTAAGTCTACGATTGTGACGATGCTCAAGCGCGGGATGGAAAAATGGAGCCATACGACCGCCGGCGCAGTTTACGCCATCAAAGGCTGTCCGATGCACGAAGAGCCGCTCCACCTGATTCCATTAGAGCTGCGCGCCGATATTGAAAAGCATTACGGAATTTATATCGAGGGAGAATTGTGCCCTCAATGTCGTTATAACCTCGAACATACTTACGAAGGTAAACACGAAGATATGCCCATTGAGCGCGTCGCTTTTTCTGAAAAAGACCGCGTCGGTATTGGCACATTTGCGCCTTCTGACCCAAAATCACAGGACATTACGGAACTCACCGGATCAATTGATCTTTCGACAATTGGTGAAATTGGCAGCGAATCTGATCCGCGTGCGTATCGCTTCGACGGAGAACTCAACATCGCCAATCGCGGCATCATGGAATTCATCGAAATTCTGAAATCCGATGAAAAATTCCTGTATTCCCTGCTGACGCTTTCGCAGGAACAAAATATTAAGACCGGACGATTTGCGATGATTTACGCCGATGAAGTCATCCTGTCACATACGAACGAAAACGAATACACGGCATTCGTCGGTAATCGCAAATCGGAAGCGTTGCAAGACCGCATCATCATGATTAAGGTTCCGTATAACCTGAAGGTCACGCAGGAAGAAAAAATTTACGAAAAACTTTTGCATCAAAGCGAAATCCTGCGCAACGTTCACATCGCGCCGCACACGCTCAGAGTTGCTGCGATGTTCGCTGTCATGACGCGCCTTGAAGAACCGAAAAAAGCCAACGTAGATGTCGTCAAAAAAATGAAGCTTTACGACGGCGAAGATGTTGAAGGATTCAAATCGCGTGACGTGAAAGAATTGAAAGCCGACACTGTGCGCGAAGGCATGGATGGAATTTCTCCGCGCTACATCATCAATCGTTTATCGAATGCGCTCATCAAAGACGGCGTGACCTGCATCACTCCGATTGATGCGCTGCGCACGATTAAAGATGGATTCGAGCAGCACACAGGCATCAACGCCGAACAGCGCGAACGCTACATGAGCCTGATTTCATTGGCTCGTCGTGAGTACGACGAAATCGCCAAGCTCGAAGTGCAACGCGCTTTCGTGTATTCATTTGAAGAAATGGCGAAGAACATGTGCAATGCCTATCTCGATAACGTCGAAGCATTTTGCAACAAGGAAAAACTGAAAGACCCGATCACCGAAGAAGCGCTTGAACCCGATGAACGGCTGATGCGCTCCATCGAAG
>JAYVRW010000394.1:0-10469 GCA_043775925.1 Blastocatellia bacterium
AGGATGTTGGTGGATTATGCGAAGCAGGGAATTCCGGCCACGCGTAATTTCCGCTGGACTCGATTCTTAGACAATGATGCCATCAAGGCTTCATCCAAATAAACAGGAGCTGCCATGTCATCCGACAATAAATTCACAATCGGAATCGAAGAAGAATTTCAGATTATTGATCCTCACACGCGGGAGTTACGTTCGCGTGTCAACGAGATGATGGATGAAGGTCGGATGATTTTGGGCGAACAGATCAAACCTGAAATGCATCAGTCAATGGTCGAAGTCGGCACAGGCATCTGCAACAACGTGCAGGAAGCCCGCGCCGATGTCATTAAGCTGCGACGCACCATTGCGGAGTTGGCGCAGCGCAAAGGCTTAGCCATCGTCGCCGCGTCCACGCATCCGATTTCGCACTGGGAAGATCAGAAAATTACTGAAAACGTCCGCTACGAACAACTCATCGAAGAGATGCAGCAAAATGCCCGCGCTTTGTTGATTTTCGGAATGCACGTTCACGTCGGCATTGATGATCCTGAAGCTGCGATTGCGATCATGAATGAAGTTCGTTATATGCTTCCGCACATTCTGGCGTTGTCGTGTAGCTCACCGTTTTGGATCAAACGAAATACAGGTCTGAAGAGTTATCGCTCCGAAGTTTTCAAACATTTTCCACGAACTGGCATTCCTGATTATTTCCGTTCGTATAATGAATTCAAGCGGTATCTGGATTTGCTCATTAAGACGGGCTGTATTGATGATGGCAAAAAAATCTGGTGGGACGTTCGCCCACATCCGCACTTTCCGACGCTGGAGTTTCGCATCTCAGATATTTGCCCTCGTGTAGACGATACCATCGCCATCGCCGCCTTAATACAAGCGACAACTGCCAAACTCTACAAACTCTACAAACAAAATCTCGGCTTCCGCATTTATCACCGCGCTTTGATTCAGGAAAATAAATGGCGCGCCGGACGTTATGGGCTGGATGGAAAACTCATTGATTTTGGCAAGCAGGAAGAAGTTCCCGTCCGTGATTTAATCCGCGAACTGCTAACTTTTGTTGATGATGTAGTTGACGATCTTGGCAGCCGCTCTGACATTAATCACGTCTACGACATGCTTGAAACCGGAACCAGCGCTGACCGTCAAATTAAAGTCTGGAACGAAAATGATCATGACTTACGCGCCGTCGTTGATTTGCTCGCCAAAGAAACGCTCGAAGGTGTGATGTAGAAATAGGCTTAATTGACTGGATTGAAACGCTGGCTTAGTATTGTCTGGTTATTATTTTTCATTAAAGGAAGTATTCAATTATGGGCGGATTAGGAATGGGCGAGATGTTCGTCATTATGGTCATCGCATTGATTATCTTTGGCCCGCGAAAATTGCCGGAAATGGGGAAAACTCTCGGAAAAGCGATGGGACAGTTTCGCCGTGCATCCGAAGATTTCAAGCGAACCTGGGAGCAGGAAGTTGATATAGAAAAGACGAAATCCTATCTCTCCGACACCACTTCATCCTCTTCGAGCGTCAGTTCAAATGAAACCTACGAATACCAGCAGGATCATTCGTATGAAGACACGTACGGTTACAACGCCCCTTCGGATGACGTAGTTGACCATTCGACAACTGCCAGCGAGACAGTTACTGAAGCGGCAGCGGCAACAACCGAGACAGCTCCGAAGCAAGGGCAGTGGATTTGATTTGAAGATTTTTACGACGATAATTCGGTTAGCCTGAAATAACGTTTTCAGACTAACCGATTTTTTTATCAGGAATTATTTATGTCAGAAGAGAATGAAGAAGTAGAACCGGAAGAAGGCTTACAGATGTCGTTTCTCGACCATCTGGACGAATTGCGAAAACGATTAATCTATTCCGCCATTGGGATTTCTATTGCGTTTGCGGTCTGCTTCGGGCTTTCCGATAAAATCTATCGCATCCTCGAAAAACCCGTCATTCGTGAAGCCGACAAAGCCCTTGATGAGCAGGAAAAGAAACAACAGGGAAAAGATACCAGACCGGAATTATTGAAAAACTTGAAAGAGGGCGAACAGCTCAACTACACGTATGCGCAAGAATCGGTGATAGCGAAATCGAAAATTGCGGCGGGTACGACAATCCCCGTCACGATAGTTAAAAAAGGCGATCAGCTCATTGCAACTCTCACTAATGCCTGGGTACTTGGAAAAACGGTCATTGAAAAAGGAACCGAACTCCCTGAAGTTTTTGGTAGCCCTGCGGCTGGATTTTCTCGTGCGAAGTTAGTCATCAACAAAGTTGCTGGCGGCTTCTCGCTGTACATGCAAGTTGCAATGTATTCCTCCATCACTTTTGCGATTCCCTTTTTGCTCTTTCAAATCTGGGCTTTCGTTTCGCCTGGACTTTATCATCACGAAAAAAAATACATCTTTCCGCTGATGACTATCGGGACAGTTTTATTTATGTCCGGCGCGGCGTTCGCCTACTTCATCGCTTTCCCTTCCGCTTGTAATTTTCTGCTCAGTTGGCAGGAAGGGTTCCAGACTTTGCTGACGGCGGATGATTATCTTGACCTGATTTTATTGATGATGCTGGGCTTCGGGCTGGTATTTCAAATCCCGACGATAGCTTTTATTCTAGGTCGAATCGGGCTGATTACTGCCAAAGGATTGTTGAAGATTTGGCGCTGGGCAATTGTAGTAATTTTGATTATTGCCGCCGTCGTAACTCCGACACCTGATCCCGTGAATATGATGATTCTCGCGGCTCCAATGTTGTTATTATATTTTTTGAGCGTCGGCGTCGTTTGGATTTTTGGAAAGAAACGACAGACGGATGAAGAGTATGAGGCGGCGGAGTAAAGGCTGGATGTGGGATTTTATAGTTTTGTAAAAATTGAAATTCCGAATAATTTATTCCGCCCTTTCAGGTTTTAGGTTGTGTGTGTTTTGCCAAGAATCGCGTATCAATAATAACGATTTCCTCGGAGGCAAGTTGCTCAGCCCAATCGGTTTCTGATAACCAGACGGGTTCATCTATTCGGACACTATGAAACCTGATTGTCGGATCATCATGAGCACAAAAATAAAGACGAAATTCTAGGTTTGGGTATTCGTCCGTTAATTTTTTTGCCCATAATTTAAGAACAATTTTCGCTACATCACTGGCTGTTTTGAAATCAACATGAGTTCGATTCCAAAAGTTATTTTCATCATTTTCGATTTGCGCATCATGAACAAATATATCAAGCAAATGGACATGATTGTAAAATGTTTCAGCCCCAGTTAAATCAGGGAAATTAAGCCAATCAATCCCGCCGTTTGGAAAATATTGCCGAAGGAAAACAGCGCCATTATCCTCAATAAAGTCAGGCCAGTAAAAAGTAAGAGTGTCTTTGGCATCTCGAATATGAATCATTGCTTTTACATTCTATTTGAGCTAAACAACCTAACACCTCGTTCACAGGGCGCGTTGTAGATTTACGAGAGAACGGATCGCCCACGTGTCACGCGCTCCCGTGCAATAGATGTTGGGTAACTCGTCAGTCAGAAGTATTTACTATCAGGAGCAAACAGTTTTCCAATTCGGCACTAAATAGTAATGCTGTTTCGCCCCCATAAATATTCACATAGGGAACATGTGATCCAAGCCTCACAATTTTCTTTATGCCTGTCGGAAATATTTTCTCTACCAGTTGCCACGTTTGATCTAACGAGATTGCTACGTCTTGATCCCATAATTCCTCACGACAATAATATTGAAGAGTAATCCCGACATATTCTTGTAAGTCTGTGAAACTTACCTCATCAGCGTATTCAATTTTATTGCCGTTCGGATGAAGATTTTGAATAATCTCTTGCGCCGTCATTGCTGAATCTAGCAGTTCAAATAAATGTGACTCAAATGAAAGTTCAACGTTGCTTTTGATTTCAAGGGTTTGTAAGCAATTTGCTAATTCAGCAGATTCAGGGGTTTGAATTTCTTTAATTCTCATCTGCTTCTTCCCAATATTCACAGAATGTTGCCCAACATCTATTTAATTTTCCCCTGCGCCAAATTACTCCACCTACTCACCTGATTGCGCCTGTAATACGGCATTGTCTTCACGGCATCAATGCACTGGCGATAAATTTCTTTGGCGCGTTCCGTTTCGCCTTTTTTCGATAAAAGCTCAGCGTAGTGATACAGCCCTTCGGGATCGTACTGCCGTCTTTCATAATATTTTTTCAACGCATCTTCTGCTTCATTCAGCATCCCGGCCGCTAAATATGTAGCTCCGATTTCTCGCCAGATTTCGCTCAATCTGAATTTTTCATCGAAGGCTAAAACAATTCCGAAATGATTTAAGGCTACCTGTAAATTGCCCGCGAGCCGCGCAAAAACGCCAAGTTGAAAATTTGCATCAGGCTCTTTTGGATCAATTTCGACGGAACGTTTGTAGTGCTTGAGCGCTTCCGCATCTTGTTTGCGTTGCTGATAAATCAAACCTAACTGGTACTGCGCTTCGGCGTCATGATCGTTAATTGTGCAGGCTTCGAGTTGACGACGAAAACTTTGCCGTTGCAAATGCGCCGCCCGCATCGCAGCGGCTCCACCTAAGACGAGCGGCGCAATCCAAATGATTGTCAGGAACGGCGAAAACGTAGCGAGTGAAAACATCCACGAATCAAACCGAAAGACCAAACTTGCGCCAATCACGGCGACAATCGAATGAATAACACTGGCTCCGCAAACCGTTCGCAAAGCACAGACCATCAGAAATCCAAAAAATAAACTTGCCGCCGCCCACAATCCCAATGCCAATATATCGTGCGCAGGAAATTCTTGTAATCCAAATCCAAGCAGCGCAAAGGGCAAATGCGAAGCCGCCCAGCCAAAAAGTACACAAGCCAGCAAAGCCCCATAATCTCGCCGCAGTATTACAGAAACGGTCACGGTTCTTTCAAGTAAAGCAATAATCATCAACAACGCCGGAGCGAATAGAATCGCTAATGAAGCGATGATCGCGTAATAACTGATCGGGCGAAACGAAAGCACACTCCACGCTTTACTACCAAGAATCGGCAGTGGAAGCTTTCTCGTGAAGGCGTGCGGCATTAATGTATCAATTTCTGATAAGTCAGAATCAATTTCATCCTGTGTAGCTTTATTCGGAGATAGCTTATGTAATTTCTCTCTAATTTCTTCTTTTGAAGGAGTGACGGCTTCATACGAATAATAAATTCGATTAGAAATCGTCAGCACGAAAAGTACAGCAACTACCGTCGCCAAGGCTCCGCCAAAAAACCAATTTCCACGATCCATTAACTGACTCATCGTGGCAATCGGACGATAAAAAAGCTGGAAGAAAAGTTTAATATTTTCTGCGATCATAATGTCTCTTAAATGGTTGCTTGAATTCGTGGCGAGCCGGAATATAGCATATTTTTTAATATGTTATCAGTCCTTCGTGTTTCGATTGAAGAGACTCTTGATGATATGGCTGACGCGGATGATGTGGCGGTGCGCTAAGCGGGGCTACAAACTAAAATTTGTTGGACTTCCAGAGCTACTATAAAAAAGTAGAAAAAATGGCAGGAACCAAAACGGGTGTAGCTCAGATGACATGTGATTTCAACCAGCAAGCGCATCCCCTGCTGCCGTCGTTACAGATTGAAACTTCACATGCCATCAGAGCTACACCCGTTGGGGGAGCCTTCGTGCAGAACGCAATACAAACCCAAAAAATCTTAAATAGGAGGCGCTGTAGCCGTGGGAATTAGCTACAGCGCCCACATAATGCGATTACCATCCTCACCTAAACTGGTAATCACTTTTTGACACCTGGCATAGCCCTCGGTGTCTCTTTGCCCCACTCTGGTAAGTGCAATCGCAGTGCCACAGATTTCGAACTCTCAAAAAAATGATAAACGCCAATAAAAACAAGGTTCCGAGGGCGCCGCTCCCAACTTGATTATTCTCTCGCCTCTGCTTTCGGGTAATTCTTACTTGATCGGGTGTGAAAAATTTTCAAAGCTGTGCAAAGTTTTCCAGGGTGATTAGTTTCGCGTTTCGGATTTTGCGTTTCGAGGAAAAATTAATTACGTGGTTTCCGCGAAACCCGAAACTCAAAACCCGAGACTGGCTTGCCCGAAACTGGAAGTACCCGCCCATTCGTTATCTAGTAGTTTTAGAACTGGCTATCAGTTCTGTCATTCAATAATTTTTGAGGTATCCACAATGAATTCGCACGCCCCAGCGAGGTTTGTCTTCAACTGCTTCTTCTCATTACTCTGTGTTCTGTCTTCATTCACGATTTACGGACAAACTTTTGCTGAAGCCGGGTTTTCCTCTGAGCTGATCACGACGCTTCCGGTGTATCAACCAGTCGGGTTAGGGTTCGCGCCTGATGGAAGATTATTTATCTGGCAGGAGAAAGGCATTGTCAGAATTTATAAGAATGGTACGCTTCTGACGACGCCATTTATTGATATTTCGGATCACGTCAACACGGTCAATGATCGTGGCTTACTGGGATTAACGTTTGACCCCGACTTTACGACCAACGGCTACATCTATTTATTTTATACCTACGAACCCAACGGGAATCCGAATGATACCGGAGCCAAAACCGGACGCATCACCCGCATCAAAGCCGATCCGGCAAATCCCGATGTAGCATTATCTGGCGAAACAATCATTCTTGGAAAACTCAGTGCAACGCCTTGCGCACCTAATACTGACTGCCTCGGCAATGACCGGGATTCACATTCCGGCGGGACTCTTCGGTTTGGCCCCGACCGCAAACTTTATATTAGTACGGGTGATAGCGCCGCTTATAACTTTGCCGAAGATTTATCACTTCGCAGCCAGAATCTGGATTATCTGAACGGCAAGATTTTACGCCTTAACGCCGACGGAACGGCTCCCAGTGACAATCCGTTTTATGATGGAACGAACTCCGTCAAATCAAAAGTTTACTCCTTGGGATTACGCAATCCATACCGTTTTGCGATTCACCCAACGAGCGGCGAAATTCTCATCGGAGATGTCGGCTGGTCGGCGTATGAAGAAATTAATCGTGCCACTCGTGGAGCCAATTTTGGCTGGCCCTGCTTTGAAGGCGATGCTGCGCAACCAACTTTTGCCTCGACCTTTCCAGCGACGTGTGGAGCAATCCCTGTCAGCTCAATTACGAATCCTTTATTCTTTTATCCGCACAGTGACGGACAAGCGATTATCGGCGGCACAATTTATACTGCTTCGCAGTTTCCCGCGAAATTTAAAGAAAGCTTTTTCTTCGCGGATTACCCCAGCAAATGGATCAAACGCGCTGTCTTCGATGCCAACCGCAAGCTTCTCAGCGTCGAACCTTTTGCAACCAATGCTGGCTCCATCGTTTCATTGGAACAAGGGCCGGACGGCTCGCTGTATTACATTGAACTTGATACCGGAAAAATCAAACGAATTCGATTCGCCTCGGCCCCGAACGCAGTTGCCAGTGCCAGCCCGACTTCAGGGAGTTCGCCATTGACCGTCAGCCTCAGCAGCAACGGCTCAAGCGACCCGAACAATCTGGCTTTGACTTATGCGTGGGATTTTGGAGATGGCAGCACCTCCATTGCTGCGAATCCGGTTCACACCTACACCTCAAGTGTTTTCAAAATTTTTACCGCAACCTTAAAAGTGACAAACAGTAACGGCGGCTCATCTTCGACCACCGTCAACATTTCGGTTGGAAATCGCACTCCCACGGCAACCATCACCGCACCTGCCAACGGCTTCATTGCCAAACCCGGAGATACGATTTCTTATACGGGAACCGCGTCCGACCCTGATGAAAGCCTCGGAACCAATTCAATGAGCTGGCAAGTCTTATTGCATCACGATACACACGTTCATCCCTACACTGTAGTCACAGGCGCTGGCGGCTCTTTCGTAGTCGAAAATCACGGCACAATTGGAACGTATTATTACGAAATTATTTTGACCGTGACGGACAGCAAAGGTGCATCTGACAGCAAATCCATCAACATCAATATTGCAGCGGCAGGCAATCAGGCGCCGACCGTCAATTTGAGTACCCCCTCGAACGGCGCGAGTTTTAATGCTCCCGCGAATGTTGCTCTTAGTGTGACAGCCGCTGACAGCGATGGAACCATTTCTAAAATTGAAATTTTCAACGGCGCAAATTTATTGGCAACGCTGACAACTGCGCCATATCAATTTAGTTGGAGCAATGTGGCAGCAGGAAACTACAGCCTGACAGCCAAAGCCACGGATAATGGCGGATTAAGCACGACTTCAGCAGCAGTGCAGATTTACGTAATTGGCCCATCCAGTCCGACGACGTACCTCAGCAATCTCAATTGGATTGAAGCCTTCAACGGCTGGGGAGACATCGAACGCGACCGCAGCAACGGCGAACTTGATCCGAATGATGGAAAAGTTCTGACGCTCGCCGGAAAGACGTATCCCAAAGGCTTAGGTGTCCACGCCGATTCAAATGTCGCCTACAATTTGAATGGCGTGTATTCAACCTTCACCGCTGAAATCGGGATTGATGATGAAGTCGGCGACAACGGCAGCGTCATCTTTCAGGTGCTCGGAGATGATGTCGTCTTGTTTGAAAGCGGAATCTTACTCGGCTCTTCTCCGACGCAAATTATTTCAGTTGATGTGCGCGGAAAAAATGAATTGCGCCTGAAAGTTTTATCCGGCGACGACGGCAACGGCTACGATCACGCCGATTGGGCAGACGCGAAATTACTGACGCAGACGACCGCCAACATGCCACCAATCGTAGCGCTGACCACTCCGGCAAACAATGCAATTTTCAATGCACCCGCCACGATTCAACTGTCAGCCTCAGCGAGCGATTCGGATGGAACGATCTCCCGCGTAGAGTTTTATCAAGGCGCGAGCTTACTCGGATCAGCAACCGCCGCTCCTTACAATTTCACCTGGAACAATGTCGCCGGAGGCAATTACGCCCTCACGGCAAAAGCCTTTGATGATAAAGGTGCGATGACAACTTCTTCCATCATTAATGTGACGGTCAAGGCCAATGTACTGCCAACTGTGAGCGTGACGGCTCCGGCGAATAATGCTTCGTTCGCTGCTCCGGCAACCGTTACGATCAATGCCAATGCAGCAGACAGCGACGGCTCTATCACCAAAGTTGAATTTTATCAGGGGACAATTTTACTGGGATCAGACACGACAGCACCGTATTCATTCATCTGGAGCAACGTCACCATCGGAAATTATCAAATCACCGCAGTTGCCACCGACAACCTGGGAGCGAAAACGACTTCCGCTATCACCAATATCAGCGTGACGAATTTGCCTGCCGGATGGCGAAACCAGGACATCGGAAATCCTGCTTTGCGTGGCTCAGCGAATTTTGCCACAGGAATTTTCACGCTCAGCAGTTCAGGTGCGGACATCTGGGATTATTCCGATTCATTCCATTTCGCGTGGCAATCTTTCACGGGCGATGGGCAAATTACCGCCCGTGTCGTCAGTCTGGACAATACCAATTCCTGGGCGAAAGCCGGCATCATGATTCGTGATTCGTTAGCCGCCACATCCGCTCACGGAATGATGGTGATAACGGCGGGAAATGGCGCGGCTTTTCAATGGCGCTTAGCCAATCCCGGCAACATGGGCAACCAGAGTATTGCCGGCCTTAAAGCTCCCTATTGGGTGCGAATTGTCAGGCAGGGAGATATTCTGCGCGGCTATCGTTCGAGTAATGGCACGACCTGGACGCTGGTGAGTACGCAAACAATTTTCAACCTTAGCGCAACTGCTTCCTTCGGGTTAGTCGTGACTTCTCACGATGATGGCGTCATTGCAAATGCAAAATTTGATAATGTGACAATCAGCAGGTAGGAAACATTTTCCAGCTCTTTATTTTCAGCGGGACGCCTGCGCTTCCAATTGTTGACTTACTGGAATTCGCTCGTTACTGTAAGGGCGAAGTTAGAAAAAGGAGTAGCAATTGTGGCAGCGAATCTGAAAAATTTTCCTCGTCATCATTATTCATTAGAAGAATATTTCTCACTCGAAAAAGTAGGCGAAGGGCGTTACGAATATTGGGATGGCGAGATTGTTTGTATGAGCGGAGGCTCGCCGAATCATTATCAGCTTACGAAAAATATTATTGGAATATTGTTTGAAAAATTGAAAGGGAAAAATGTAGTCCCTTAGTTGGAGATGCGCCAATTCATACTCCGAAATACCCGCCATACCGCTATCCTGATGCAGGCGCAGTTTGTGAAAATCCGAAGTATAAAGACTTCAACGGAATTTATGCGTTGGAAAATCCTGGTTTGGTAGTAGAAATATTATCACCGACGACGGAACACGCCGACAAAAATCAAAAACGCCTCACCTACCAAGCCATCAAATCTTTGCAGGAATATATGTTGATTGCCCAGGACGAAGCCCACATCACGCATTACGTGCGTCAGGGGGATTTCTGGAGCATCAAAGATTATCGTGAGATG
>JAYVRW010000395.1:0-10466 GCA_043775925.1 Blastocatellia bacterium
CGAAACGAATATGAAATGGACGACCTATCACAGCAGCTTTCATGGCTTTCGTTGGATCAGAAGTCATGCCGACATCACGACCGGGGCCGTAGACAGTTAATGGGCGCAGACCAACGCTGCTAATGCCATTATCTTGAAAATAAATTCTGGCGTTATCTTCGTTGCAACGTTTGAAAGCTCCGTAGTGGTTGGGCGGGTTTCCGGCTTTATCTTCGGTCTGTGCTGTCCCGTCATCGGCATTGCCAAAGACTGCGGCAGAGCTGGCATACGCGATGCGTTGAATTTGTCCCGCCGAATGCAGCGCAGCATTGAAAACATTGAGTGTCCCGACCACATTAATCATTCCGCCTAAATATGGGTTCGCCCGACAGGTCGGAACCTGTACGCCCGCCAGATGAATGATGTGCGTGATTTCATTCTGCTCAATGATCGGCGACAGCGTATTCGGATTCGTAATATCGCCCGCGACAAAAGAAGTCCTGGCAATTTCTTCTTCGTCCATGATAATGCGCAAACGGCTGGCGTCGGAGTTCAAATCAAACATCACGAGGTTGCCTTCGTTGGCAGCGACCAATCGTTTGATAATCCACGCGCCGATGAATCCGTGCGCACCTGTAATGAGGTAGTTTCGTTGCTTTTTGCTCATAAATTGAAATTGATGAATTCAGAACGTAACACATTATTCGCTCATCAGAAAGATCATCGGGCGCACATCGTCTTCCACTGTCCATTCCCAGTAGCGCAGCAGGATTTTGTAAATCATCATCCCGGTTTCCCCTTCGCCGAAGAGCAGGTATTTGAATGATTGCGACATGAGATTTTGCCCAGTTAAGCCCACAAAAATACTGATCGGATCAATCAATTCGCTGATGTAAGCAATCGTATTGGCAATCGCCGTGGCGCCAAAAACTTCAATAACGTAATCATCATTTTCCGCATACACTTTAACCGTCAGCGGAGCCAGAAATTCACTTCGATTATCCATAACATTGACGTGAACAAATGCCAGCGGTCCCTGCACATGGTAGTATTTGCGAATCTCAACTTCTTTCATCGCCCGATGTTCAGCGGTCGAAGTTCTCAGCGGGACTAAACTAACTTTTTTGTTCACCAGTTTTTCCCAGACTACTTCGGAGCTTTCGTCGTCGTATTGAA
The DNA here is from genome assembly GCA_043775925.1 of Blastocatellia bacterium. Lineage (GTDB taxonomy): Bacteria > Acidobacteriota > Blastocatellia > RBC074 > RBC074 > JAFDVL01. Next base: position 1,156 of record JAYVRW010000395.1, read on the forward strand.
ATTGCGCAACTCGCAATTCGGTAGCGCGTTGGTAGCGGCTGAACGCGCTGATGATGAGGATGACCAGAATGAAGATCGCCGAAATAATAATGCCGTCGTGTCGTTCGACAATATTGTCAATAAAGGTGAAGGCGAAGACAGCGGATACCACCCAAAAATAATTACTGAGTAGAATATTCTTTTTGATGGAGCCATCCGGTGAAGGCTTGCGTAAAGCCAAAGCGACCGCGACCGCTGCGGACAGCATTAACGCTAAAACTCCAGTAGCGTAGGCTCCGCCCTGGGCTTCGACGTTCGCTTTAAAAATAATAGTGACGATGACGCAGACTAAAAAAAGTATGAGAACTAAAGGGCGACGATACGCCGTCCAGCGCGGAGCCATGCCAAAGCGCGGCAAATAGCGCGGGATCAAATTTAACAGTCCGGCCATCGCGGAAGCTCCGGCGAACCATAAAATCAAGATCGTCGAAATGTCGTACACCGTTCCGAAACCGGAACCCAGATATTTATGCGCTAAAAAGGCGATAGCGCGCCCCGAAGCTTTGCCACCTGCCTGATAATCTTCTGGCTGTAAAAGCAGAGAAGTCACAAAACTTGAGGCAATCAAAAGCACGCTCATAATTAAAGCGGCTGCCAGTAATAGTTTGCGGGTTCCGGCGATTCTGTCCGTCGGAACCTGATGCGTGGGTGCAATTTCTCCTTCGTGTTCATCTGTTTTTTGACCATCAGAAACTAATGGCATGACGGAAACTCCGGTCTCAAATCCACTGAGTCCGAGCGCGAGTTTTGGAAATGTGATCGCCGTGATTGCTAACAAAGCTGGCAGACTCCCCATTACTTGTGGATGCGACCACAAAGCAGTTTTCCAATTGGTAATTAATTCCGGGTGATTGAAGATTTCAATATAGCCGCGAATGAGGACTACCACATTTAATAACAAATAAGGAATGGCAATGGCGGCGGCTAAGCCCAAAGCTTCTGAGAATCCTTTAATGAAAACAATGGCGAGCAGAGCCAGTAATCCAATCGTGATGCCGACCATGTGCCCTTCGAGGTAGTGGTGCAAAATTGGATTTTCAATCGCATGCTGCGCCGCGTCCGCCGCCGAAAGCGTCATCGTGATAATAAAATCAGTCGCCGCAAATCCAATCAGGATGAGAACAAAAAATTTACTTTTCCAGCCGGACAATAAATTTTCGAGCATCGCAATCGAACCTTGTCCGACATACGAGCGCGACGCGACTTGCGCATAAACAGGGAAGGCGCAAAGCAGCGTGACAATCACCAGCAGGATGGTCGCCATGGGCGAAATTGCTCCTGCTGCCAGCAAAGCGATACCAGGCTGATAACCCAGCGTTGAAAAATAATCTACACCAGTTAGCCACAGCACCAGATACCACGGATGAGATTTATGATCGGTGTGTTGTCCCGAAAGATTTCCGCCACTGGTAAACCATTTGCCGTACGTGGTAGTCGGCTCATTTTGAGAAGTTGAAAGAATGGGGAGAAAGGGTTCTTTTTTCATCGAGCGTCATTTCATAATAGAAGCGCAGGATTTTCAAGTCAGCCAAAATCAAAAGTTAAATTTATCAGTTGATTTGCAGCGAGGAATATCAGATATTCTCTGATTTTCGCATTTCAATCATTATTTATTTTCAGGAAATATATGAAAACAAAATTCTCTTTACTCATAATTTTACTCGCGCTTACTTTTCTTTCCAGTTGCGATAGCTTATCCGAAAATAAAATCGTGACCGCGCCGCCTGCCGCTACTGCTTCAGGCAGCGCCGCTACGACTTCAACCTTTCCTAAAGAAGAAGCGGAAAAATTAATCAAGCGATTGGCGACGCAGGATGGATGCAAGGATTCTACGGCGGAGATGCGGTTGTCGTTTACCGATGCCGAAGGGAAGCCGCAGCAAATGGATTTTCGGTTGCAACGGAAATATGAAGGCAACAAAATTTCTTCGCTGATGACGGTGCTTTCCCCTAAAGAAGAAAGCGAAAAAGCGTTGCTGGCGTTTGAAGAAGAAGGGAAGCCAACGGATGCAATTTCGTATTTGTCAGGCTTGAAAAAAACGGCTCATTTGAAATCAGATAACCCGCTGAATTTTCGTGGTTCGAAAAGTACGGTGCAGGAAATGTTGGGATTGGAATTAGGGAAGTATGAAATTATTTCAGCAGAGAGTAGTGAAACTGGTAATGCCCGAAAAATAACATTGTCGTCAAAAAAGGATACCAATATAACTTATCCAAGGATTGTGATTAATTTTAAGGATGGTGCCATCGGTGATTATCAAGATGCGAAAGGGGTAAATCGAAGTATACGTGCTACAGACCTAGAGAGCTTCGAGTTGTTTGACTCTAAAGATCAGCTATTAAAAAGAATGAAGGTCGGCAAATCGGAAGGAATAAAGGGTAGTGCAGATAAATGGTTCCAAACAATTCTGATTTTTGAAATAGAAGACGTACAGCATAATCAAAAACTAAAACTAGAAACGCGCAGCATCAAGTACGACACCAATCTCCCCTCATCAATTTTCACCGAAGCCCAGCTCATCAAAAATGTTACGGCTGCGACTGCGAAATTAGTTCAATAACGGTGGTCGGTGATCCGTGGTCGGAGATCGGTTAAATACATTCGCTCGCTGCGATCACAAAAAAAACAACGAACCATTATCATCACAAAACCGACCCCCGACCACTGCTCACCGACCACCATGATTCACTCCATCATCAACCACCCCAAACTCATCATCGCCGCTGTTCTTCTCCTCACTGTCATCCTCGGATTTGGGCTGCGTGGAGGCGTTGAACTGAATGTTTCTCCGCTGCAATTTATTGAGAAGCATTCGACCGAACGTGACGATTACAATCGCGCCAGAGAAAGTTTCGGCGATGATTTATTTATGGTCGTCGCATTGGTCAGCGATGACGCTTTTGCTCTGGCGAATTTAGCGAAACTGCGCACCTTGCATGAGCAAATTGAAAAAATCAGTGGCATTGCCGAAGTCATTAGTCTCAGCAATTCACCTTATGCACGAGGAGACGACAAAGGCGCTTCCGTTGAGAAGCTGATTCCTGATTTGAAGGTAGTAGGTACTGCACGTTTAGCCGAAGCACGAGCGGTTGCTTTAACGGACAAATTGTATGCGGGGCAAATCATTTCACGCGATGGAAAAACCGCTGCTTTAAATATTCTGCTCAACTCAGATTTGCCTTCTGCTGAGCGTTATAAAATCACCGAACAGATTTATCATTTATCGCAGGCAGCAGCATTTCAAACAGTCTTTTGTGCGGGCGATCCTTTCATGCAATGGCGTGGCGTCGAAGCTGTTCGTCGTGATCTCAGCTTGTTTCTCCCACTGACATTATTGCTCGTCGCGTTTCTTCTGTGGCTTTGTTTTCGCTCCATCGTCGCTGTGATGTTGCCGTTACTCACCGTTGGCATCGGGCTAATCTGGGTGTTTGGTGTTATGGGATATTCAGGTGCGACGTTCAATATCTTGAGCCTGATGCTGCCGACCGTTTTGCTGGCGATTGGATGTTCTTATGTGATTCACGTTTTTAATCAAATTGGACTTGAGGTTTCGGGTTCTGCGAAGCCGGTTTCGGGTTTTGAGTTTCGGGTTTCGGGGGGGCAGGAGGCGGATTTACTTGGTTCTGATGAAAAGTTTTCAAGGACAATTGCGAAGGCTTTGGAATTTATTTCTTTACCAGTCATTGTTTCGGCTTTGACGATCATTGCCGGATTTCTTTCCTTGTCGTTCTCGAAGATTCCAGGGATTAAATCAACCGCCATTTATGCCGCACTCGGAGCCGGATTCACGATGATCTTGTCTTTGACTTTCGTGCCAGCGGTGTTGGCCTTGCTGGGTGAGCGATGGGTTCATTTGCACGTCGGCTTGGGCGGGAAAATGGTGGGCTGGCTGGAAAGTACCGGACGGCTGGCGGTCAGCAAAGAAAAGATTCTCTACCTCGTGACGGGAGCCATGTGTGTGCTCAGTGTGATCGGGATTTTTCGCGTCGTCATTAATGTAGATTATTACAGCTTTTTCAAACCGAACACTGAAAACGCCATCGGCATGGCAGAAGTCGGAAAACGCTTAGCGGGGTCTATCGGATTTGAGGTCATCATCGAAGGAACAGGAAGCCTGGAAGACCCGAAAACATTGGCGAAAATTGCCGAATTGGAAAAAATTGCTGAAACTGCCAGTCAGGGACAAACACTTTCCGTCGTAGATTTTATCAAGCATGGCAATCGCGCTTTTCACTCCAACGATCCGAAATTTTATGCGCTCCCGACGGAAGAAAAAAATATTGCTGAACTCATGTCGGATCGTGAACAGCTCCGAAAATTTATCACTGACGATGGGAAGCGAGCGCGGATTTTAGTGCGGACTCCGCTGTCAGGTTCCGGCCCGATGTCAAAAGCCATCCACGAAATCGAAGCGAAAGGGAAGGAACTTCTGCCCGGGTTTCGTGTCTATGCCACCGGCACGGTAGCGTTGATGAATCGGACTTCCGATTCGATTGCGCGTGAACAATTGCAAAGCGTTTCGATTGCGCTGTTCACAATTTTTTTGATGCTCGCACTGCTTTTTAAATCATTCCGCGTGGGAATGACGGCGCTGATTCCCAATCTGATTCCGGTGTTATTTTTCTTCGGTTATATGGGTTGGAGTGGGATTCCGCTGAATATGACGACGAGTTTAGTGGCCAGCGTCGTGCTGGGATTAGCGGTAGATAATGCTGTGCAATTCATCGTCAGGTTTCGTCGCGTCCAGCCGAATTTCCCCACCGTCCGCGACGCAATTGTGGAGAGCATGCGCTTATCGGGGCGTCCGATTATTTACGCCAACATCACAATTGCCGCAGCGTTCGCAGTCTTTTCATTATCGAATTTCTGGCCCGTGACGACGTTTGGATTGTTGTCCGCCGTGACCATTCTGGCGTGTTTAGTGGAAGATTTAGTCCTGCTTCCAGCACGACTGACTTCGCCGATCTTTCGGGTGAAATCGTAGAACGTCAATATCTAATTCCATCAGAAACAAAAGCAACCTGCCTAGTTTCAATTGCTCTAAGGTTCGATAAAAAGACCGCAAAAAAGTTACTTTGCGAGTGAGTAAAATCAAGCAGTTACAGGGTTGCCTGAAGCCTGATTTTAGAGCTTTTGTCGTCGGGCGTCAATGCTGCAAAAAGAGCGGGAGGGCGACGACGGTGATTAACTATCTATCATCCCAGGTTTTATTGGCTGACTACGAGATAAATCATTCATTTCGCTGCTAATCTGAACGGGAATCGTAATCCCTGCCTGTAAAGTGTCGTAGTCAAAAAGCGCTTGGAATGATAAGTCTATCGGCACATTTCTATTCCTCCGCTGTAATAAAATTCTGGTTCTGTCACGACTTGGACAACAAAGGGAATTTCAATGCCTTTGGCAGCAGCTTCGTGATGAATCTGGACGCCGTCAGCGCCAGCGCCAATCAATTGATCGCCGTCCAGACAAACCCATTGTCCCGGATATTCTGTCCGGTGGTCGTCAATCCATTTCATCGCCAGCTTGAATTTGGCAATTTCCTGATTGACGGGAGCCTGCTTCGAGTCATTGACTGTCTGCGAAACTTGTCGCGCTTGAATCCAGACACCAAGTTTTCGTAGCTCAACAGGTGGTAAGGCGCTGACGATTTCGAGCGCTTGTTCAAATGTAGGTTGCATGATTTTGACCTCCACAAAAGTGTCCACCCTATCTTAACAAATTTTCGTCGCTTCGTATCCAGTGGAGTTCATTTGTATTTTTCATCATCGTGTTACAATCCTGTCCGTAAGGAGTAGCCAATATATGAATCGTCAACATATTGCCATTAACGGAAACGAAGCTACGATTGCGGTTCCAGTCGAATGGTTAGAAAAATTGAAGCTCAAATCCGGTGATGAAATCGAACTCGCCTTGCATCAGGATAGCCTGATTCTGCGCCCACTGAACGAATCCGAACGCCAGTCCAAAATTCAGGCGGCGACTAATAAAGTTCTGTCTGAAGATGTCGGATTACTGCAACGCTTGGCCCAATGAACACATCGGCTTGGCAAGCAGTAAGATCACCTGCGACGAAGCCGGGCAATTTATCTGGGAGCATTTGAGCATTAAATAAAACAACCGCCGCTTTCAATTCTAATTCCTGTTTCGGATGAGTAATCAGAATCATCCGCCAATTTGCGAATGCCTAATGTTTCAGCCGAAAATGATGGCGCACTTTTCCCCACTGGTACGCGAAATTGGACAATGTTACCAGTCATTTTTCGGAGCTGTGTTTCAATCGCAAGTTGCCGCGCTTTGGCTTCGGTAAAACTTTTCCCGCGCTGAATGAAAGTAAATTCTTGCAGCTTTTCAAAGCTCTCATCGTCAAACCCCGTTGGGATGTAATACCGATATTCCTCGCCAAACTCTCGCTCATCAATCAAGTGAAACTTTCCAAGCTCCACAAACTCGGCTTTATTGATGTGACGAATAAGATGGAGCTTAGCATTGACCTGATCGTGAACGCCGACTGACAAATTCTTGCCAATAAATTCAAAGTATTTTTCCTGAAGTGTTTTCATTTCGCTTTCGGTGATAGTCAATGGGAAATCATTTAAGCCGAAATTCAGTAATATTTTATCTTTACCGCGATAGATCAATTCAGCCGAGGGGTTTCCGTTGTCTCTTCGCAGAGCGATAAAATAAACGTTTTCCATTAGCAATTTGCCATTTCGATTGCAACGACCAGCTGATTGAATCAAGTTTGGAAGCGGACACAAATCTCGATACAAGACAGGGAAGTCAATATCTACGCCAGCCTCAATTAGCTGGGTTGAGACGAGAATTATTTTTTCATTCGCTTTGAGGCGTTGCTGGCAGTCATTCAATTTTTGGCGGCGATCATTCAGCGTAAAGTGGGTATTGAGTAAGACGCATTCTTCTGAGCCGTAAGAATCACGCAATAGTTCGTACAATCTTTTGGTGTCATCAATCGTATTTAGAATCACCAGACAGGATTCGTCACGGTCTTTAATTTTCTCAGCCAGTAATTCGACGCTGGAAATTTCGGGTGTTTTAGTAATTCGATAACGATTGAAAACCGCTTCGTCGAAATAATTTGTGACGCTCAAAAGCTCTTCAGGTTTCCGATAATTACGAAACAGTTTTTCTGGTTTTTCATTATCTGGTTGATTGGTGGCGCTGGTTTTGGAATTGAGTTCAAGGTACGGCATGGTTGCCGTCGAAACAATTGCATAGCTATCAAACTGTCGGCAGAATTCATCCAGCAGCGCAACGAAAAACAGATAGAGCCTCGGCGGTAAGGCTTGGATTTCATCTAACAAGAAAATCGAGCGCGAAAAATTTGGCAGACGCAATAACGTTGCGTTCTTGTTGCTGACCATCGTCTCAAATAACTGCACAAAAGTAGTAATGGTAAAGCGATGGTCAAAGGTTTCTTCAGAAAAATTTTCGCGCAATATTTCTGCCAGCTTTGCTTCGCTCTGATCTTGTTCCAGCTCAGCTTGAAGCTTCTGGATTCGTTCATTTTCAGAACGTGAATCAACCCTTAAAACAGCTTCGGGATTATCCTTGAAAATGTCCTTGCAAATTGCTTCTACCTGCTCGGTAATGGAAAGAAAAGGCAAGGCATAAATTACGCTTACATCAGGGTCGTGAGCGTGAATTTCCTTTGCCAACGCTAGTAGCATCATTGTTTTGCCTGCGCTAGTTGGAGCGGATAAAGTAAAGACACGCTTCTTTTCGTTGAGTTGAATTCGTAGCGATTCAACCGCTTCTTCACGCATCTGAGGACGCACCCGATTCAAATCATTTTCAGCTTTGAACCCGCTCAGTTTTTCCTCAATTCGTTCGGCCAAATGCGTCTGAAAATAGGGCTTTAGGTCATCGCGTTTGTACGTTTCATTGGCTCCGGCGTCGCGTTTATCGGCTTCGAGTAAACAGGCAAATCCGAACTGAGTTTCGAGGAAAAATCCCAGTGGATTTTCTTTAATTTGATCTGACTTAACACTAAATTTCAGGAAATTCTCTTGGACGAGAGGCTGACATTGTAAGGAAAAACTTTCATGCACAACCAGCATTTGCAAAAAATCAGAAATTGGTAAATCAGCATGATCCGATAAAAATTTGGTAAGTCGTTTTGCTTCTTCCTGATTAAAAATCCCAGCTTCAAAATTCGGCAAATCACCGTGATGGCGAGCGATCATGGCTCCGACATTACCTAAATTCAGCATTACCTTTTCGCCAAACCATTCTTGAAGTTTGTCCAAATTTTTTCCAGCAAAGCAGAACCACGCGAAGGCTGAAAGATAGGCGTGACTGGAATAGCTCTGCGCTTTATCATCATCAAGTTTGCGTTGAAAATTCGGATTGATCTTTCCTAAATCGTGAAAGGTTGCCGCAACTTCAGCCGTTTTGAGATTGAGCGTTGATGGTAAGCCGGTTGTTCGTTTGACAACTTTTTTAGTTACACCCTCTAAATGATCTTCCAGCCACTTCGTAGGATGTGACCGCATTGATTTGGCTAAAGAATATTCATAACAGGCTGATTAGGGATCGGGGATTGCTGTATCAAGCCCACGAAGTGGGTCCCAGGGTGGAACGCGATAGCGCGAAACCCCGGGTACGATGAGTATAAAAATAAAGCCCGTGAAATGGGCGACAGAGATCAACCTATCGCCCATTTCACGCGCTTGGAATAACCTTTATCATCTCCTGGGGCGACGCTTTATACTGGGCTATATGCTTGCCACCCGCCTGGCGGGTTCTGCTTGGAAATTCTTTTTTGAATTTTATCTAAATCAATGTCCATTGGCTGCCATCGGAGAATTGAAAATAATCGCCTTGCGCAGAAAGCTGGTTGCCGTCAGACGGATACATCACGCGCACATATTTTTCTGGTAAATTCCAGAAATCATCATTTTGAAAAGTTGGGACGCGCTCTACTCCCACTCGAAAACCTTTTAGTAAATCAGCTTTATTGAGTTGGTGCTTTTCGGTAATAAAGGCCTGCGTGATGAAATCGCCTTGTTGTGCTTGAAATTCACCGACAGTTTGCAGGCTCAATTCAGCCGGACAATTATGTAAACCTAAAACTGGTGTGAATCGCGCCTCTTGTTTTTCCACTGCTGAAAGAAAGTCATTGAAGATTGAGGCTGAGCGTTCATCCTTCAAAGCCAACGCAATTTTATTTTCTGGATTTTTCAGAAACTCCATTTGCTTGGGAGCCTTCTGGAAAAAATCTACGACGTAACGCAACGTGAAAGCCCACGATT
>JAYVRW010000396.1:0-3074 GCA_043775925.1 Blastocatellia bacterium
GGATGAATAAGGCGATATTCGGTTTCAAAATTTTCGGTATTTTGAATCTCTGCGTTAAAAGCACGCTTTGCGTCGGCGCCGTCTTCGGGATGAACGAACTTCATCGCTTCGCTAAAAGTTTCAGGCAACTCGAAGCCGAGAACCTGCAATTGATTTGCCGCAAATTTGATAGTTCGGTGGGGTAAATCAATCACCCACGAATACATTTCAGCGGCTTCGGTCGCCAGACGTAGATGTTCTTCGTTTTCGTGTAGCTCCAGTTCTTGCTGTTTGCGCTCAGTGATGTCAGTGAACAGCACCGCCACCTGGCGGCTTGATTGATCACCGAGCCGCATCGCGTAAACCTCAAACCAGCGGTTCATGGCATCTGAACGCTCAATCAGACGCACCGATTCGCCTGTCAAAACGACTTTGCCATAAGTTTCAAACCAGTGTGTTTCGAGCTGCGGTATAAGTTCAAGAACCGTTTTGCCGCTGACATCGTTAAATCCGGTATGTCTGGCAAACATCGGGTTCGTTTCCACAAAAAGGTAATTGAACGGTTTGCCATTTTGGTCAAACAATATTTCAATGACGCAAAATCCCTGGTCAATGGTCTCGAACAAACTGTGGTAGCGAAATTCAGATTGCTGCAAGCTTTTTTCTGATTGCTTGCGTTCGGTGATGTCAATAATCATCCCGACCGCGCGCTTCACCTGTCCCTGTTCGTTTTGCAGCATGCGGGCACGGTCGTGGAGCCAGAGGTAATGCCCCGCTTTGTGACGCACGCGATATTCGAGCGTGAAGCCTGTGCCGCTCTTGATGCCCTTGAGAATGACTTCCCAGGTGATGGCTAAATCATCGGGATGAATCAGGCTTTTCCAACTATCGGCGTGCGTGGGAATTTCATCAGGTGCACAGCCAATCAGCGACGCGAACGACGCGTTGTAAATCACTTCGCCTGTTTGTGGGATGAATTCGTAAAGCATGGCACGAGCCGCTTCCTGAGCAATTTCAATGCGGGTGGCGGCAAACTTTAATTGTTCTTCAGCCCGCTTGCGTTCCGTGATGTTGCGGGCGATTTTCGATGCGCCGACAATTTTGCCATGTTCATCCCGAATCGGAGAAACCGTCAGCGAAACGTCAATGTCGCTACCATCCTTGCGACGGCGTAGAGTTTCGTATTGCTCAATCGTTTCGCCTTGCTTGAGGCGTTCGAGAATTCCCTGCTCTTCGTGCACGACCTGCGGCGGCATCAGCATCGTCACCGACTGACCGATTGCTTCCGCCTCGGTATAGCCAAAGATACGCTCCGCGCTTTTGTTCCAACTGGTGATAATGCCGTTCAAATCCTTACTGATGATGGCATCCACCGAATTGATTATGATAGCAGCTTGTTTAGCCAACGCTTGTTCAGCGAGTTTGCGTTCGGTAATGTTTTGCGACAGTCCGACGATGCGTATCGGTTTGCCGTCGCGCATTTCTTCGGCTGCTCCTTGCGCCTTGATCCAGACGATTGAATGGTCGGTCGGATGAACAAAGCGATGCTCAAAGCGAAATGCCGGCTGTTGACCGGAAAGAACCTTCTCCATTTCGAACTGCGTCCTAGCGCGGTCGTCCGGGTGCGAAAATGCCCAAATTTCCTCGACGGTTTTCGGAATCAAGGCGGGCGGGAAGCCGAGGACGAGTGCCGCATTATCAGACCAGACGACCTGCCCGTTCACCGCATCAGTTTCCCAGAAATAAATTTTCGCCTGTTCCAACGCCCACGCCAGCCGTGTACGGTTTTGGTGCAAAGCTTCTTCAGCCTGTTTGTGCTGGCGGCGCAGCGCGACGAGGTCCATCGCCTGATGAATCGCCAGGTGCAACTCAATCGGCAGACTCTTCCCTTTGACCAGATAAACCTGTGTGCCGCCTTTGAGAGCTTGCACGGCAAGCGACTCATTCCCTGCGCCGATCATCATAATTACTGGCACATCAGGATTAAGTGCGTCAGGATTGAGAGTAGTCACCAAGGTCAGCCCCTCAATGTCGGGCAACTGGTCATCCAGCAGAACGCAATCTGGTTGGCGTTCGCGCCATAATCGCACTCCTTCAATTCCGGTTGCCGCTTCGAGAATTGTGTAATTGAAAGCAGGGTCAGTCGCCAAGGCACGACGAATGGTGGCACGCTCTTCCGGCGAGTCTTCAATTAACAGGATGGTGCGTTCCGGTTTTTTCATATTCCTTCCGCCAACTCCTTTTCAAAGCTTCCAACTCTTTTGTTTAAGGGCTGTTACCTCACCACCGATCCAAGGGCAGAACCGCTGTAAAGATTGCTACGACTCGCAGTAGTGTTTCGATAATCAGTATGAAAATATTAAGCAGGCTTTTATTATTTAAAAAAATCACTATGACACTTAAATAAGCTGCATGGCAACCTCGGCGAGACCCGTAAAAACAGGGCAGTCAGAAACTGCCCTGTTTTACCGTTTTGATTGTCGCTCAGAGTTACGGCTTGAGCCGTGAAGCGCGGCGGTTTCTCACGCCTCAAGGTGTAACTCTGAATTTTTACTAAACCTTTTTCATCAGCAGCATGTTTTTCACGCTCTTAACACCCTCGGTAGATTTAGCGACGCGCTCAGCTTCGGCTTTTTGTTGATTGCTTTCAACGGTACCGCGCAACGTCACCATGTTATTGACCACATCCACATTGATTTTCCGTTCTGGCGTCGCAGAATTTCCAATCAATTTCGTCACGATTTTGGTATGAATCCAGGCATCGTCTAATGAGTCACCTATCTTTTCGCCATAACCTTTGGCTTTGGTACGATCAGCCCGTGCCATATCATCAGTGTAACTGCTCCGTGACAGCTCGCGCGGCTTGACATCAATTTTGTCGGTGATGGCTAATCCAGCTTTCGCGCTTTTGGCGGATTCAATTGCTTTCGTTCGCAAAGCCTCGCTTTCCACTGTACCCGATAAGGTGACAGCCTTCGTTTCAACGTCAGCCGAAACACTAATATTCGCAGTCTTTAGTTGCGCATCGGTCTCGATTTTTCCTTTGATGGCGTTTTCCAAGTCCGAATTCGTCATCTTTGGTTCGGTAGTGTTGG
>JAYVRW010000397.1:0-10362 GCA_043775925.1 Blastocatellia bacterium
CGATTTTCGGCTCCTTTTTATTGGACAACTCGTTTCGGCGTTCGGTTCAATGATGACGTATGCGGTTTTCCCCTGGCAGGTTTATCAACTGACCCACTCCAATGTTTTAGTGGGATTAATCGGCGTCGTAGAATTCGTGCCGATGTTCACCTTAGCCTTTATCGGCGGAGCTTTGGCTGATGCCGTAGACCGTCGTAAATGGATCATCCTCACTGAAATTGCGAAAGCATTTTTAATAGCTTTGCTGTTTATCAACGCATATTTACCACAGCCCAGCGTCTGGTTTTTATTCGTCGTGACATTTTTTTACGCAGCAGTCGCGGCGTTGCAACAACCAGCGCGGGAAGCCCTCATCCCGAAGATTGTTCCACCTGAATTGATGTCGGCTGCTTCGGCGCTTGGGATGTTGCGCTACAATTTCGCAGCGATTGCCGGTCCTGCTTTTGGCGGAATTATCGCTTCAACTTTGGGCGCGGCTGTTGCCTACGGAATTGATGTGGCGACGTTTTTAGTTTCACTCATGACGTTAATTTTGATGAAGGCAACGCCAGCGCCGGAAAAATCTGAAGGCGTAAATTTTCGCTCCATCAAAGAAGGAATGCGCTACGCCTGGGGGCGCAAAGACCTGCTGGGAACTTACCTGATAGATTTGAATGCGATGTTTTTTGGGATGCCGATTGCGTTGTTTCCGGCGATGGCGGAGGAGTTTGGAAACTCTTCGTTAGGCTTATTTTATGCGATGCCTGCGGTCGGCGCTTTGCTGGTTTCTCTGACTTCAGGCTGGACAGCGCAGATCAATAAACACGGGCTGGCGATAGCGATTGCGGCGACAGCATGGGGCGTGGCAATCATCGGATTTGGCTTGTCTTCCAAGCTGTGGCTGGCATTAGTATTTTTAGCTTTAGCGGGCGCAGCCGACGGCATTAGCGGAATTTTTCGGATGACGATGTGGAATCAATCCATCCCGAATCATCTGCGCGGAAGGCTGGCAGGAATCGAATTAGTCAGCTACACCACCGGCCCGATGTTGGGGAACGCCGAAGCTGGATTTGTTGCCAGTCTTTATAATGTTCGCACGTCAGTAGTTTCGGGTGGAATCTTGTGTGTGATTGGATCAGTTGTGGTTGGGGCTTTATTGCCTGCTTTTATTAAATATGATGGGCGCTCTGGATTAAAGTCGAAGGAAAAAGAAGATGGGGTAGAATCTTAAATCGCCCTTAGTTACGAGTGATGATAATGGCAGTATTCAATGCATTGTACCAGTGTGCATTGAATACTTGCTTTTCCTGCGAATGTTCTAATCCATCCGTAGGATCAAGGTAATTCACAGTGTCGGCTTCAACTTTGGCAACGACAACTGCATGGATATTTATTTCTAAAGATGATGTGGGCGCAGGAACTCCAAGAAAAACGATTGTCGGTTGATTTGGGTTCGTAGAAAGAATAGTGGAATTATCGTATGAAATCGAAGCAGACAATCTTAATTTAATTGCTGCCTCAGCAAGAGCCTCTGGTGTGGTGCCGTCCAAAGTCGTATGGCATAGATTAAGCAAGTCAGCTTCAGTGCGGGAAATTCGTAAAATCCGGCGACCATTCGCAAACAGGCAACAGCACAGGTATGAGGCTGCTCTTGTTTATAAGCCGTGAGTTTCATGAAGAATTAAGAGGGTAGCCAGGAAATTACTGAATAATCGGCTGCGCTCAATTTCAGTACACCGCATAATTCGTTAGTCGCTGTACGTCGAACATCAATTGACCAAAATGCCTTCGAGTCTTGTCCTTGTAAGGATGGAAAGCCCACACTCAAAGCATCACCAAAATTAGTCAAAGCATAACGCAAGGCGCGACGTTGTACGTCTTTAGCTGATTGCAGTAACGGAGAAATAAGGGTGTTGACCTGCACATGTGTTCCCTCTGGTAAATCAACCGGATGCAGTGGTTTGAAGGTTCCGTTCTCGTAAATGGCTTCTATTGTTTCCAGCATAATCAATAATAGGGTAGGCTTGGAACACACGATTGTCAATTATCATCTTAGTTAAATATTACGGAGGAAAAATGCAGACACGACAACTTGGAAATAGCGATCTTAACATCACGCCGATTGGCATTGGAGCCTGGGCGATTGGCGGAGGCGACTGGGCTTTTGCCTGGGGAGATCAGGACGATCAGGAATCAATCAATGCCATTCGCGCCGGAATTGATGCGGGAATGAACTGGATTGATACCGCGATGGTGTATGGTCACGGACATTCAGAAAAGGTCGTCGGCCAAGCCATTGCCGGACTCACTAATAAGCCTTACGTTTTTACGAAATGTTCACGGCTGCGCGATGACGATGGCGCACTGTATGGATGCTTGAAAGCAGCTTCGATTCGTAGTGAATGTGAACAAAGCCTGCGAAATCTCAACGTTGAGACCATTGATCTGTATCAACTTCATTGGCCGATCCCGCTTGAAGATATTGAAGAAGGTTGGGAGACTTTGGCGAAGCTTAAAGCCGAAGGTAAAGTGCGTCACATCGGCGTTTCAAATTTTAATGTTGAGCAAATGCAAAAGATTCAGCCGATTGCGCCGATTACTTCATTGCAACCACCATATTCATTGATTAAACGCGACATCGAAGCCGAGATTCTTCCGTTTGTCGGTGCTAATAATATTGGGATTCTGGCGTATTCTCCGATGGCGTCGGGACTGCTCAGCGGTAAAATGTCGAAAGAGCGCGTAGCGAATTTTCCCGATAATGATTGGCGGAAGAAGCGTGATTTTTTTCAGGAACCAATGCTTTCGCGTAATCTGGAATTAGCCGATAAGCTCAAACAAATCGGCGCACGACACGGACGTACTGCCGGTGAAGCGGCGATTGCCTGGACTCTCAGAAAACCGGAAGTGACAGCAGCGATTGTCGGAATCCGTACGGCTGAACAGGTCAGCGGCGTGATTGGCGCAGGAGAATTTCGTTTGAGCGCAGATGAAATTGCCGAGATTGAAGCGATCTAAAAAAAGTGCTGAGAGGAAAGTGCTGAGAAGTGAAATAAAAGAGTTGCAAGCAAGCGCGACAAACTAACCATCTTACACTCAGCACTCATCCCTTTAATCCCGTTCATAATTCGCCACTTCTGCCAGTTTTTTTAATCCGATGGGGGTTCCGATGGCAATTAATAAATCTCCCACACGAAGTTCTTTGTCGCCAGCCGGATTAAAATTCATGACCCCCTTGTTGTCGGTGATAGCGACGATGATGACGTTATGTTCGGCGCGAATCCCCGAATCTTTGATTTGCTTGCCAGCCAGAATTGAATCCGGCTCAATGCGAATTTGCTCAAAAATCAAATCCAGTGATTCGGTCATCGTCGTCAATTCAATAAAATCAGCGACCGCCGGAGACATTGCGGCCTGTGCCATCCGATGCGACCCGATTAAATTCGGAGACACGACTTTGTTGACTCCGGCACGGCGCATTTGTTTTTCTCCGGCCTGGTCGTAAGCACGGGAGACGATGTATAAATCAGGATTCAGTCCGCGTGCGGTCAGCGCCACGTAGACATTTTCAGCGTCGCTGGAAGCGGCGGCAATCAGGCTGCGAGCAGTGCTGACATTCGCTCCCTCAAGAACTGCTTCATCCGTCGCATCTCCAATCAAAACCAGATTGCCCTGCTGTAATAAGCGATCTGCGACCATCGGATCGCGTTCAATGACGACGAAATCAGCATTCTTTTTTTTGAATTCATCAATGATGCGGATGCCAACCCGTCCGGCTCCGCAAATGATATGATGATTTTTAAGTTTACCGATGTCTTTATACAATTTGCGCCTCCCGAAAACTGCTGCGACCTGCGTCTCAATCAACGTCTGGGTGAGCATCGTCAACATAAAACCTACCGCACTGACTCCGAGTACAATTAAGATTAGGGTGAACGCTCGACCATAAAATGAAAGCTCGTGAGTTTCTCCGTAGCCAATTGTCGCGAGCGTGATGACGGTCATGTAAAGGGAATCAAAATAGCTCCACCCTTCGATCAGATGATAGCCGAGCGTGCCAAGCGCGACGATTAAGAGAAGAGCCGAAACTGAAAAATAAATGCGTTTAAGATTCATTGAGCGAAGGTAAAATAAGCTACCAGGCAAAAAAAATGTAACTGAGCGCAACCGTCAACCGTTTAGGACATATAGCAAAGGACAGCTTAATTAGTTCGCTGAAATCAGGAAAGAGAAAGCGGAAAAGAGGGAACCTCCGTTTTTGATTTTCAGCGAACTAATTAAACTGTCCTAATAATTGATAGTATGCCTAATTGGAAAAATATTCTAACTGAATCCTGAGTTTTTAAATAAAAAGCCCACTCTCTTTGATCAAAGAGAGTGGGCTTTTCGTAAATACTAATATTAGTTAGTGGTTAAAACTCGAAGCGTCCTCCGAATTGGATGGCACGTGGACCTCCTGATCCGAAGACCTGGTTTCCACGTGAAGTCGCTTGCCCAAAAGCTCCAGCGGTATTGACTGTGAAGTTGTGGCCGCTGAGATTGGCGATATTGAAGACGTTGAACATTTCAGTAAAAATGGAAAACTTATAATTCTCCTTGAAGATGAATTTCTTGCTGATCCTTATATCCTGTGAGCTGAAATTATCTCCTAAATCGTAGCTGGCAGGCAATGAGAGTTGCGGGATGGCCGAACCCCGCGCATCTTTTGAGCCTGTTGGATACTTCGTGTTCCAGGCTGCGACTGCTGCTGCCAATTCGGTTTTACCACAGCCGCGATTCAGACAATTCCAGGCAAGTCCGGGAAGTGGTTCAACCGTTGTTCCATCACCGTCCAGGTCAACACCTGAAACCGTCGCAGTTAATGGACTTTTGCTACCCATAGATGAAATCAGACCCAACTGAAAGCCCCAGGGCAATTCAACAATTCCTGAAACATTTAGTGAGTGCCGCCCACCTTGCGGCCCCCAGGTGCTGAAATAGTTATCCAGATTGTTGATGCCATTGAGTCCATGATTATTGGTCAGGGCATAAGATGCAGTGAATAAGAAGTGTTTGGTAAAACGCTTGTCGAGTTTGACCAATAATCCGTTATACGTGCTGCGTCCACCGGGAGTCCAGAAGGTAATGGAGCCGTTAGAGCATTGAATGGCTGGATTGCTTCTCTCTGCTGGAGTACAAATCCGAATGACAGGTGATTGCACACCAGCAATGCGGCGATTAAAGCGATTTTGATCAATTTCGCCAAGCAGGAGATTGGTAAAGACTCTTCTCACAAAATCAACATTGATCACCATATCGTGACCAAGATCGCGTTGTAATCCGGCAGTCATCTGATAGCTGCGTTGTACCGGATAGTTTTTGGGATAAAGTTGCGCCCCTGCTTTATTGATGTCAATTGAACGCAACGTTAAGTCGTTGAGATTTTTCGGAGCCAGTGCCGCTGTTATAGCCGGAAGTTGTGCTGCGACAATTTGATTATATTGACCCACCGTCAGATTGGTCAATTCGCCTTGCGGTAAGGTGGCGCCAACTGGAACAGGGATGACTCCTCGACTGATGTTGAAAATGCCAGGAAAGATGTTAGTAAATCCGCTGGCTGGAAACTGGATGCGACCATTGCCAATCGGGCCAATAAAAGCGCGTTCCTGTAAGCGCCGATAGAGTGATTCAGTGTCCCAGTAAATTCCTGCCCCGGCACGGATGACGGTCTTGGAATTCCAGGCATACGCGATGCCAAGTGACGGAGAAAAATTCTTGTAATTATTATTTGTTGCAGTTAAGTCACTGCCATAAAGTGGAGCCAGAAATTTTGGCTTATCAATATCGCGGTTGACTAAGGTACTTTCAAAGTTCCACGACAAACCATAATTGAGCGTGAATTTGGAAGTTACTTTCCAGGTATCCTGCCCATAAAAGCGCATCCGATTATTGACTTTGGCTTTGTCAATGTTATAGGGCGGAGGCTGTGCCGGATCGCCAACGCCAATTACACCACCCAGAAATGGTAGATTAAGCAGATCGGCATTAGTGCGTACCACCGTTGGCAGCGTTGGAAATAATGCTGCAATTGTCGCGGCTGGAATCGGCAGGCTTCTAACTAACTCAGGCGGAGCGGCGGTGTTACAAGCTGGATCACAATAGCCCCAGAACCCTGTGCCTGGCGCTGTCTCCAGTTCTGTTCCAAAACGAAAGCGATGTGCACCTTTTTGCCAGGTTAAATTGTCAGTGAAGTTGTAACGATACAGATCACGACCTTGCGTCGCGTTCTGGGTGTTGCCCAATACCAAATTTGATCCGTTAATTGAAAGTTCTCCGAACCCTAGGCCCAAACAGCCAGCACAGACAGTGTTGTCGGCAAATAGATTACGGTTACGCCAGTAGGTAAAACTGAAACGGAAATCGTTGACCAGGGTTGGTTTAAAGACTGACGTTAAGCCTATTACTGATTGTCTGGAAGTGTTGACGTTTTGGAGCCAGTTGGAAGGTAAGGTCGCCCCTCCTCTGGGGCCAAAACCCTGATTCTTGTCATTAGAAAATCGTCCAAAAATATTATGCTTTTCACTGAGTTTGACATCAACTTTAACGCTTAATAAGTGTCCAGCGTAGGGGCTGCTAAAGTTTCCTGCTAATCCTGCGATAGAGGGAAGATTAGGCTGCACGGTGAACGCCTGAGTCTGTTTGGTATATTCATAATTAGAAAAGAAATAGGCGCGATTTTTCTTGATCGGGCCGCTCAGTACAAAGCCTGGATTGCTGCGAGCGAAGAAGGGATCCTCGACTCGTTTTTTATCTCCTGCGTTCAGGCAGACAGGATTGGTTGGAGTCTCCTGGCAGACACGTTTTAATCCCGGATACGCTGACATGTTATGATCACGGTAATAGTAATAGCCAGAGCCGTGGAAGCTATTGCCCCCGCTGCGTGAGACGATATTAACCGCGCCGACACTGGTAATTCCGGTCGAAAGATCAAAGTTGGCTGATGAGAGCTGGAATTCCTGCACCATTTCCTGCGAGAAGTTCATGCCGGTTCCACCTTCAATGGAATTGCGGATATTACCTCCATCTACGGTAATGGCAGTTTTACCTGAATCTCCGCCAAGAATCGAAACTGAAAACAAGGAATTATATTGCGAAGTCGAACCCGCATTGGTGGATACGCCTGGTTCCAGGAACGCCAGTTGTAAAAAATTACGCCCGTTGAGGGGAAGTTCTTGAATTTTCTGCCGCGTAATAACGCCATCAACTGAATGAGATTCGGTGGCAAGTTGTGCGGAACCTGAACCTTCGACATTGACGATTTCAGTTGTCTGCCCAACCTGCATTTTTGATTCAACTGTTATAATTGAACCAATGGTTACTGTAACTTCCTGCTGCTGAGTGCTGAATCCTTTCACCTGGGTTGAAATGCTATATTGACCGGCAGGTAAAGCAGGTACAGAGTAGGCACCTTCAGCAGATGAGGTGACTTTGCGCTCAGCGCCCGTGGCTTTATTTTTAATCGTGACTGTCGCATTGGGCAGGACTGCGCCGGATGGATCAGTGACCAGACCCGAAATAGTGCCAACCGGGGCTTGCGCTAATCCGACGGTTGCCAGTACTGCTAATAAACCTACGCAAAGAAAGTTGCGCACAAGAGTGATGCTGATGTGAGTTGGGGAAATACTTCGCATATTGCCTTTGATCTCCTTATTTTTCCCACGCGGGGAAAATGGATTGATTATTACCTGAAGATTGAGCCTCAAACGTTTTTTTTCACACAGGAGAATATACGTTATAAACTCTGCATTTAAAGTTAAGAGAAGTTTTGATATAAGACATAGAAAGAGAAATGCTATATCTTCTTGACGCTGCTCGAATGTCAGCTTTTATGTATTTTCTGTTTACGAATCCCAGCTAGATTTTTTTAGTACTTTTGAAAATACAAACGGTACAAGAACTATGAATCGAAATTAATGTACAGTTTGGAAGGCGAGCGAATTATACGCCTAACATTCAGTATTCGGCAATATCATTCAGATTAATTAATTGAAATTTTTTATGGACTTTCAACAACCAACTTGGAATTTTGAGCAAGACCCGACAGATGAAGCAATGGACGAAACCAGTTTCAACCTACGGGCTTATTTTGACCGTCTCGAAGACGAGAAAATACAGCAGTATTCTTCAGATTGGGATGACGCCAAACTCATCGAATGGGATGGGAACTTCCGGGATGATGGAGAATTAATGTTGTTCTGTTGTGAGCGCGATGTTGATGTGCGCGAATATCGTCGTGTGTTGGAGCAGTGTGTGGCATATCGGAATCGGGTGCGGTAGGACTGGAGCGTAAGCGTCCCGCTTGCTCCAAGCGTAGCGTCATACATTTTCTGTGAATTTTTCGTTGCGCAATTTTTTACGCCGCTCACGCGACGTTTGTAAGCGGGGGACGCTTGCGCTCCAGTCCGTCAATACTCACAAACGCGATTGGTCCTGGTGTAAGGCTTCACGGTTTTCATCTGTGATTCATTCAGATGACAATCAAAGCAGGACTCCGACTGCGGTACGAGCCGGTGTTTCATTAAAGATTTTTCTTTCGTGTCGTAATGTACCTGATGGCAACTGATGCAGGTCGTCGTAGTCTTTCCGTCTACGGCTACCTCACGAACATTGCGATAAATATGGCGCTCCAGCGGGTCAAGTTTTTCATCGTCCACCTTCTTCCAATCAATTTCATAGTCCTGAAATAAATTGTCTCCTGCGATAAAACTATTTGGATAGGGAAGCCCGGTAGATTTAGATTTCCCTTCGCGCAAATGACATTGCGCGCACAGCGAAGTAATGATGTTTGCCTCGTTGCGTCGCCGCCTGGATAGAATCATCAACGAAGTATTGTTGGTATGTTCCAACGTCACGGCGCCATGACAGGTGTAGCAATCCAATCCGAAGCCCGCAAAAGTTTTGGTTTTTGCATCAATTCCGGTCGCATGACAACCGACACAATTGTTAGCGAATTTATCTTTGTCCCAGGCTAATTTTTCGTGATCGCTCCATTTGGTGACCTGGTGATCCTGATCAATGGCAGCCTTCGCATTGAGCATCGCAAATTTTCCGTAGCCATCTTTTTTCAAAAAGCGGATGTACTTTCGTGCGCCGAGAAAATAAGTAATATCTTTCGTTGCTGCTAATTCCGGCAGCTTCAATACATGCTCTAAATCAGGCGCGTCTTCGATTTGCCGTAACGCCGCCGCGTGAGCATTTTTCTGCCAGTTAAGACCAATATTCGTGCGATGACAAAACAGGCATTCGTCGCCGTGAACGTATTCGGGAATGCCCTTGCCGACACTATTGCTACCCCACGCTTTCGGATCAAGTGGTTTTTTTTCAGCCGAATCCTGCTGCGCCCACACCATCACCATTGCGCCAAAAATAGTACTGAATACAATCAGAATTCGCAGCCAAAATCCGACCCTCGATCCCCGACCCCCGTCCACCATTTTAAATTTATTTCTTCGCATGTCCTTCCACCAATTCAATCAGCAGGTTATCGGGGCCTTCGATGAAGGCAGAGCGAATCTTTGTTCCTTTAATCGGCTTAATGGCCTGAAGGATTTTTACGCTATCGGCTTTCAACCGTTTGAGCATCGCCGATAAGTCGTCAACGCTCAGGGCGATGTGGTCAATGGCTGTGCCTTTCGTGGAGGCAAAAGTCATCCGATCTTTCCATTGATTCGCATACGCCTTTTTGGGGTATTCAATCGGAAAAATAATGACGTTGACGTTATCAATATTGAACGATGCGCTGGGGCCGATTTGGATTTCACGATAGAGGCGAGGCTTACGGGCGTTGGGATTTTTGAGCGCAGCGGAAAGCTTGATGCCAAAATGTTGACCGTACCATTCCGCCGCTGAAACCGGATCAGCACTGAACAAATGCAAATGTCCGAAGTTGTGATGACGCGCGGTATTCAGTTCGATGAGCGCATTATCAGGGCTTTGGACGTAGGAATAGTAAAATAAATCTTTGGCCCCCACGTTACCGCCAATGTCACTGATGTCATTGATTGGCTCGAAAAATTTCGTCCCCATCGCCACTTGTTTGGCGTAGGTCGCTTTCATATCTTCAGCTCCCCAGCCCATGTGCCAAATAGTCGAAGTGAAATCCAGTCCGGGCGCTTGCTTGACTTTATTAAAGAGCAGCCACGATTTTTGCGCCCAGACGGCAGCTTGTTTGCCATCAAACTTAGCCTTTTCACAATCGAATTTACTGGTATAAAAATCTGCCGAAGCCACTGGATCGGTGACGTTAAGATGCAAATGATGGAAGTGAATTTGGGGTGATTCAGAAGTTTTCTCTTGCGCGAAAAGAGTCAATGAAATTAGGGTGAAGAGAGCGATTGAGCAGAG
>JAYVRW010000398.1:0-40096 GCA_043775925.1 Blastocatellia bacterium
AAAATTGCAGGCCTTGAAACAGGCAGCATCGGAGTCAATCCGCCGCCGCCAACGGCTCCTGCACCATGGCAAACGGCGCAATAAAACGCATACATCGTATTGCCTTTGGCGATCACATCTTTTGTAGCATTTGATTCAATCGGAGGAACCGCCGCTTGGGGTATTTTCGGCAAAGGCATCAATTTCTGTTTGGCATTCAAAGCAAAGGTTAGCACTAGCCCGACATTCACTGTATTCAATTCAGGGATATAGGAATAACCGCCAGTCAGCGGAAACGCTCCGCCCCAACCAACCATCACCGTCACGTACTGAACGCCATCAATCTGGTACGTCACAGGCGGAGCGATGATTCCGATGCCGACATTTATCTCCCAAAGCTTTTCGCCTTTGTCGGCGCTGTAGGCAACAAATCTTCCGTCTGAAGTTCCCTGGAAAACCAGATTCCCTGCGGTTGTCAGCGTTCCGCCATTCCACATCATCTTATATGACACACGCCAAACCTCATGTTGCTTCACCGGATCCCACGCCAGCAAATGTCCGGGCGGAATTTGTTTCGGATCAGGAACGTCCTTCAGCACTGGCCCAAAATCTACGCCTAAATTCCACCATCCGGCGCGTGGTTTAAAATTCACATCAGGGGAATAAAAACCGGGAACATCCTGTGCCGGAATATACACTAACCCAGTCTTTGGATTAAACGACATCGGTTGCCAGTTGTGCGCGCCGAGCGGGCCGGGTGTATGCAACGAATAATTTGTTTTGTAACGCGCCGTAGGAATTTCAATCGGACGCCCGGTCTTTTTGTCTACACCTTTGGCCCAACTAATTTCAGCAAAAGCCTCCGCAGAAATCAATTCCCCGGTCGCCCGATCCAGCACATAAAAAAATCCGTTTTTCGGAGCCTGCATTAGCACTTTGCGAGTGCGTCCGGCAATTTTCAAATCTGCCAAAATCATGTGCTGTGTCGCGGTATAATCCCACGAATCGCCCGGCGTAGTCTGATAGTGCCAGACGTATTCTCCGGTGTCCGGGCGTAGTGCCACGATGGAAGAAAGATAGAGATTATCGCCACCTTTTGGACTGCGAATTTGTTGATTCCAGGGCGAACCGTTTCCCGTACCAACATACATCAAATTCAAATCAGGGTCGTACGCCATCGAATCCCACGCCGTCCCACCACCACCTAACTTCCACCATTCACCGTCCCAGGTTTTCGCGGCACGCTCCATCGCTTTTGATTCAAATCCTTTGGCTGGGTCGCCTGGAACCACAAAAAATCGCCAGCTTTGTTTTCCAGTCTCTGCCTCGTAAGCGGTGATGTAACCGCGGACGCCATATTCGCCGCCCCCATTACCAATCACGACTTTACCTTTGATAACACGCGGAGCACCTGTAATGGTGTACGACTGTGTTTGATCCACAGTGACTACATTCCAAACCACTTTTCCCGTGGCGGCCTCAAGTGCGATCAAACGACCATCAAGAGTGCCGACAAAAACTTTCCCCTTGTATAAAGCTACACCGCGATTGACAACATCGCAGCAGGCTTTGGCTCCGAATTTTTTGGGGACTTCAGGATCGTATTTCCAGAGCTGCTTGCCTGTCCGCGCATCCAGCGCATAGACAACACTCCAACTGCCTGTCGTATACATCACGCCATCGGCAATAATCGGAGAGGCCTCAAGCCCTCGCATTGTATTCGTGTCATAAGCCCAAGCCAAACCAAGTTGCCCGACGCTTTTGTCGTTGATTTTGTTCAGCGGGCTAAAGCGCGTTTCCGCATAATTGCGTCCATGGGTCAGCCAATCCCCTTGACGCGCATCAGCAAGTCGGAGTGTTTTATCATCAACTGTTCTGGTAACAATGGGCTTGGATTTTTTCTGCGCCAAAAGTGATGGGGGAAAATAGACACAGCAAGCCAGCGTAAACAAAAGTACAAATAAGGGTTTCATGTTGTTGGTCTCCAATCAAAAGCGCACAAACATCGGCGCAACAGTTGTCAGAATTTTCATGTTGATGCGCTAATAAAGCGCGTTGGGATTGTTACCAACGACAGAATAGTTGAAAATACTTACTCTGTAAATTCCAGGAGCGAGAGTTTTGAGTGGAGCGGTGCTGACGCCGCTTTTGTGTTCGCCAGTGACCAATCGGAGGACTACCCCGCGCCAGCACCATCTGCATTTTATCAACGACAGCAGTGAGATAGCATTCTCACTCGGCTCGAAACCTGATAGAATGAATTTTGCACGAATCAGTAAAATTAAAAGCCTTGACACCGCTGAAGACGTGTTGTATACGAAACTAGCGGTTTACTCCCTCTCCAGTATTAACGTTTAACAGTTGCTATACAGCCAAATTGCCTTAGGAGGCAAAAGTTGTTGGCGGAGATTAACTTGAATTCTTAATGACGTTGGGTAGGAAGTATAACTACCTCAGCACGTTCCATTATTATTTCTCCCCTGAGCACTGAGTTCTATTATTTATTGGAGCAAGCATAAACCCTGAAAGCAATTACAGAACTAATTAATTTCGAAGTGGTTTTTATTATTGGCTCCATTATTATTCAGGTGCTACCTGACTTCCCGATATAAAACTCCCCAATTTTAGGCGACCTGTCCGTTCTCAGGTGGTACCGAGCCCCATGAATTACGAAAGATAATCAATAACTATTAACTTACAAATAATGAATACTACTTTAAAAAATATTCGCATACTACTGATTGATGAACAGCCTATCGTTCGAACCGGACTGAGAATGCTGATTGAAAGCCATCCGGGGCTGGAAGTTATCGGAGAAGCCGAGTCATACATTGAAGCTATCGCTCTGGCATCCGAAGCCCCAGACATTATTCTGCTTGACCTGACTTCTCTCAATCACCAGAGCAGTCTTGACGTGATCCCACAAGTACTGAGCACAGCCAGAACGAAGCTTCTGCTATTAACCGAAGAGGATGATCCTGAGATCAATCTCAACGCCATTCGAATGGGAGCCATGGGGATTGTTAATAAAAAAGAATCCGCAGAAGTTTTACTCAAAGCCATCGAAAGAATTCATGCCGGCGAGGTCTGGATCAATCGGGCGATGATGGCTCGGGTCATTGGCGGAATGTGGCATTCAAACCATACACAAACAATTGATGCCGATCCTGAAACTGTCAAGATTGCCTCAATCACTGGTCGCGAACGCGAAGTCGTGACGCTAATCGGACAGGGCTTACGAAATAAACAAATTGCCGAACGCCTCTTCATTAGCGAAATTACCGTACGGCATCATCTGACCTCCATCTTTGATAAGTTAGGGGTTTCGGACCGATTCGAGTTAGCAATTTACTCTTACCGCCATGGATTGGCGAAGTTACCTATCTGATTTTTATCCAGCAGATAGCTTAATCCAGGTTAATCATTCTTGAATTAATTTAACGCTACACACGACCATCCCTCTAACCTGAAATAATCTCTTTAACCACTTTCAATACATAGTTCCGAGCCATCATATTGAACAAATTTAAGATAGTGTCTGGTTAGCGGATATAATGATATACTACTTACGTTAAGGGCTTCGGACTTGACTTAAAGCTATCTTATTTGAAATAAGTTCAAACTGAACATAGACTCATAAGGCTATATTTTTAATAATCGTAATGGCTCAATTAGGCTAAGAAAATTGGTCGTATTCAACGATGCGAAATCCAGCCTCCATCTGTATCCTGAGCATTGTCAAGATAAGATAAGTCAGCCTTTCAGTAAACACTGAGAATAGCTTTCACCAGCAAACCATTTGCGTTTAAAATAGTTTGCTGGTGAAAGCTACAGAGATTTACAGGGAAAATCACGTTACCCGGCATTAACAATGATTTCCTTCTTGAATTTGGTTTATAAGGATATCCTCTGATGTGATATTTTGTTGAAAACAACAAAATAATCTCCCCCAACTAAAATAATTGTTTGCTCTTAAACAATAAATAAAGATTTACTCTGATTTGTTTAAGTAGCTACCTCGTTCTCTGCTGTAAATATTTTTTTGATAAATATTTTCGGCGGATAAGTAGATGTGTGAGTCAATGGATGCCCCCAAAGACTATGTTTAGTGTTCACCTACATTATTCGTATGCCGTTTTCTTCATCGGGCTGGTAGCTCAGTTGCTGACCCCGATGATTTGCCAGGCCCATCCGAAAAATTCCTCGTTTTACCAGCAGGAGTCTTTCCTGCTGGTGCTTTTGGGGTTGATTTTGCTTGGTCTGGCAACCGGGCTTGAGCGTGACCGATTAAAACGTCTCAAAGAACTTCTTCATATCGCAGGCCATAATCGCTTTCAGCCAATTACGCTCAAACAGTCTCGAGCCAAAACTTACCGGAGTAGAAATGGGCAATATTAGACCTCGTAAACTTCCAGAGCTTCTCTTGCTCATCTGGCTTCGTAAGAAGGCTATTGGGCTGGTCGCTACCGCTATGTTGTTGGCAACATTCCTGATTATCAACCAACTACCAGACGCTTATGAGTCGCGTGGGGTGATCGCCATTTCTTCTAAAAACGGAACTGAGCCTCAGGTCATTTCCGCACAAGTCACAAACACCACGCAACAGCTAACCAGTCAGACCCTGCTGGAATCATTCATCTACAAATACGCTATTTACCCGGATCTCAAAAACACTGATGAAGCTGTCGTTAAAATGCGCAAAGCCATTAAAACCGAAACCAAATTGAGAGGGTATTACCCGGAAGGGCCGGAATCAATTGCGATCTCTTACCGCCACCCCGATCAGAAAATTGCGCAACAAGTGATGGGCGAACTAATTGCTATTTTCGACCATTCAAACGCGACCGCCATCAAACAAGCAAGTGAGGAATTAGCGTCTGTTGATAATGAATCGGCGCAGGTCGAAAACGAGCTTCATCAGTTTATCAACTCAGCGCAGCAAAAAAACAAGACTGTGACCCCGCCTAAAACCGTGCTTGACCCGGCAGCAGTCAACTCACAACGATTGACAACTGCCTCAGCGATTGAATCGCTCAACGACAAGCAGTTTGGACTAGAACAACAAATTGTGACGCTTAAAAAGCAAATTACCGAGCAACAGAAACTGGTCAAATCAAAAGCTCCGACTGTCACAGCGAATCCTGCGCAAGCCACGTTACAGCTTAGAAAAGCTGAACTTGAAGGATTATTGGTAACGTACTCAACGCAATACACTGAAAAGAATCCCAAAGTCATCCAAACGCGCAACCAATTAGCTGAGGTCAATCGTCAACTGGCAGCGATAACCACAACTGGCGAAACTGAATCGCCGCTGGCTTCGCTGGAAGCGCGGGAATTACGCGATCATCAACGTGAACTGGCAAGACTGGAAACGGAAGCTGAAGTCACCAAACGTGAGCTTGAGCGTAAAAAACAATTCCTGACTTCGCTGCCGTCAGTTGATCCTTCAACTGCTTTTACCCGGACGGAAACTTCCCCCGCTGCGCCTCAGGTGCAGGATTTCAGCGGGCAGACGTACACCAATTTGATTGACCGCCAGAAAGCACTACTGGTCCGACGTGAATCATTACAAAGACAATTAACAGGCGGAACCGGAATTTTCCTGGTCGTGGATCAACCCACAGTTTCGCAACAACCAGTGGCTCCAAATCGCAACCTGCTTAAATTAATTGGACTGATGATGTCGCTGGGGATAGGGCTGGCAGCCGCCCTGGTGCTTGAAGCGCCGCAGATTGCGCGGCTTCAGGATGAACGGGATATTGATTATTTTCTGGGGACGCCAGTACTGGCCGCCATTCCCGAAACATTGACCCCGGCGGAAAGCAATCGCTCGCAACGATTGGTGCTGGCACGCGGCTTTCTAACACTGGTACTAGCTGCCTTAGCAGTGCCGCTGTTTTATTTATTACTGAACGGAATCGGAGTTTTTCAAATTCTGGGGAACCGCTAACCTGACGCACAAAATATTAACGAAATATTTTGCTCCGTTGTCTCAAAGCGAGGAAAATCTAATGGAAAAGATTTATGACGATATTGCCGATATTAATGACGATATTAATGACGATACAGATGAGGAAACTCCAGGCACTGGCATTCCTCCAGGGCAGAAAGCATTTCTGGCGCTAACCAATAGCCGGGTTCCAGTCCCCATGAGGAAAAACGGTTTCACCCGTTCATCCACAACAACAACATTAACCGAATCCAGACATTTTGGACTCGAAGAAGCCACTTCATTTCGTCAGGCGCTGGTCAGGTCGGGGAAAACTGTCACACTTGACCCTGATCGCATTGATCCACATTTATTTATGTTACAAGACCTGCCTTCCCCGGAGGCTGAAAAACAATACCGGAAACTGGCTGTCAATTTAATTACGGCCTCGGCTCGGCGTCAATTCAAACGAATTCTCTTCGTTTCAGCTCATCATGGTGAAGGGCGAACCAGCGTGATGCTCAATCTGGCCGGCGCTTTGGCGCGCGCTAAATTGCGTGTCCTCGTAGTGGACAGTGATTTTTCACGGCCTTCCGTCATGCGCCTCCTGGGATTGGATTCAGAAACTGGCATTGCCGAAGTCTTTGCCAGCAATAAGCAAATTGGCGAAGCTGCCGTCACCTTACGACCATTGGGCATTACGGCGCTGGTCACACGGGAAGCGATTGATAATCCAGCGGAAATTTTAGCGTCACCAGCATTTCATGAAATGCTGAGTTTATTTGAGCCCGAGTTCGATTTCGTGCTCTTTGACTCGCCCCCCCTGCTGGATTCCGCTGATGCCAATTTATTGACCCAGATCGTTGACACCACCTTAATGGTCGTTCGCCCGAACACCACCACGGCAGGACAGATGGGAAAAGCTGTCGCGCTACTTTCTCAGGAAGATATTTCCGGGGTAGTGATTAATCGCACGACACGAAAATGATTTTGTCATCTACAGGAGTTGATCATGACTACTCAAAAACTGGTTGGATTTCATCAGACGATAGCATTCCTGTTATTTTGCAACTTTGGCGTCCTGGCACAAAGTACGCCCTCGCCTTCAACGGAGAAGCCGATAGTTCAAAATAATCAGACACCAAAAGCTCCGGCAGGCGAGCAGAACAACCACCCACCAACCGAGTCGGACAATCAGATACTCAATAACGTTTATCTAAAATTTCATGAGAGTTACAAGCTTGGCCCCAACGATGAAATAGCGGTGCGAATTGTCGGACAACCTGATTACTCGCTTGAAAAAGTCAAGATTTCTCCGGTCGGACGCATTTACCATCCACTGCTTGGCGATGTCGAAGTAGCAGGACGGACCGTCCCGCAATTAACCGAAGAGCTGACCAAAGAATTAAGTGAATATCTGTTGAATCCAAAGGTCAGCATTTCCCTGCTCGAAACGAAAAGCGCCAAGGTCGGAGTGCTGGGCGAAGTGCTGCGCCCTGGAATTTTGATAATGAATGAGCCAATGCGCGTCCTGGACGCCATTAAGGAAGCTGGCGGATTCACTGAATACGGTAGCAAATCTAACGTCACCGTCTATCGTCAGGAGATCAGCGGGCGGATCGGCACACGCGAGATAAACTTAAAAAAATTACTCGAAGGTAAGGCTACTGCTGAAGAAAACCTGGAATTGCAACCTGGCGATACGGTCATGGTCAGCGGCAATGCGAAGAAAAAACTCGCCTTCGTCGCCTCGTTGACCAGCATCAGCAGCTTCATGACGTACATCGGCAGAGGGCGCTAATGAATTAACCATCAAAGCTTTGTTATGAACCAACATTCGCTGAACAGTATAAATCAAACTTTAGGTTCAGGCGCTGACGCCAGCATTAACCGGTCAAATCGAAATGAACCAATGAAGCAGTCGGCCTCCATCGAACAGACTCCGCTTTCGATCTTTGTCAGAGAACGCCTGAGTGAATTGGGTCTCAAGCAGTCAGATTTCTGCCGACTTTACACTTTCGATCAGGGCATGCTTTCGCGGATTCAGAACTCCATGGTTTTCAAGCTGAATCTGGAAAGCGTCCTCAGACTGGCTATCGGGTTGCAGGTGTCACCACTCAAAATCCTCGAACTGATTGGACGAACGGATTTACACGATTTGGTGTCGGCGGCGTACGCCATCGAAGTACTTGAGCTTTCACAATCAAACAATAATGGTAGGACCTAGCCCCATCTAAAACTCCCCCTTAAGTTCTTAGTAATGGAGGAAAAACAATGATTCCGGCATTGATAGTTTTTTGCATTTCGATTTTTTTAATCGCTTATAGTTATGTGGGATACCCGATTTTACTTAGTATTCTCAGCAATCTTTTTCCCAGACCGACTCGTCGCGCGAATATTACGCCACGAATTTCATTAATTATCACTGCGCGTAACGAGGAAAAAGACATCCGCGCCAAACTCGAGAATGCGCTTTCGCTTGATTACCCGCGAGATAAATATGAAATCATCGTAGCCTCGGATTGCTCGATGGATCACACCGACCAAATCGTTCAGAGCTTCAGCCAGCGAGGCGTGATTCTGTATCGAGAAGATCGCCACTACGGCAAGACCATTGCCCAGAGCCGCGCCGTCAAACAATCAACGGGTGAAATTCTGATCTTTTCCGATGCGACGACGACCTACGAACATCACGCGCTAATAAATATTGTCCGCCAATTTGCCGATCCTGAAGTGGGTTGCGTGGCGGGGCAATTAATTTACGTTGACCCCAATTCTTCAGCCGTGGGGAAGGGTTGCAGTTCTTATTGGAGCTATGAAAAACTCATCAAACATTTTGAGAGCCAACTGGGTTCACTGATTGGCGTCAGTGGATGTTTGTATGCGGTGCGCAGAAGTTGTCATGCGCGCGTGTCCGATGACATGATTGATGATTTTGTGATCGCTTCTGAAATCCACTCTCAGGGTTTGCGAACTGTGTACGAACCTGAAGCCATCGCTTTTGAGCGGACCCACAACGAAGGGAGTGATGAATTCAGAATGCGGGTGCGCATTATCAAGCAGACACTCAGCGCACTGTCCCGCTATCGCTCACTGTTCAGCCTGCATCAGCATCGGAGCTACTCTTTCCAGATGATCTCCCACAAAATCATGCGCTACCTGGTCCCCTTCTTCCTGATTGCGGCGTTCATTTCGAATATGTTTTTACTCGGTCATCATCCGGTTTTCGATGTCGCTTTCGTCGGACAATGCTTGCTTTATACACTGGCACTGATCGGTTGCGCTCTGACCAATCTCGGCTTTCGTCGCCTCGGCCCTTTGGCTTTCCCGTACTACTTCCTGCTCGTCAACACTGCGGTTTTGATCGCAATTCTGAAATCCATCACGGGTGAAAGATATGTGGTCTGGGAGCCAGCCCGCGAAGTCAGCCAACCTGCCATCGAACCGATTCGACAGTTTCAAAATGTGAAATCTGAAATTTAAAAACTTATGTGCGGAATTGCCGGATTCTTCAACTCAAATCATCTGCACTCAGCCGATGAAAGTCGCGTTCTGATTGAGCGGATGTGCCATGTCATTGAACATCGCGGGCCTGACGATCAGGGCTATTTTATCAATGATAGCGGAGCCACGCTTGGTCATCGGCGGCTTTCGATTATTGATCTGAAGACCGGACAGCAGCCAATTTCCAACGAAGATGGTTCGATCTGGATCGTCTTCAATGGCGAAATTTACAATTATAAGGAATTGCGAACGCAACTAATAGCGAAAGGGCATCACTTCGCTACGCACACCGACACGGAAGTGATTATTCACTTGTACGAAGAAGAAGGCGAAGATTGCGTCCAACATTTGCGCGGTATTTTTGCGTTTGCCATTTACAACAAAAATAAGCGGCAACTTTTCCTCGCCCGCGATCACGTCGGCGTCAAGCCGCTGCATTATGCCTTGTCAGGCGAGGAGATTATTTTTGGCTCAGAAATCAAATCCCTGCTGCAACATCCGGCAGTCGAGCGCAAAGCCAACCTGGGAGCTATTTCGGACTTCCTGGCGTTTGGTTATGTGCCTGACCCTCAGACAGCTTTTCGTGGCATTCACAAACTCGCACCCGGTCATTCTTTGACTTTTACGGATGGGAAAATTCGGACGCAACGCTATTGGGATTTCGATTACGACAAAAAATCTCAAGCTCGCACCGAAGCGGAATATATTGAAGAATTACGCTCACATTTGGCTGATGCGGTGCGCTCACAACTCGTCAGCGATGTACCACTGGGCGCGTTTCTTTCAGGTGGTATTGATTCCAGCACCATCGTCGCGTTGATGGCGCGTGAACTGAATCATCCGGTCAAAACTTTTTCGATTGGCTTCAGTGAAGCGAGTTTTGATGAGCTGAAATTTGCCCGTTCCACGGCTCAACATTTCGGGACGGAACACCATGAATTCGTGGTCACACCCGACGTTTGCAAGATCGTCGAAGAAATTGTCTGGCACCACGATGAACCGTTTGCAGATGTTTCAAGTGTGCCAACCTATATGGTTTCCAAGCTCGCCAGCGAACATGTCAAGGTCGTTCTTTCCGGCGATGGAGGTGATGAATTGTTTGCCGGCTACGAACGCTATGTGCAGGATCGCCGCAAAGCGCAATTCGAAAAAATTCCCGACTCCGTTAAGAAAAATATTTTACGCCCCTTGAGCCGCATCTTACCGCGTGGGACATATGGCAAAAATTTCCTGCGGCAGATTTCGCTTGATCCAACTTCGCGTTATGTCGACAGCATTTCATTTTTCCATCCCGAACTGCAAAACGAAGTGCTTTCCCGTCAAACCCGACAGGCGTTGGGGCGGTCCGAATGCGGCGGGTCGTTCAAACAAATTTATGCTGCCCCCCCAGGTGCGGATCATACGGAACGCCTGCTTTATCTCGACAGTAAAACCTATTTACCGGGCGATATTCTGACGAAAGTTGATCGGATGAGTATGGCGCATTCGCTGGAATCGCGGGTGCCGTTGCTGGATCACCAATTGATTGAATTTGCGACGACGATTCCCTCCCACTTTAAACTGAACGGATTGACGACCAAGCATATTTTAAAACAAGCGGTCACGGGTTTAATTCCTGACGAAATTATTCATCGCCGTAAGCAGGGCTTTGATGTGCCGATTCGTGAATGGTTTAAGCACGATTTGCGCGAACTGCTGCACGACACTTTGCTGGATCGCAGAACGCGCGAACGCGGATATTTTGACGAGCGTGCCATTACCTCAATCATTAAAGAACACGAACGCGGAAGGCGAAATTACGCCCGTCATTTATGGGGTTTATTAACTTTGGAGTTGTGGCATCGCGCTTTTATTGACCGCCAGCCGCAAGCGAATTTTGTCGGCGCTAAGCGGCTTCAAATGGTCACCATGAACCCGGTGGGAGCATTAGGATGAAAGATGCTTTGCTCAATTTAATGCTCTCGACCGGAGCGTTTGCCCCCTTCAGATTGGCGCATCGCTCGCAGTCTTTGATCCTGACGTATCACCGCTTCAGCGCTGATAAAGTAGATCATAAAACTTCGGCACAGACGTTCGCCGAACATGTTTGCTACTTACAAAAGCATTATGAAATTGTACCGCTGAAGCGGCTTGCTGAAGCTGTCGCCAGTGGATCGGGAAGCGCTAAACTGGCAGCGATCACGATTGATGATGGTCATCACGACGCTTACAAAATTGCTTATCCGATTTTACGCGAATATCACGCCCCTGCCACGTTGTTTGTCGTCACAGATTTTCTGGATGGGAAAACCTGGATGTGGACGGACAAGATTCGTTTCATCACCATGAAGACTGCCTTCGATGAATTAAATCTGCTCGTCAACGGGCGTCGTTGTCAGATGATTCTGAGTTGCACTGAGTCTCGCTATGAAGCGGCCTCGCGTTTAAATTCGCAATTAAAAAAATTACCGGATGGAGCAAAAGAAAGCGAAATAGCGAGGATTGCCGACACCCTGAAAGTTGAAATCCCGGAGTTGCCGCCGGATGAATTTGCGCCGATCACCTGGGAGCAAGCGCGTGAGTTGGATGCGAACGGTGTCTCCATTGGTTCGCACACCGTTACGCATCCGATTCTGACCAACGTGGACAACGACCGGCTTGATTTTGAATTATCAACTTCGCGCCTCCGAATCAGGGCAATGCTCGGACACGAAGCCGATGCTTTTTGCTATCCAAACGGAAATTTCAACGCAAGAGTGAAAGAGGCGGTTAAGCACGCGGGCTATCACTGTGCCGTCATTACGAGGCACGGATTTAATGATAAAAGCACCGATTTATTTGCGTTACATCGCTTTCACGATGAGCCGGATTTGGCGCATTTTGTCCAAACCACGAGTGGCTTTGAAGCCGTCAAAAATCAGCTCAGAAAGGCCCTGAGCGCAAGTGGCTAGTTGAATGAAGACGAAACCTAAAACTTTATTGATTTGTCACGAGCACGCCACACTTGATGAAGAAGGGTTAGCGCGCTGGATGACTTCGTTTTCTGAAGTGGTCGGAATCATCGTCCTGCGCGAAACTTCACAGCAAATGCAACAACGTGTGAAGCGACAGCTCAAACGAACCGGATTATTCCGTTTTCTGGATGTGATGGCTTTCAGGCTTTATTACCGGATGTTTCTGGCGCAGCCCGATCAGCAATGGGAAGAGGAAAGACTCTCGCTGCTACGTCGCACCTATCCGGTCCTGACGAAGGTTCCGAGGCTGACGACTTCCAGCCCGAATTCACCGGAAGCAGCAGGCTTTATTCAAGCATTAGCGCCTGACCTGATGATTGCGCGTTGCAAATCACTGCTGAAGGAAAAAATTTACTCACTGCCAACCACCGGAACCTTTGTCATGCATCCGGGAATTTGCCCCGAATATCGCAATTCTCACGGTTGCTTTTGGGCTTTGGCGAATGGCGATCTGGACAAGGTGGGGATGACGTTATTGCGGATTGATGCCGGGGTAGATACGGGGCCAAGCTATGGATATTTTTATTACGATGGCGACGACGCCACCGAATCACACATTGTCATACAGCATCGGGTGGTGCTGGACCACTTGCCGGAAATCGCTGAGAAGCTGATCGAAATTTATGAAGGCCGTGCTGTCCCCTTGCCCACTTCGGGACGGGAGTCAGCCACCTGGGGGCAACCCTGGTTGACGAGCTATTGGAAATGGAAACAAAGAGCAAGAAATGATGAAAGCAATTTCGCTTATGTATCACGACGTCGTTGAGCTGACAGCCCACGAAACCAGCGGTTTCGCGGGAGCCGATGCTGCGACCTATAAAATTGCGATTCCGCAATTCGATGAACATTTGTTTGCGATTGCGGATGCGATGCCACAGCCGCCGGTGCTGGTTTCACAGCTTGCGCAATCGGCTGGTAATACGCCCTGGATGCTGACCTTTGATGATGGCGGAGCCAGCGCCATTTCCGCCATTGCTGATCGCCTGGAGGCCTTGAACTGGCGAGGACATTTTTTTGTGACGGCTGGTTGCATCGGCAAAGCTTCATTTCTCAACAATGCCCAAATTCGAGAGTTACATAAACGCGGTCACATCGTCGGTTCGCATTCGTACACACATCCCTTGCGGATGGCGACCTTACCCGGTTACGAACTGAAATACGAATGGGAAACAAGTATTGAAAAACTGTCAGGCATTGTGGGAGAAAGAGTGAGCGTGGCTTCGATCCCCGGCGGGCAATACTCCCGAAAAATTGCTGAAACAGCTTCCGCTGCCGGGATCACAACATTGTTTACCTCTGAACCGGTCACCGCCTGTCACACGGTTGATCGTTGCCAATTGTTTGGTCGTTACGCGATTCGTAGCTGGACCAACGCAGAACTGGCAGCCGCGTTAGCGAAAGGAAATACCGCTCCCAGAATTAAACAATTAATGACCTGGAATGCACGCAAAGCATTAAAAAAATTGGGCGGCGCGAATTATTTAAAGGTGCGCGAATTACTGCTCCGCAGCAGTGAAAACATCCTATGAAATTCACTAAACTCATTGCTGAACCGAAAGGCTTAACAACCCAGATGCTGTGGTTGGCGATGGCGAAAGGAATCACTCTGGTGTTGTCGTTCATGCTGCCATTCGTGCTGGTTCGCAAGCTGAGCCAGACTCAGTTCGGGCTTTATAAACAAGCGTTTCAAATCATGACGACGGCAGTGTCAATTCTGGGTCTTCAGGTGGCCTCCAGCGTTTATTACTTTATGCCGCGTGAACCTAAAAAACATGCCGCCATCGCTCAAAATGTTTTTCTGTTTTACCTCTCACTCGGCGCCATAGTAGCGAGCTTGTTCGCAGTTTATCCAAGCTGGACCAATCATATTTTTCAGAATGACGGATTGGCTCCGGCCATCCCGATGCTGGGACTGGCGATCATGTTCTGGCTGGGAGGATCAGGCATTGAAAGCGTTATGATCGTCAACCGTGATGTGCGGCTCGCCTCTGTCTTTACGCTGATTCTGCAATCATCCAAGGTCGCCTTATTAATTTTAGCGGCATTGGTTTGGGGCAGTATTAAAGCACTCATCGTCGCTGCCCTGCTGCAAGGTTCGCTGTCCTGGGTGATGTTGTTTTTTTATTTGCGCCGCCGCTACGGGCAGTTCTGGTTCCCGATTGACTGGCGCTTATTCAGGGCACAAATCGGCAATGCGTTGCCTTTCGGATTAGGCGGAATCGCGGCTGTCGCCATGAATGATTTGCATAATTATTTTGTGTCTTACCATTTCGAGCCGGCAGTCTTCGCAATTTACGCGACCGGATGCTTTCAACTGCCGTTGATGT
Organism: Blastocatellia bacterium; assembly: GCA_043775925.1. Taxonomy (GTDB): domain Bacteria; phylum Acidobacteriota; class Blastocatellia; order RBC074; family RBC074; genus JAFDVL01. Next base: position 14,733 of record JAYVRW010000398.1, read on the forward strand.
CAGTGTTGTTTGATGCCGTCGAAACAGTCCTGACCCCAGAATTTGGAAGATTGGAAAGCACCCGCGACCACGCCCAAATCATTGAGATTTGGATGAACGCAATTCGTCAACTCGCGCTGGTTTTTATTCCGATCTGTACGCTGTTATTTGTCGTCCGATACGAATTTATTGTGATGCTTTTTACGAAAAACTATGTCGCTTCGGCGCCAATTTTTGCGGTCAATCTGGTCGGCGTATTACTGAGCATTTGTATCTATATGCCAGTCCTGCGCAACGTCGCGGAGTTTAGATTTTTCCGCGTCAAGCTGTACTTGATTTTATTGCCGATCAGTTGTGTGGCGCTTTATATCGGGATTCATCAGGCGGGACTCCTGGGAGCGATTACTGCCGTCGTGATGATGCGCGCCCTCGACATTGGAATTTCGATGACCGTCATCGGACACAAGCTCGAAATCACGCTCAAGCAACTCAAACCACTGGCCTCTATTGTTCGCACAGCGGCAGCGGCGTTCCTGGCTGCAACCGTTACTTATTTGCTCAGGCTCGCGCTGGCTCATCAACCCATTCTTATGACGCTGCTGACCTGTAGCATCGTTTTTAGCGCATTGTTTGTGGTGTCTGCGTTTATGACAGGAGCCATCACAAATCAGGAAAAGGAAGAATTACGAAAGCTATGGCAACGATTCTTCTCGCCCACACACATTGAATTGTCATCGGAAAGTTTGCGGTAGCTGGTCGGAGTCGGACTCATTCTTTGCCGGGCGAGTCACTTTGATCCGGCTACCGTTCACTTGAATGCTATGAAGTTGTTACATCAAAAATCAAACTCGGCGGTGCTGCTCAACAAGAGTGAAAATACACCCCACCAGCCGTTGCTCTGGCAAACAAGGCAATCCGTCCGAGGCGCAAAACTGCAATGGGCGTTTGTCGGGTTATATGCCTTCACACTCTTGCTCTATGCACGGCCTAACGAATGGGTTCCCGGGCTGGGATCATTTCCGTTAGTGAAAATGATTACGGTCTTCATCCCGCTGGTCTATCTGGCAGCCAGGATTTCGCGGGGAGAGCAGCTCACCATTTGGCCGCTGGAATTAAAAATGTTGCTCGTTATTCTGACGTTGGCAATCCTCTTCATTCCGTTCGCTCAATCCCAGGCAGACAGTCTCGATTCCCTCTCAGAACCATTCATCAAGCTGGTGATCATCTTTACGTTATTGATCAACGTGATTGATTCGCGTGAACGGTTGCGCTCCCTGCTCAAACTCATTGTTGTGTGCGGCACAGTGATTTCGGTAGGAGCCGTTCGCAGTCTCCTCGTTGGTCAATTTGCCAAAGGCCGCATTGAAGGAATTGTCGGCGGGATGTTCCAAAACGCCAACGATCTGGCTACGGCGATAAATATTCTGCTGCCTCTCGCGGTGGTTCTCGCGCTGACCAGCAGCGGGTTCATCCGCCTGATTTATAGCATCTGCGCCACACTCATGTTAGCCGCCATTATTGTCACTTTTTCACGGGCTGGTTATCTCGGACTGGGAGCGCTGACGGTTGTCATGTTGTGGAAGCTGCGCCGCCGTCATCGGGTCTTACCAATTGCCGCAATTTTGCTGCTCCTGATTGCTCTGTTTGTGGTGATGCCAGGTGGCTATGCCAGCCGCCTCTCAGCAGCTATGTTGGAATCCAAAGATAAAACCGAGTCGACGGACAATCGCGTTGAGGTCATCATCAAAGGATTTCAGGTCGCCTTAGCACATCCCATCATTGGCGTAGGAATGGGCAATTTTTATTTATATTCACGCCATGATTTGAAAGCTCATAACTCCTATCTGGAGATTTGGGCTGAACTTGGATTACTCGGTCTGGCGGCGTATCTAACATTAATCATTGCACCGCTGCGGTCGCTCAAACGAATAGAGAACGACACGTTCAAGTCGCCTGAAGCCAAGGAAGTTGAGTATTTTTATCTAAGCATCGGCTTACAAGCCGCCATTGTCTCTTATGTGATCTGCTCGGCTTTCAGCTCCATTGAATATCAGTGGTTCATGTATTATCCGATAGCTTTTGCAGTTGCCCTCAGAGGAATTTATGCCAATCGAAATCGTGTCGTGGGCGATGAATTTGAAACGCTCTTTGGTACCTTCAAAAACAAATTATGGCAGGAACGTCCAGCGGGAGTTTTGTGGGACTATCCAGCCCAACAACTTAATGTCACAACGAAGCCACAGGCCGGTCGCCTCTTGAAATCAAAGCGCGAAACGAAACTGCTCAACCAATGAAACCTGTAAATTTACAACTAAATAAATTTCCTGCTACCGGACATAATTTACGCGTCCTGTTTTTCGCGCAGAACGAATGCTGGCCGCCCGATACAGGCGCGAAACTAAGAAATTATTACCTTGTGCGTGAACTATCCCGCTTCGCCGAAGTCACCTATCTCGGCTTCACTAACGGGCAATCGTCAAAGACGGTGGACGGATCAGGTCTGAATGCCTGGTGCGAGGAAGTCATAACGATCCCGCTCGAAGGGGCGTACTCATCTGCCAAAATTGTGCGTGGGATCATCGGGAGAACAGCTCTGCCGATTCTCAATTACACGACCGAAGCCATGACCAGACAACTGACACAGCTTTTGGCTGAGCAAACATTCGATGTCATTCAGGTCGAATTAATTCACCTGACAGCTTATTGGTCACTACTCAAAAAAGCTCGCAACCGGGATGGAAAACGTCCGCTTCTGATTTGCGACTGGCACAATATCGAATCCGAATTGATGCGTCGCTACAGTGAAAGTACTCCCAGTTTACCGCGTCGCTGGTACGCACAAATCACCGCGCAACGGCTGGCAGAACTGGAAAAACTGATGCTCTCCGAATTCGGGGCGCACACTGTCGTCAGTGCCCGCGAACGGGCAAAATTGTTGGCGATTAACCCGCGTGCTGAAATCTCAGTCATTGAAAATGGCGTCGACCTTGAGCATTTTTCCCCTGCTACCATTGAACATGCCTACACTCACTGGAGGCAGCCGAAGTTCGACACGCAACGTCGCCTCCTGTTTGTCGGTTCAATGGATTATCACGCCAACATTGACGCCGTGCAGTATTTTGCCCGTGAAATCTGGCCGCAGATTTATCAGATGAAACCGGAATTACGCTTTACCATCGTGGGACGAAATCCTACGCCCGAAGTTCGCGCATTAAGCCAAACTCCAGGCATTGAAGTCACCGGAACAGTAGAGGATGTTCGTCCCTATTACTACGAAGCTGTGGCAGCAGTTGTGCCGTTACGCATCGGCGGCGGGTCACGCCTTAAAATTCTGGAAGCGATGGCGGCGGGCGTGCCGATTATTTCCACTTCACTGGGCGCGGAAGGTTTGGCCATTACGAATGGCAAGGATATAGCTCTGAGTGACACACCTCAGAAGTTTATCGCTTCAGTCCTGGATGTCATCGAAAATGAAAATTGGCGAAATCATCTGAGCAATGGCGGCTTGGATTTAGTGCGCTCGCAATATGATTGGTCAACCATTGGCGCTGCGTTGCGAAAAGAATATTTAAGTTTGCTCGGATTACCTTCGGTAGAAACGACGCAGGTTTTCAGCCTGAGGTTTTAATATGAAACGTGCCAAAGTCCTCCTACTTGAAATTAATGAAATCACCTGGAACCTGATTGATCCGTTGATCGCTCAGGGTAAGTTACCGAATTTTGCTTTTCTCAAAAACGAAGGAACCTGGGCAGCTCCAACAAGTGTAGATTTGCCGCCACAACTTGATCCCTGGATCACCTGGACCACAGTTTACACAGGACGCCCGCAAGCCGCACACAATGTTTATTTTCTGGAACAGCCACCCAGCTCAATCAAAGCCCAGCGCATCTGGGAGTACTGTCACGAAAAGGGTTTGAGCGTCGGTGTTTATAGCAGCCTTTGTTCTTGGCCTCCGCAGGCGGTGAAGGGCTTTTATGTACCCGATACCTTTGCACCGGACACGCAGACTTTTCCGGCAAGTCTGGAGCCAATTCAGGATTTAAATCTAACCTACACGCGCTCCGTTCGATTGCCGAAGGATAAAGACGGATTATTGGAAAAATTAAAACTAGGCAGCAAGTTATTCAAGCTTGGACTTAAACCCCAAACAGCGGCACGCATCGTCAATCAACTGGTACGTGAAAAAAAGAATCCTGAGGTTCGCTGGCAACGAGTGGCATTGCAACCCTTCATCAATTTTGATTTCTTCTCAAGTTTGTATCGTCAACACCAGCCGGAGTTTGCAACTTTCCATACCAATCACGTTGCACATTATCAGCATACGTATTGGAAACCGATGCAACCAGAAGCTTTCCCGCAGGAAACTTCGCCGGAAGAAATCCGCATTTATGGTGACGCTATCGAACATGGGTATCGCACAACGGACGAATTGCTGGGGCGTGTGCTGAAGCTGATAGATCAGGACACGACGCTGGTGATCGCTTCCAGTATGGGGCAAAAACCTTTCCTCACTGAGCTGAAAAAAGGTCGTCGAATCAAGCAGCTTCGTTCACTGGATCGGTTAATGGAAATTTTGGAAGTCACGGATCAAGCCCGCGCACTCGCCACCATGTCTGACCAATTCAACATTTATGCAGAGGAAAAATCCGTCGCCGATTTCATCACGACAGCGTTACGAACTGCCTACATTGACACGCCGGGTCGTCCGATGTTTTCAGTGGAAATTTTTGAAGAAAGCATCACCGCGACACTGAAAACTTACGATGAAGTGAATGAGAATTCACGTTGCTACTTCCCGTATTTAAATGAGAAGGATTCGTATCTTTACGAAGATTTGGTGCATAACACCGGTTTGGTGAAATCCGGCTGTCACGATCCCCAGGGGATGATGATTCTTTATGGTCGCGGCATCAAACGAGGCGGTCACATTGGCGATTGTAATAATTTAGACATCGCACCAACACTCCTGACGTTACTTGGATTACCAATTCCCGCCGTGATGGAAGGTCGCGTCATGAATGAAGCATTCAGGATAGAAGAGATGCCTCAACAGGTTCAGAAAATGGGGATGGCGAACTGAGAAAACTCGCAATTTAATAAAGCTATGACGACAAAATCGGCCTTCAAATTATTAGCTCTCGTGGAAGCTGACCGGATCACCGGGCCAGCCAAAAACCTGCTGGAATTTGCTCGCCTCGCTCGTCAGGGCAATGAGTACGGCTTACCAAAAGTCGAAACTACGATTGCGACTTTTTGCCGGGGAAAACAAACCTCGAATCAATTTATCGAAGCCGCACGAGCCTCAGAAATTGAAGTTGAAATTATTGACGAAGGTTTTCGTTTTGATTTGAAAGTGATTCCGCAACTTCGTCGCCTGACTGAAAAATTTGCGCCTGACATCATTCAGACTCACAGCGTGAAATCACATTTTCTGCTGCGCTTATCCGGCTTATGGCGACGCTTTCCGTGGGTCGCTTTTCATCATGGTTATACGGCAACGGATTGGAAAGTAAACGCTTACAACTATCTGGATCGCTGGTCGTTACGCCAGCCGGAAAAAGTCGTAACAATGAATCAGGTCTTTTTGCAGGAGCTGATAAAGCAAGGCGTAGCGCCTGACAAAATCACTATTTTGCACAATTCCATCAAATCCGAATGGCTCTGCGAAATCACTGAGACAGACACCAAAGCCTTGAAAACACAGATCGGAATCGCTGCCGATGAAAAAATGATTTTGACCGTTGGACGGCTTTCACACGAAAAAGGAATGCTTGACCTGGTTGAGGCAATCAGTTATTTACGAAAAATACAGCCCCGACTCAAAGCCAAATTTGTCATTGTCGGAGACGGACCGGAAAGAGCAAATCTTAAAAGTCTCGCCACCAGACTTGACGTTCAGGATTCGCTGATCCTGACCGGGCAACAGCGCGATGTCCGCGCTTATTATGCAGCGGCTGATTTTTTTGTGCTGCCGTCCCACACGGAAGGCTCGCCCAATGCCCTGCTCGAAGCGATGAGCGCACAACTTCCTGTCGTGGCGACCATGGTTGGTGGGGTACCTGAAATTGTCGAGCATCGTCACAGCGCGTTACTGGTCGCACCACATAATCCCACGTTGCTAGGCGAAGCAGTGCGCGAATTAATGGGTAATGCGGTGTTAGCCCGTGAACTGGCAGACCAGGCTCACACTAAAATCGCCAGTCAATATGCACCTGAAAAACGAGTCAAGAGGTTGATCGAAATTTATCGTCAGCTCTCCCTCAAACCATCTGAACCAAAAATCGAAGCTGGTTTGGCTTTCCAAGGATTCGGCAAAAAATGAGTATCAGCCTGATTCAAACACAAACTGTTGCTACTGAACGCACTGCCTCGCGGCGCGTTCGCGTGTTGCACTTACTCGTGAATTTTGAAAGCGGCGGAACCGAGCGTCAGGCGGTGGAATTACTCAAACGAATTAACCCGGATCGCTACGATGTACGCCTGGCAGTGTTACGCAATCGCGGTCCGCTATATGAGGAAATAGAAGCGCAGTATCCAAATATTCCAGAGTTCCCGCTGACCAGTTTTTATGACGCAAATTTTGTCAGGCAATGCCGCAGGCTGCGGGCTTTACTAAAACAGGAGCGCATCGAAATTTTGCACGCGCACGATTTTTACTCGGACATGCTGGGTGTCCTAGCGGCACGCTCAGTCGGCACGAAGGTGATTGCCAGTCAACGAAATTTGCAACAATCAGATCGGCGTTCGCATCAGCTCGGACAGCGTTTTATCAATGCTGTTGCACATCGTCTGCTCGTAAACTCAAACGCCATTCGTCAGCATCTGATGACCAATTGGAAAACACCTTCGGATAAGATTGTGGTCGTCAGAAACGGGTTGCGTGATTTTTCTGAGTTTTCCTGTGGACAGTGGCAACGACCTACGCACGATGAATTGTGCCGGGAATTAGGGATTGAGAAAGAATCAAAGCTGATCGGTGCTGTCGCCAATTTGCGCCCGGTGAAAGGGCATCGTTACCTCATTGAAGCGGCTGCGTTGGTCATTCGTCAAATTCCCAACGCGCATTTTGTGCTGATTGGCGAAGGCGAATTACGTGACGAAATTGAAGCCCGGGCGCAACGCCTGGGCATTGCGAAACACGTTCATTTAATGGGCTATCGCGCCGATGCTCCCAAATTGCAAACAGCCTTTGATTTGTCCGTTTTGTCATCGCTTCACGAAGGCTTGCCGAATTCTGTCATGGAAGCGATGGCGGCTGGTGTGCCAGTGGTCGCCACCTCAGTCGGGGGAGTCCCGGAATTAATTATCCACGACGAAACCGGATATTTGGCGCATCCGGCTGACGCTCAGGATTTAGCCTTGCAGATCACCACTGCATTAACGAATGAACAAGCGAGTGCAGCTCTGGCGGCGCGCGGTCATCATTACGTGACGACCAAGTTCGGCATGCAGCGAATGATTAACGAAGTCGAAAATTTATATGATGAATTGGTAAGAACTCGATGATAATAACCCTGGTTCCCCATAACAATATTTTCCTCACCTGAAGAGGAGTTTTATGAAGCTATTTAATTTTCTCGTTATCTCAATATTGCTGGGACAGGTCTTGTTAGCACAGACGCCAACCACGGGTTTGCCGGATGATGGGCAGGTACATCTTCCGCCGACTTACAATTCTTTCGTTCCCTCACCAAGGGGGTCTACGTTTAATGATTTAGCATTTGGCACCAAAATTTATCGAATCACGGATGGACAGGCGCAATTCAACAGCGCCGCGCATCACGAATATGCCACCATGTCTCCGTTCAATAAAAACAATACACTGATTTTGTTGCTGAATGATAAGAATGGTTTTTATGTGACGGATCGGCTTGGAGAAATAATTTTTTCAACCGACGTACTTGGCATTGGTGGTAATGCTGAGCCGCGCTGGAGTTCTAAACTTTCTGACACTTTTTATTACCATCTCGGCAATCAATTGATAGTGTTTGATACCTCAACCGGAACGGCGAGAACCCTTCACACGTTCTCGCCATTTAGTTCAATTACCTTTGGTGGCGGAGAAGCTGACATCTCAGAAGATGGTGACCATGTTGTCATCATCGGGGATCAAACTTTTGCCGGATTATATGAATTCAGTACTGACAGCCTTAGCCCGATGCTCAATTTCAATAACCGTAATTTTGATTATTTTGATGTCACTCCAAACAATAAGGTCATCGTGCGCTGGGACGAAGAAGGAACTGAACGCTTTCAAGGCTTTGAGTTGTTTGATAGCAGAATGAATTTCATTCGACAGGTCGTGCCATTCGGGGCGCATGCTGATCGCTCGCACGATATTAACGATGACGAAATCCTGATCATGCTTGCTTCCAATGACCCCAACCCACCCCCCGGATGCGAAAATAATGGGATCGAAAAAATCAGGCTTTCAGATAGCCGGAAAACCTGCATTTTACCACTTGACTACGATTCCGAAGTTCACATCAGCGCGAACCGTTTCAAGGGCAGCCTCAATCCCTGGGTACTGGTCAGCACGACTGATAACCAACATAGTACCGCCGCTCCCTTTAATGCTCTGCCTGCCGATTGGCAAGCGCGTTGGAAAGTAAAATATAACGAATTGATTCTGGTCAAGCTGGATGGTTCTGAAGTCAGACACCTCGCGCATCATCGCAGCCGTGAATTGGATGATTATTGGTACTTGCCGCGTGCTTCAATCAGCCGCGATGGAGCGTTTGCGATTTTTGACAGCAATTTCGGGCAGCAACCTTTTTATTATTATACTGATGTTTATTGGATCAATCTGACGGGCAATGCTTATGAAGTCACGGCTGTGCCGGCAGCCACGTATGATGGTACGACGCTGGCTCCAGATTCGCTGGCGTCTGGATTTGGAAAAACGCTCGCCACCGTCACACAGTCAGGACAGTTGCCGCTCTCCACTTCATTAGGCGGAGCCAGAGTGTATCTGCGCGACAGCCAGGGTAAAGAATATTACTCGCCTATGCTCTATGTTTCGCCCACACAGGTGAATTTTCAGGTGCCTTCACAAATGGCGATGGGGGCGGCGACCATTACAGTCCTCAGTAATGAAGGCTCTGCCTCAATGGGTAAAGTGCAAATTATGGCGGTGAAGCCCGGCTTGTTTTCCGCCGACTCGACCGGCAAAGGCTTAGCCGCTGCGACCGCGCAAAGAGTCAAAGCCGATAACTCACAAAGCATTGAACAAATCGTGCGGTTTGATGTCGTGCAAAATAAGAATGTCGCAATTCCAATTGATTTAGGGTCAGCCTCCGATCAGGTTTATCTAAATTTATTTGGCACTGGAATTCGGCATCGAAGTTCGCTGGCGGCAGTCAGTGCAACGATTGGCGGCGTCAACGCGCAGGTTACTTATGCCGGTGATCAAATCTATTTCGCCGGAGTAGATCAGGTCAACGTCCTGATTCCGCGCAGCCTGGCTGGACGCGGCGAAGTTGATGCCATCATTCGCGTTGAGGGGCAAGGGTCCAACGCTGTGAAAGTGAACATCAAGTAAAAATACTTATGGCCATGCAAGTTTTCAAAAAATGTTTAGGAGCGATGACCGCTATTATTCTTCTGGCGTCACTGCATCAAACGCAATCGGCTGAAGTAATTCGCCCGGTCCCTGACCTTAATCCCCAAAACTCGAAAGGCGAAGCCCCGGCTCTCCCCCCAAATTACATAAATTTTAAACCGCCTGCCGTCGGTGAAGTTTTTAAGGATTCGGCTTTTGGAAGCTCTATCACACGTCTCAGCGACGGACTGACGCAATTGAACGATGCAGTGCATCACGAATATGCCACGATGTCGCCGTTCAATAGCGATAATTCACGAATTTTGCTGGTCACTGAAAAAGATGGATTTATGGTCGTTGACCTCAGCGGCAAAATCATTGCCGGAACTCCTGAAGTCAATATCGGAGGGCGCGCTGAACCACGCTGGAGCACTCACGATCCAAATATTTTTTATTTTCATGAAGAAAACCGGTTGATGACTTATGCCGTCAAGACGCGGCAGAAAAATCTGATTGAGACGTTTACGCAATTCAAATCAATCACCTTCGGTGGAGGCGAAAGCGATCTTTCTGAAGACGGCGACCACCTCATAATTTTTGGTGATGAAAGTCAGGTTGGAGTTTATGCAATTAGTAAAAAACAACTCGGTACAACGCTGAACGTAAAAGGACGTGAATTTGATTACTTTGATCTGACGCCTAATAACAATGCGATTGTGCGTTGGGGAACAGCGGGACAGGGACGATTCAAAGGTTTTGAATTATTTGATCGTCAGATGAAATTCAAGCGACAGGTTATCACCTTCGGAGCGCATGCAGATCGCGCCCGTGATCTCAATGGAGACGAAGTTTTGATCGTGCTGGCCTCCAATGACCCCGCACCGGCCAAAGGCTGTGAAAACAATGGAATTGAAAAAGTTCGCCTGTCCGACAGCCAAAAAACCTGTCTCTTACCGCTGAATTGGAATTGCGAAGTTCACCTCAGCGCTAATGGACGCAATCCCTGGGTGTTAATCAGCACAACCGACAATCGCACGGGGACAGCGAATCCGCCGGGCAAACTTTTTCCCGACTGGAAAAGCAAATGGATGAAAGGTTACAACGAATTGATGTTAGTTAAACTCGACGGTTCGGTGGTGCGCCATCTCGCCCATCATCGTTCCCGCGAACTGGATAACTACTGGCACACTCCGCGTGCCGCCATCAATCGTGATGGCACCTACGCGGTCTTTGACAGTAATTTTGGAACACAGCCGCTCCCTAACTACACGGATGTGTTTCTCGTGCAATTAAGGAAACCTTAAAATTTAAGAACTTTTATGGAAAAAAGACCCCCGACCGTGGATCAACGAAAAGAAATGCTTCAAGTCAATCTGCAACAAAGTAAATTTTATGAACTGCCGGATACCTATCACTCCGCCGGCGGCAGCCTGGCAAAAATCTGGCGAAATATCCGCAACTCGCAGAATGAAGTAAGTAACCGAATCGGAGTGAATCAGGATATTTATCGGTTACATCGTGAGTGGATGGGTGAACTGACAGGGCAGAAAGTTCTGGATCTCGGTTGCTATGATGGTAATCCTCTGAGTTTTGAAATTGCCCAAAAAGCACAATCGTACCTGGGCATTGATCTCAGCGAATTCGCTATCGGCAAGTTACGGGAAGAACTACAACAGCGTGGCTTCACCAATGCTCGGGCACTCGCGGTAGATTTTCTCTCCCCCGAATTTTCCGAGACGAATTTTGATCTGGTTTATGCACATTCTGTCGCTCATCATTTCAAATATTTTGAAGCCTTCTTACAGGCCTTGTCAGAACGATTAGTTCCCGGCGGAAAAGTCATCACACTCGACCCGATGCAAACCTATTTGCCGGCAAAAATTGCCCGAATTATTTATCGCCCTTTCCAACCTGACAAGGACTGGGAATGGCCTTTCAGTAAGCAGACATTTGTTCAAATTCAGAAATATTTTGAGATTGAAAAAATTCAGGGCACGACTGGAAATTTGAAATGGGCGATGCCGTTAGCTTTCTTCAACAAAGAACTGGCGATTCGTGCAGGGCAACACTGGCATCAGAACGACTTACAAAAAAATACAGGTCTGAATCAAGACCTATGGCGCTGTTTACACGTCACCATGTGTTGGCGCAAGCGGTAAATTAGAAAGGTAACCCGTTAATGTTAGGAAATTCTACCCAATACCTGAACAAAATCGCTTATTCGTGGCCCTGGTTATCACGCTACCCCTGGCAGCGAGTCTCGCGCTGGCTGGAACGATTGTCGTCTGCTCACAATCCACGGCACGTCATGGTGATGGTGGCCAATCACTTCGAGCCTTCCTGGGACAAGCACAAAGTTCCGTTGAGCTGGACAGCTCAACGCCAACGTCTGGATCGCTGGTGCGTGCAAGCTGCGGCACTGGGAAACGCCGTACGCGATCAGGATGGAACCCCGTTTCGTCATACTAACTTTTTTCCGGCTGAACAAACGCATCCGCTTTTATTGGAAAAATTAGCGGAATTGCAAAGTGCTGGCTTCGGAGAAGTGGAAATCCATTTGCATCACGGCGTCAACAAACCAGACACGGCTGAGAATCTGCGGAAATCGTTAGTTGAATTTCGTGACCTTCTGGCAGACGAATATAACCTGTTATCGCGCCGGGAAAACTCTTCACTGCCGCAGTACGGTTTTGTCCATGGAAATCTGGCGCTGGCGAACTCAAAAAATGGCGAATGCTGCGGGGTGGACTCCGAAATGCAAATTCTCGCCGAAACAGGCTGTTATGCTGATTTCACGTTACCCGCTATTCCAGAGCCGTCACAAGTTGCCAAAATCAACACTCTCTATCAATGCGGACACCCGCTTCACGAGCGAGCGCCGCATCGCTCCGGCCCCGACTTACGGGTCGGCGATACGACGCAATCCCCTTTGATCGTGACTGGCCCGGTCGTATTCGATTGGACGCGGCGCAAACGGGGGCTGCCTATTCCGCGTTTAGATGACGGCATCCTGGCTCAAAATTATCCCTTGAGTCTAACGCGGTGGCGGCGGTGGCAGAGTTCCGACATTCATGTGCAGGGACGTGAAGATTGGATCTTCGTGAAGCTTTACTGTCACGGTTTTTTTGACCACGACAACGAGCAAATGATTGGTGATGAGGCGAGGATTTTCTGGGAGAAAATCTTAGCACTTTCCGAACGGAGCGGGCAATTTAAAGTGCATTTTGTGTCAGCGCGCGAAACCTTCAATATTATTCATGCGGCGCTGGATGGGCATTCCGGTGATCCAGGGCTTTTCCGTGATTATCAACTTAAAGCGATTATGAAGACTCAAAAGGAGTGGCGCTACGCAGTGGCGATATAGATTATGCAAGCTATTGAACAGGGAACAATTCCGATTGAGATTCAGCCTGTCACCGATGCGCTAGGGATTAAGACAATCGTCTTGACAGAGGAGCAGGATTTTGATCGGTTACAGGTTGAATGGGATCAACTGCTCGACGAAAGTAAGGATGGCGGATATTTCCTGCGTTATGCCTGGAATCATCTTTGGTGGCGCACATATTCTCCGCCAAATAGTCATTTACTGCTGATAGCCTGTCGTGATGAATACGGGCAACTGATTGGGTTAGCGCCATTTTACTGGCGACAGAGTTCGCTGGGACTCAGGGAGATTTATTTCCTGGGGACAGGCATTGAAATCAAAACCAGCGAATATCTGAACCTGTTGGTAAAGCAGGGTTATGAGCAAGTCGTAGCGCATGCGATAGCGTGCACCTTGCAGCGCCGAAATGATTGGGATCGTTTATTCTTGTGGGGAGTTCCTGAGACTGAGGCTTTTCAGCATTTTCAAGCAGCGCTGGGTAAAAAAGCAATCGTTGAAATTTGTGACCGTACTCATCACGTTGCCACCGATGTTGACTGGGAAACCTTCCGGCAATCGTTAGGCTCAGCAACCCGCAAAAAAGTTGACTATCACTATCGTCGCTTGTTCAAAGCACACCATTGCGAATTTCGCCGAATCGAGACACTGGAAGAATTGCAACCGGCAATTGATGCACTGATTCGCCTGCATCAATTGCGCTGGGAATCAAAAGGGGAACCCGGTTCGTTTCGTCTGCCACGATTTGAATCTTTCCTCAGAGAAATTGCGGAAAAAAATTTAGCAGAAGGGCGCTTACGGCTATGGACATTGACCATTGACGGTCAGATTGCGACTGCTCAAATCGCGTTTTTTGATCGCGGTATCGCACATGTTTTTCAGGGTGGATTCGATCCGGCTTACGCTGATTATCGAATTGGCAATGTCATTTTCTGGCTTTGTATTAAGGACTGCATCGAATCTGATGACGTTCAGGAATTCGATTTTATGGGAGGCGGGGCAGCCTATAAAAAACTATGGACGAAAGAAGGACGCGAATTAGTTGAATTAGAGTTTTTCAATTCCCCGCTTCGTTCAGTGATTTACGAAAAAGGAATCAAGGCAGTCCTCAATTTTCGCCTCGCAGCACGGAAAATTGTGCCCAAACTGATCATTAAATTTGTGCGGCAGCGGCTCTAACCGGAGAGCACACCGGAAGGCTTGCCGCGTGCATAGCGAGAGCGGCTCATAGCTGGAGTAAAACGTTGGTTAATACGACAGCAAACTGAAAAGTTTGCTGTCCTTTGGAGGAGAAAAATGAACTTAGCTGTCATTCAGGAAACGATCCGAAACGACATCAAGAGGGTGGGAATTTCCAAGACTTTATTCGATGTCATTTATAAAGCAATCAATCATGTGGTTTATTTGCGGGTCCTGGACTGCGTCACCATCAAAAAATCTGATCCCCTCTATCTGGAGGTCAGCGACAATTACACCTGCCGTTTCCTCACGAAGGATGAAATCGCGGCTTTCGCTAAATTCCCCGAATATGATCTGGAAGAAGAAGCCATGAGGCTGGCTTTCAAAAAAGGGGATGAGTGTTTCGCCATTTTGGATGGTGATCGTTTAGCCAGCTATGGCTGGTATTCCAATCAACCGACAACTTCTTCGGAAGGGTTAGTGCTCCATTTTAATCAGGCATACACTTATATGTATCAAGGTTACACACATCATGATTACCGTGGACAGCGACTGCACGCGATTGGGATGACGATGGCTCTCAACGAATATTTGCGCCGGGAATTTCAAGGAATCGTGTCTTGTGTAGATGCTACCAATTTCAACTCGCTGAAATCGGTTTACCGGATGGGCTATCAGAGTTTCGGCAAACTCTACATCCTGAAAGCGCTGGGACAATGCTTTGTCTATCGTAGCCCAGGGTGCAAGGAGTACGGTTATTGGCTAGAGAAAATAAAAGGTCAGGGGTAAGACTGCTGATTATTCCTGATAGACATTGACTGAGCATAACTGCCCCAGGAAATAAACTACTACGTAGAGGAAAACATGACCACACCCATAGAAGTTTTCACTACTTGCCCACAGGCCACACAGGTAGCGCCGGAAGATTACTTCAAACACTTGATTGACGTGGCGCATTGGAGCGAGAAATACGGTTGTCGCGGCATTCTGGTGTACACCGATAATACACAACTTGATCCCTGGCTCATCTCGCAAATGATTATTGAAAATACTGAGACGCTCAGTCCTTTGGTAGCCATTCAACCTGTCTATTTACATCCGCTATCGGTTGCCAAAATGGTAGCGACTCTCGGTTTTCTGCATCAACGAAAAATCTACTTGAATATGGTCGCGGGCGGATTCAAAAACGACCTCAATGCGCTGAATGATTTGACACCACACGACAAGCGATATGATCGGATGATTGAATATGTGACCGTCATCAAACGATTGTTGACAGACAAGGCGGCTGTTACCTTTGAGGGTGAATTTTACCGCTCCGATAAACTGAAAATGTTCCCGCAAATTCCTGCTGAGTTATTTCCCGGCATCTTTGTTTCTGGTTCATCAGATGCTGGCTTAGCCGCCGCAAAAGCAATGGAAGCGATCGCGATTAAATATCCCAAACCTCCGGGCGAATATGAAAACGAACCTCTCAATACTAACTCAGGAATTCGTGTCGGGATCATCGCCCGCGCCACCGAAGACGAGGCCTGGCAAGTCGCGTACGAACGCTTCCCTGATGACCGCAAAGGCGAACTCGCACATCAACTCGCCATGAAGGTTTCGGATTCCGTCTGGCATCATCAGCTTTCTGAATTAAGTGAATCCAGTGAACGAAATGCTTACTGGCTGAAACCCTTTGAAACGCACAAAACCTATTGCCCCTATCTGGTTGGCAGCTACAACACAGTGGCAACCGAAATTGCGCGTTACGTGGCGCTTGGATTTTCAACTTTTATTGTCGACATTCCGCCGAGCGAAGAAGAACTGTTTCATACGGGAGTTGTGTTCAGAAATGTAGCGCAAACTTTCCAGTCTGCTTCTTCGGCGATAACGACTCATTGACCTGGAAAAGTACTTCTGACCACGACCGCAAACTGGAAAGTTTGCGCTACACCTGGAGGCCGCACATGCTGCAACAATGGATTACGAACCAAGCCGAACAACGCCCTGACGCCACCGCGATTGTCTTACACGAAAGTCGTTTGAGTTATGCGGAGCTGGAACAAAAATCCAATCAATTAGCGCGCTTGCTCAAAGATGCCGGATGCCAGCGAGGTGATCGGGTTGGCTTTTTGATTCCGAAAACACCCGCCGCAATCATCAGCATTGTGGGCATTCTCAAAGCAGATTGCACGTATGTTCCGCTTGATCCTTCCAGCCCCGCGCCGCGTTTGGCAAAGATCATAGAAGCCTGCGAACCGCGCTTTATTCTTGCTGGTGGACATGTTCATAAGTTGCTTGATGAAGTGATGCAAACGCGCAATATTGCTATCGGGTGGATGGAAGCAGGCAGGGTTGAAGGCAACAATTTCCGGACCGGGTTTTCCCTTGATGATTTAACAAGCTATGACGACAACCCGCGCGATTATCAAAATGACAGCAACGATCCCGCGCATATTCTCTTCACTTCCGGCTCAACTGGTTTACCCAAAGGCGTGATCATCACGCATTCCAACGTGATTCATTTTATTGATTGGGCAGTGAAATATTTTGGCACGAAATCTTCAGATCGAATTTCCAGTCACCCGCCGCTGCATTTTGATCTTTCGACGTTTGACCTTTATGGGACATTTTCGGTCGGCGCTGAGCTTCACTTAGTCCCACAAGAGTTGAACCTAGTGCCACATAAAATGGCGGAATTTATTCGCGCTTCAGAATTGACGCAGTGGTTTTCAGTCCCGTCAGCCTTGAACTTTATGGCGAAACACGATGTCGTCAAAAGCAATGACTTCCCTGCACTGGAGCGTTTATTGTGGTGCGGCGAAGTCTTTCCAACTCCGGCGCTGATGTATTGGATGCAGAAATTACCCCGCGTCACGTTCACGAATCTTTATGGCCCAACGGAAGCCACCATTGCCAGCAGTTATTACACCGTTCCAACTTGTCCAACTGACGAACAAGCTCCGATTCCAATTGGAACCGGATGCGGAGGCGAAGAATTATTAGTTCTTGATGAAGCGTTGCAACCAATGCCAACAGGCGAAATCGGCGATTTGTATATTCGCGGCGTTGGTCTGAGTCCCGGTTACTGGCAGGACGAAGAAAAAACCAACGCGGTCTTTTTGCCAAATCCGAATTTGCCCAACGACCGCATTTACAGGACTGGAGATTTAGCGCAACTTGGCGCAGATGGATTGGTCTACTTCCTCGGTCGAGCTGATTCGCAAATCAAAAGTCGCGGCTACCGCATTGAGTTGGGCGAGATCGAAACAGCTCTGAATGCCTTAGGACAAACCGAAGAATGCGCCATTGTCGCGACGACTTCAGTCGGATTTGAAGGCGCCACCATTTGCTGCGCTTTTGTTCCAATCAATGGTGCGACTCCGGCAAAATTAAAAACGCGACTGAGCCAATCACTCCCAAATTACATGCTGCCGGCACGCTGGTTACAATTTGAACGTCTACCGAAAAATGCCAATGGCAAAATTGATCGCCGTGTCTTACGAGAACAGTTCGAGCAGCACATAACCGAAAAGGCCTCACTATGAAAATTCTTGGCATCAGTGGGTTTGAAAACTCAATTCCCTTCAAAAAAGCGCATTGGCCGGACCTCAATGAACGCGAATATCGCATCTCGCAAGGTCACGATTCATCTGCCGCGTTGGTGATTGATGGAGAAATCATTGCCGCCGCCGCCGAAGAACGATTCAATCGCAAAAAACATTGCGGTGATTTTCCGGTGAACGCGATTCAGTATTGCTTAACTGAAGCTGGCATTACGTTTGCTGACGTTGATGAATTGGCGCATGGCTTTGATTACGCGCCTTTTCAAAAATTATTTTCGCTTGATCCTATTTCGGCGGAAGCCTACAACAAAGTTTATTCCCGAGATGCCTTACTGGAATTGCTCAAACGAGATTTGCCGGAATTTCCTGCGACCAAAGTTCAGCACGTCCCGCATCACCTGGCACACGCCGCCAGCGCTTATTTTACTTCCGGTTGGGATGAATGCCTGACTGTCGTCATTGACGGAATGGGCGAGGTGCATAGCGCGACCATTTATCACGCGCACGATGGTCAACTGGATCAGGTCTATCAGCTCCCGGCTGCTGATTCGATAGGCATTCTGTATTCACTGGTGACATTACATCTCGGCTTTGATTTCAATTCCGACGAATACAAAATTATGGGACTGGCTCCGTATGGCGATGCTGAAAAATTCCGTTCGTTTTTTGATGAAGTCGTAGAGCTGCGCGAAGGTGGCGCTATTCGTATTCCGATTTTGCGGTTGAATCGCACCCGCGATGAACGCGAAAATCACCTGGCGACGCGGCGCTACCTTGCGCAATATCTAATTAAAGAGCGACAACCCGAAGATGAAGTGACGCAGCTTCATCAAGACGTAGCGGCTTCCTTACAAGCCTGTCTTGATCGCGCCATGCTTCATTTGTGCAAGCATTGGGGAGAAAAACTCGGACTGCGAAAATTAGCCATGGCGGGTGGAGTCGCCCTGAATTGTACAGCCAATGGAAAATTGTTGCGCTCTGGTTGCTTTGATGAAATTTATATTCAACCGGCGGCAGGTGACGACGGGACTGCGCTGGGCGCAGCTTTATATCGCTCAGCGCAAGTCCACGAAGTTATCAATCGTCGTTCACCCATCCCGTTTTTCGGCCCGGCACATTCATTAACTGAAATTGATGCCGTGTTGCCAGTATATCAAGATCGGGTTGAAGTTGTGCGTTTCGCCGACTTGTCGGAAACCTGTGCTGAAGCGGCGCGTCTGATTGCGGAGGGAAAAGTTATCGCGTGGTATCGCGGACGAATGGAATACGGCCCGCGTGCTTTGGGGCATCGCAGTATTCTCGCTGATCCCGGACATCCTGAAATGCGTGATCGCATTAATGCGATGGTCAAGATGCGTGAAGCTTTTCGCCCTTTCGCTCCGGCAGTTTCAATTGAACAGGTCCATCAATGGTTCGAGGTTCCCCCAAACTCCGAACTGCCTTACATGATCGTCATCGTAGATGTCAAACAAGAGCATCGCGCCACTTTACCCGCGATTACTCACGTAGACGGTTCAGCTCGCGTCCAGACAGTTTCGGCCAAAGATAATTTTGAATTTCATACTTTATTGCAGGCGGTAGGCAAAACGACCGGACGCGAAATGGTCTTGAATACGAGCTTCAACGTGAAGGGGCAACCCATCGTCAATACGCCGCAGGAAGCGATTGATACTTTTTTAAGCACCGGCATTGAATATTTATTTTTAGAAAATGTACTCATTCAACGTAAAGGAAATTGAACTATGACACCCGACCTCATCGCACCAAAAATCATCGAACTATTGTCAGAACGTATTCAAATTGAAGTCTCTTCCAACGAAGATGATATTGTCGAATCAGGCTTGCTG
This sequence comes from Blastocatellia bacterium, assembly GCA_043775925.1. Lineage (GTDB taxonomy): Bacteria > Acidobacteriota > Blastocatellia > RBC074 > RBC074 > JAFDVL01. The sequence continues at coordinate 34,213 of JAYVRW010000398.1, forward strand.
GATTCTCTCGGTCTGGTCGAGTTAATGGCGAGCCTCGAAGAAGTATTTGAAATTCAAATCCCCTTTGATGAAATCGAAATTGACAATTTCCGGTCAGTCTCGCGCATTGCCAAATTTGTCACCACACGAAAGGTTATTGAAGCACCGATCTTTGTCTAAATTATGAATCACATTCGCCCCTTTACTAAAAATGACTTTTCACAGGTCGCCACACTCCATCATCAGGTAATGGGGACTTCGACTGAAAAGTCTTTTTCGATGGAGCGGAGACAGGATTATACTGATTACTTTGAAAGCATTTATTTTCAGCATCCCTGGTACGATGAAACTTTTCCTTCGTTGGTGTATGAAGAATCCGATGGGCGCATTACGGGATTTCTGGGAGTCCGGTCACATCGAATGCTATTTGAAGGAAGTAGTATTAATGTCGCCACCAGCAGCCAGTTTGCTGTTGATCCAACCAGCCGTTCCAATGGAGCCGGAGTCCAATTGCTAAAAACATTTCTTTCCGGTCCGCAAGACCTCTCCCTGACCGATGGCGGCAATAATATTTCACGTAAATTATGGGAAGGACTCAAAGGAACCACTTCGCTGGTGTATAGCACACACTGGAAAAAGTTATTGCACCCTACTCAATACTGTATCTCCGAGCTTCGTGAACGCAAATTATGGTCGCCGATAGCCAGTGCCGCCAAACCATTTCGCCAGTTGATAGACACCCTGGTGGGACGCAGATTTCCCCATCATTTTTCCTTTGCACAGCCGACCACATCCGCCGAAATTCTGACTGCTGAATCGCTGCTCAAATTAATCACTGACGCTGCTCGTGAGAGCGCACTCAAGCCGGAATACGATGAACATTCAATGCGGTGGATGTTGGAAATAATCAATAGTAAACAAGGCTGGGGAGAGCTGAGACAACATTTGATCAGAAATAGCAAAGGCACTGTTTTAGGTGGTTATATGTATTACCTCTTACCACAAGGCACCAGTACGGTTCTGCTGGTATTAGTGAATAAGCGCGCCGGCGGCGAAGTTCTCGACCATCTCTTTTATGATGCCTGGCAACAGGGTTCGGCGGCAATCTCAGGACGCTTAGAGCCAAAACTAATGCAGGAGCTATCGGAACGTCATTGTTTCTTTAATTGCGGGCGTCCCTGGATGATGATTCATTCTTACAATAACGATTTATTGCAAGCCATCCAGCGCGGTGATTCACAGCTTTCCATGCTGGAAGGTGAATGGTGCATGCGGTTCCCAAAGCCCGACAAACCTTGACCGGTTCTTTTATTTGTTAGCTGACTCACTGGTTGTTTTATGTCCTTTCCTGATCTGAAGATTTAAATTCTCATCGGCGGATTCATAAAAAATTCTTCCCTGCATCATCTCATCCGTAGTCTTCTCGCCCCACTTCACACTCTGCAACGGGTCAGGATTAAATTTATTTTTCGGGCTGTTGTCGTAGGTTCCTATGAACTCTACTTTGGTTCCTTTTGGAACGCGCATTGGCTCTTTCAGTAAATATACGCGCTGCCAATTGAAGTCATAATTCGGGACTTCAAAAACATTTTCGACGCGCCCATCCGGGAACGTAAATCTGAAGTTGTACGCCTTCCCGCGCAGGTGCATGTGAACGTGGAAGAAACGAATCAAAGCGTCATTTTCAAAGGTCTTCGTCGAAGTCAGCGAATAGCTGGGATCATTTGGTTTGATCTCTAAATCCTTGCGATCCCCGAACAAAACTTTAAGATTTTTATTGATCGTTCCATCGGCGAAATAGACGCCAATGGAAGTTTGATCTACTCGTTCCTGATCGGATGGCGCGTAGTGAATTTGAATGCCAAGCCGCATCCCTTTGGGAATTTGAAGGCTGGTTCCCTGTGGCAAAACTATCGGCTGAACTCCAGGCGCCCAGCCTGCGAGCATGACTGTCCCTCGTGCGCCGGGATCGAAATCCCCCGCAATAAATCCTTCCTCTGGAGCTTTAAGACCAGGCGGAACGACGTGCGTATTCGCGTGATGGACTGCGCCTAGATTTCCCGGACGAGTCTCAACAGATTTGATCCAGGTGTTGTCAGGAAAAACATAATCAAAGACGAAGAAAACATACTGATCTTTTTTGCTGGGCTTGATGACATAAGGATTTTTCACCTTGACGACGACATCTGGTTCGCCATTTTTCCAACCTTCTTTCCAGCTTTTTGCGGCGGGCAGATCTTTTGGATTGCCTTTGGCTGCACCACTGTCTACCCATTTCGTAATGACAGAAATTTCTTCATCAGTCAGGCGCGGATCGTTTTCATAACGCCCAATGGCACCGGTCGCGTGAAACGGCGGCATCGTCCGGTTCACAACTTTTTCCCGAATGGATTTCGCCCACGGACGCGACTCTTCAAAAGTGACCAGCGACATGGGAGCGACACCCCCCTGGCGATGACATTCTTCGCATCGTTTCTGAAAAATAGGCGCGACGTTTTTCGTGAACGTCACGTCAGCCTTCCCCTCGTCAGTATTGCCTGAAACGAATTGTGTACCGAAAACTGCGACGGCCAGAAAACAAAGCGCAATGATGAGTTTTTTCATAAATGATCTCCTGAAAAAGAAGCATAACGCAGCAGTGGCGAGAAGAAAATGTTTTGGGGGCTGACGCAAAATATTTTAACGCAAAGGGGCAACGGGTCGAAGGGGCAAGGGCTGGAAGCTCATGCATTTCTGGTAGTGGTGGCGGTGTGTCAGTAGCCCGCGCGTCAGCAAGGGCTGCCTCTCAATGGGCGTCGTGCCGAAGCAGCCCTCCCTCACCGTCGGGCTACTGACACCTCCCACCCCATTTACCCACTACCGCATTTCTTTGATCCCTTGTCCCTTTGTCCCCTCGCGTTGAGAATGTTTGAAATATACCAAAAGGGCGTGAACACGGCACAGTGCGTGTTTCTGCATTTATAGAATAAAAAATCGCGTAGCTCCATTTCTGAAACTACGCGATTCATCAACAAGCTGAGAACGAAACTTTATTTGCGGCGCGGTACGTTCGCACGACGAACTTCTTTCGTCACGGCTCCGGCATTCACTGCTACTGCGCCGTTAGGAATTTTTGCTCCTGACGGAACCACAAACAGGCGAACCTGAGGCTCAGCCGATTCACCGGAAGGACGCACCACCAAACGGTTCGCGTCAATCGTGACGCCGACGGAACCATCGGCTAAACGATCACGAACATTTTTACCGCGCTCAAAGGCGATGGCCGGGCTTTCACCTTTTTTAGAATACGCATCAATGACAAGTTTGGCTTGCGGATCGGCTTCGAGCTTGCGAACGACATCCTGCAAGATGTACTTACAGGCATTGTCTACACGGGCGTTGTTAAATTTAAACGTCGAGCAGGGCGTAATTTCTTCAGCATTCACGACCACTGCTTCAGCGACTTTGAAAGTGATGGAGCCTTGAGCTTCACAATTCGCGGCATCAGCCTTGAGATTCAATTTCACGGTGACGTTGCTGCCGGGAGCTAATCCGGTCGTATCCAGCTTCGCACACGTCGCATCACCCATAATCGAACCCGCCGTCGTTGACCAGGCAGGAATGACATTGCCATAATTGCTACCACCTGAAACGGGAGCTGAGCAGATGCTGATCGTTTCACCGGGCTGAATAATTTTCGCGGCGCTGGTCAATTCAACTGATGACGTAGTAAAGCAGGTCGGGCAGGCAGTCACGACAAAGGCCTTGCTGTCGTAAGCCGTGCAACCGCCTTCACAATCTTTGAAAGGAGCGAGGACTTCACCGGTCACAGTGTACGATCCGGGGTTCAAACCAGTCGTGTCAAAAATAAAATTACCCAGGCTGTCACTGATGCCCTGCCCGCTGGAAACTGTCCATCTGACAGGCATTTGCTGCGCTTCGGTAGTGCCGGAAACTTTGGCGCGAAAGGTTATTTTATCCCCCGCACAAACTGTTCCATTGCCCGCTCGTTTAGCTCCTTCGACCTTGCTGGTCACAATCCCATGATCCAACTGTAAGGTTGGTACGGTACGCGGCTTCAATTTTACTGTATCCTGTTTGGCTGTTTTGGTGTTCTGCCCAAATCCGGCGGAAACGCATAAAACCAGTAAAATATTTGTGAAGAAAAACTTTCGCATGATAACACCGATCCTCTCAGGAAAATAATTTTGGCGGGGGCGCTTTGTGAGAACTTTGGGGGACGGAACAATCAACTATTACAGTAACGCAATCAGGATATTCCAAACCAGTAACAGTTTACGGCAAAATCTTTGTTATCCTGATGATAAGCCGATGGCAAATATATCCCTTCGCGTGAGGGATCGGCAAGAAAAAAGTTCGCAGTAGGAAGTTCGCGGTTCGCAGAATTGCTGCGAACTGTCTTTTCTGCGAACCGCGAACTCCTTCTCCTTGCTTCATTCCCTGTTCTACTGTTAGCTTCTACGCATGGCAAAAATACATTTTCTCGGAGCTGCGGGCAGCGTCACCGGATCAAAGTTTTTACTGGAATCCGAAGGCTACCGCTTATTGATTGATTGTGGATTATTTCAGGGCTTAAAAGAACTGCGACTGCGCAACTGGGAACCACTCCCGATTGATCCCGCTTCCATTGATGCTGTAGCTTTGACGCACGCTCATATTGATCATACCGGATACCTCCCGCGCCTCGTGCGTGATGGCTTCAAAGGAAATGTCTACGTCACCAGCGCCACGGGAGATTTACTCACGATCATGCTCCCGGATTCGGCGAGAATCCAGGAAGAAGACGCCGATTATGCCAATCGAAAACACCTCTCAAAACATCATCCGGCGTTACCGCTTTATACTGAAGCTGATGCCAGAGCCGCTATCAAAATGATGTACGGAATCACATACGGCGAACCGATAAAATTAAGCGAAAATATTACGATTAGTTATACGCAAGCCGGACATATTCTCGGTTCTGGTTGCATCAGAGCAACGGTGACAGAAAAAGGTAAAGCTCCGATTAGCGTTTTATTCTCAGGTGATTTAGGCAGGTACAACGAACCGATTTTGAATGATCCGGCTCCGGTGCATGAAACTGATTATTTGTTGGTTGAATCTACTTACGGAAATCGCATTCACGAACATCACGATCCGAAAGAACGCTTAGCCGAAATCATCAATGAAACCGCCGAACGCAGGGGAAAAATCATCATCCCGGCCTTCGCGGTTGGACGCACGCAATTATTAATTTATTACATCCGCGAATTGGAAGAAGAAAATCGTATTCCGATTTTACCCGTCATCGTGGATTCTCCGATGGGCGCAGAAGCGACGAAATTTTACGCCAGACATACGGAAGAACACGATCTGGATATGCAACAATTGGAGAAAGAGCATAAAAACCCGCTGGCAACGAAACGATTTCGATTGGTTCATGCGCGACAGGAATCCAAAGGGATCAATTCCATTCAAGGGTCAGCCATTATTATCTCCGCTTCGGGAATGGCAACGGGCGGGCGCATTATGCATCATCTTTTGCATAACCTTCCCGATCCGAAGAGTACAGTAATTTTAGTCGGCTATCAGGCGGAAGGAACGCGCGGGCGAAGATTGCAAAACGGAGAAAAAACGCTGCGATTATTGGGTGAAAATGTTCCCGTCAACGCGCAAGTTGAAACTATTGGGAGCCTTTCCGCCCACGCTGATTCGCAGGAAATTTTGCGCTGGTTGTCAGAATTTCATCACGCGCCGCGCAAGACTTTTATCGTGCATGGCGAACCCGAAGGAGCGCAAGGGTTACAAACATTAATTCAGGAAAACTTGAAATGGAATTGTGAGATTCCTCAGTATTTAGATGTGGTTGAACTTTAAAACCCTTCCCGAACTTCTTTGTCAGCAATGACGCCAGTAACCATGTGGC
>JAYVRW010000399.1:0-10273 GCA_043775925.1 Blastocatellia bacterium
TGATGCGTGAGATGCGGTTCTAATCCCCGTACTACAAAAGGGAACAGTACGGCAAACAGCACTAAATAAATGCCAAGCCGAGTGAAGCGTGGCAAGCCAAAGAATCCTGATTTTTTATTCGCTGAGTCCATGTTGTGAGGACAGATTATTGTTGATACGAAGTCACATAATCCATTAAATATTTCCGCAGTTTGTCGCGGCTGGTTCTCCGATATTCGGAATAATCCTGCGCGATTGACTGATCCGCCATTGAAAATAAAACAAATGCTTCAAGTAAACCTTCCTTATTGAGCTTTACGACATTCAAGACGGAAATGTCTGAAATATTTTTTTTATCACCAGCCATCGTAGCTACGATTCGCAGGCAGTCTGCTTCTTCGCGCAAGGTATGGCGATACTTTGTTTCTTTCGGAAATTCCTTCGCAAATTTCTCGTTCATCCATAAAGATTTTTGCCCGCTGTAAGCAATCCAATAACTGGCTCCGTCATCTTCAGTCAGCGTTTTCGGGTCAATCGTGATGGCAGTTTTGCCTTTTTCTTTATTTACTGAATTAGGAATAATGACACGCGGATGCGCCAGTTTGACATTATTTTTTTCTGCCCAGGTGTTTAGATAAGACCACGGGTCGCGGTGATAAGGTTGCGCAATCACTGCTTCAATCAGCTTTTCACGAGCTTCCGGCATTTTGCCGGAAGTCAGCAGAACATTGCCCCAGAAGCGATACGCCGTATCACGATCAGGGTCAATCGCAATGGCACGGGCGTAGGCTTCTCCAGCTTTTGCTACGTCTTCCATTTTCCAGTACACATCACCCGCGTAGAGTGGCGCTTCATAAAGTTTCGGGTCAAGCTTTTCTGCTTTGCCATAACCCACGAGAGCGTTTTTGAAATCACCTTTATTGAAAGCTTCTTCCCCTTCTACTAAAGCGCGTTCGGCTGGCGAAGCGTCGGGTGGAGCGGCGACGTTGGCGCTCACATCCTGTGGGAAAACCTCAAGAACCCTGGAAAAAATCTGTGTTTTTTGTCCTTTCGCTGAGAATCGTAAAGCGATGGCGCGAATTTTATTAATGATTGCAACCTGTGCGGCAGGCGTTTTTTCGGCACTCGATTTTGCCAATAAACACATCACCAAAGCTTCGTGAACCTCTACGTCATCAGGGGTCTGAGGCGCAATTTTTTCGAGGATTGGTAACGCCTCAAAAAGTTTTTGTGCCTTGAAAAGCTCAAGCGCTTGTTGGCGATCCGTGGCGACTGCGGTCTGGGCGAATGTTTGGGCCGTACCGATAAATAACAACAAGCAGGCAAAAAAACACCAGGCGAAGGGGCGAACGTTGCGTTCAGAAAACATTAGGTTTCTCCATTTATTTTTTAATCACCGAAAGTTGAAAGGACAAAAGGGCTTTATGGAGCATACCATATTTTTTGTTTCAGAATTAATTTGAGAGCAGGAATCGGATAGATTCACAGACGCAGACGATTTAAAATTCGCACGTTATGAATTCATCAGAAATAAATTATTGGCAAGCGGTTCAGTCGCGTGATGCGGGCTTCGATGGCGTATTTTTTTACGGTGTGAAATCAACTGGAATTTATTGTCGTCCGTCGTGTCCGTCACGAAAACCGCTCCGCGCCAATGTAGTCTTTTTCGCTCAGTTGGAATCCGCGCAGCAATCGGGTTTTCGACCTTGCCTGCGTTGTTTGCCAACCCGCGAAAATTCAACTGTTCAGGAAATTTGTCGAGTGATTGATGAAGCCTGCATGGACGGAGAAACGCGCATGAGCCTGCAAACATTGAGCCTGCGCTTCAATTTGAGCGAATCGCATTTACAACGCAGCTTCAAAAAAGTAATGGGCATTTCGCCGCGTCAATATCTGGAAGCCAAACGAATTGAGAAATTCAAAGTAGCCTCAAAAAATAGCGCAGATGTGACTACGGCGATGTATGAGGCGGGTTATAGTTCAGGCAGCAGGCTTTACGAAAAATCCTCGTCGCAGTTGGGGATGACTCCGGCGACGTATCGCAACCATGGGAAAAATATGAAAATAAATTATGTCGTTGTAGATTGCCCTTTGGGAAAATTATTAGTCGCCGCAACTGAACGAGGGATTTGCTCTGTCACACTTGGCGATGAAGAAAAATCGTTGCAGCAGGAATTACAAAAAGAATTTAGTCGCGCTGAAATTATTGCTGAGGGTTCTGCTTTGAAATCATCTGTGACAGAAATTCTGGCGCATCTGGAAGGGAAGCAGCCTCGGTTGAATTTGCCGCTGGATGTGCAGGCAACAGCTTTTCAAAAAATGGTGTGGGAAGAATTGCAGCGCATTCCATACGGGCAAACGGCGTCGTATTCAGAAGTCGCCGAACGTCTTGGCAAACCTTCTGCAACCAGAGCTGTCGCACGCGCCTGCGCAACGAATCCTGTCGCGCTGATTACACCTTGTCATCGTGTCGTGCGAAGCGATGGCAATCTGAGCGGCTATCGTTGGGGAGTGGAGAGAAAAAAGAAATTATTGGAGCGGGAAAACGCTTACAGAGAAGTCATAAAAATTTAGACATGATTAACAAGATTTTTTCAGGATTTACAAAAAACTATTTCCTGTAAATCTTGCAACCAATCTTGTCAATCCTGCCTAAATCTCTTTCGTGCTTGAAATCTATTTCGCAGCCGATTGCGTTCCGGGTTTCAAATATTGATCGAACCAATCCAGCACAGTTTTATACCAAAGCTCGCTGTTTTGCGGCTTCAAAACCCAGTGACCTTCGTCGGGGAAATAGAGCAGCTTTGACGGAATGCCACGTCGTTGCAACGTCGAGAAAAGTTGCAGCCCTTCGCCAACCGGTACGCGATAATCCAATTCGCCGTGGACAACTAACGTGGGCGTTTTGAAGTTTTTGGCGAACAGATGCGGCGACCATTTTTTGTAGGTGCTGTTCGCATCCCACGGAGCGCCTTTCCATTCCCATTCCTGAAACCAAAGCTCTTCGGTCGCATACATGCTTTCAGCGTTGAAGATGCTGGCGTGCGAAACGATTGCTTTGAAACGATCCGTGTGACCGTTCATCCAGTTCACCATATAGCCGCCGTACGAACCGCCCGCCGCCCCGATTCTATTGGCGTCAACGTAGCCGAGCTTGATGATGTAGTCTACGCCTTTCATCAAGTCTTCGTACACCGCGCCGCCCCAATCGCCGGTGATTTGTTCAGTGAAGGCTTGCCCGTAGCCCGTCGAGCCATGCGGATTAATCAGCACCGTCACAAACCCGCGCGCCGCCCACATTTGCGGATTCCAGCGATAGCCCCAGTTGTCCATCCACGCGCCCTGTGGGCCGCCATGAACTAACAACACCATTGGATATTTTTTCGCTTTGTCGAAGCTGGGAGGCTTCACGATGAAGCCGTGAATTTTGGCTTTCAGACCACCTACGAATTCAAATTCTTCGCCAGCAGGTAAATCAAGTTGCGCCAGCGAATCAGCATTTGTTTTCGTCAATTGCACCACGCCGGAACCGTTGGCGTTCGCCTTGAAAACTTCGGCAGGCATTGCTGTATTGCTGCGCGTGAAGGCAATCGTTTTGCCGTCCGCCGAAATCGTCGCGCCATTGCTGGAGCCTTCGTTAATGATGCGCGTGAATTTATTTTGGTTGATCGAAGCGACGAAAATTGCTTCGCGTCCGCGATCCTGACTGTTGATGAGTAATGATTTACTGTCGGGCATCCACGCAAAATCTTCGACCCAATTTGTAAAGCCAACAGAAATTTCTTTTGAAGTTTTTGCAGTGCGATCATAAAGCATCAGCCGAAAGCGATCTGATTCGTAACCGTTCCGCAGTTGCGAACGATACGCAATATATTTTCCATCGGGCGAATAACGCGGCGTAGAGTCGGAGCCTTTGTTCGCATCCGTAATTCTTTTCGCTTCGCTACCGTTCACAGCGACGAGGAACAAATCGTTGTTTGTGCTGGTCGCTTCGTCTTTGTCGGTGTTGCGCGTGAAGCAAATTTCTTTTCCATCCGGCGAGAAAGCAAACGCCGTTGGATCGCCCAACGAAAACGGAGGCGTATCGAAATCTCCCGGCGTCAAATCTTTTGGCTCGCCGCCGTCGGAAGAAATTACGAATAAATGCGAACGTTTGCCGCGTTTGAATTCTGTCCAGTGACGAAAGAGCAAATGATCGGCGATGACGGCTTTGACTTTGCTACTATCGGCGGCGGCGGATTTTTCGGCGACGCATTTCAGGTCTTTGCATTCGGGATAAACATCAGTCGTGAAAGCAAAAGATTTTCCATCCGGCGACCAGATAAATTCGCTGACACCTTCAGGAACGTCGCTCACTTTGCGAGCGCTGGAGCCGTCCGCGTTCGCTACAAAAACTTGCGGTGCGCCTTCACGTGTAGAAGTAAAAGCAATTTTACTGCCGTCAGGAGACCAGCGCGGATTGTCATCATTTTTGTCGGACGTGATGAATTGTTGCGCAGTACCGCCGCTGGTCGAAACTATCCAGATGCTACGCTTGCCGCGATTCGCTTCTTTGTTGACGATGTTCACGACGTAGGCAATCTTGCTGCCGTCCGGTGAAATTTGTGCATCGGCGACGCGCTTCATCCCGATAAGATCATCAAAAGCGAGCGGGCGTTTGCTTTGCGCGAAAGCCGTAAGAGCCAGCGCTAAAACGAGCAGGAAAGATAACTTCAGTTGCATAGAGTTTTCTCAGGAATAATCAATCACAAGCAAATTTGCTGCTGCGACCATAAAAACATAAAGAGGGCAGCCGAGAGCTTATGATTTCAGGCGTTGCAATTCTGTGCGCAATCGCGTTAATTCGTCTTCCATTTGTTGACGCGCCACGGCTTCCGCATTCGCCCGTTCTGTTTCTGCGAGCAAACGCGTCTCCGCGACCTCTGCACGTTCGCTGACAATCTGGAGTTGTTCATTAGTGACTTGAAGCTGTTTGTCAGTGACCTGAAGCTGTTCGCTGGTGGCCTCAAGTTTTTCACTGGCAATTCTGAATTGTTCGCTGGCAACCCTGGCGCGTTCTTCTCCCGTTGGAATAAGGTTGCCTTCCAGATCGCACCATCGTAACCATTCGTCGTTAGCTCCTTCAAAATCGCCGCGCCAGAGCCGTAAACTCAGCCCAACATTTGGCAATGTCAAATCACGGCGCGGACGATAGCGGCGTCCGAATCCTAATTCGTACACCTGCAATTTTTCAGTCCCCAGCACCAGAAATGGATCCAGTACAACATAATAGGTAACGCCCAGATGCGCGTAGCGGCGCAGCTTTCCATCCATCTCATTGCCTTTGCGGTTCGAGACGATTTCAACTGCGACTTCAGGGATTTTCTCAAACTCCCAGACAAAATAGGCGCGATGCTCAGCGGCGAAATATTCAGGATTTGTTTCAACATCCAGACTCAAAAACATGTCCGGCACGATGGGCGGTTGATAAGGGGAAGAAAAAATACCGACATCCGTATCAACCAGAAATTTACGCGGCTCCTGCGGTGCGCTGGATTCATCTTCTTCGTCGGAAGGTGGTTGCCACGAACTATACAGCGGCTCCACCAATAGGCGGCGTTGTTTGGCGGAAAAAAAATTATCCACGGGGGTATCGTCCTCTGTTAGCAGGGTGCGTGTGAGGGCGCTTAAATCGTATGGCAATTTCACTAAGGGTTCAGGCATGATTTTGGTACCTCGCTGACGTGCGCAGTTTATCATAATTTGGAACGTTTGATAGAGGTATCATTAGTTGCTGGTGCCAGCACTGGCGGCTTTAGGCGCTTTCTGGTTTTCATCGAACCAGTCAAAAATACCTTTCATTGCAGGCACAGCAATGTCGGTATGATTACCGCCGGGGACTTCGACATATTTGATTTTGATGCCGAGTTCCTGGGCGGCTTTGACCATCTTGCGGGAATTTTCTACGTTGACTGTTGGGTCATTATCACCGTGAATGACGATCTCAGGAACGTGCTTGATTTTGCTGAGCGCCTGCGGATTTCCTCCGCCTGAGATCGGAGCAATCGCCGCAAACAACTCTGGATATTTCGGAGCGATTGACCACGTGCCATAACCGCCCATCGAATGTCCCGTCAGGTAAATGCGATTGGCGTCTACGTTGTAATCGCGGCGCATCGCGGCTATCACATCCAGTACATCTTTTTCCGCATCGCCCATATACATCGAAGCGGAGCCGCGCCCTTTTGGACAGACTACGATGTAGCCACGCGCTTCGGCTTCGCGTTTGACGATGCCGTTGTCATAACTCATAAAATAGCTATTTTCATCTCCGCCCATACCGTGCAGCGCGACGACCATCGGAGTCGGTTTTGATGCATCATATTTTGACGGAATAAAGACGCGGTACGGTTGCAGTTCGTTGTCTACGGCGGATTTATACGCCCAACGAAAATCGCCTTTCATTGCACGTAACGGATTTTCGCCTTTGGTGATTTGGTTGAGATAACTTTCAGCCGTGGCAATTTCTTTTTTGAAATCGCGCGCACCTGAAATTTGTCCGGCGCTGACTAAATCAGGAACTGAGAGTTGATAATTGACTGCTGCCAACGCGTTGAGCAATTCCGGCTTGCTACTGAATTCAGTGGCAGCTTTGGCGGCACGAACGCGCAGAGCCTTTTGTTGAGCGGTTAATCCGCGAGCAATGTGAAGCAATGAAGTTTTGGTAATTGCTTCGCCTTCGGCAGGCTGTAAATTCAACGTCACCAGATATTCTCCGTCTTCGAGTTCAGGCAGCTTTGCTTCCAGCTCAAGCGGAGCAGCGATAAAATCACTCGCAATTTCATTCAGGGTTTTCAATTCTTTTGCTGCATCTTTATTTTTCGCCGGAGCAATCGTCAGCTTGCCACTGAGCTTGCCTTTGAGTAGTTCTTCCAACGCGAAAATTTGCGTAACCTTCAGCTTCAAACTATCACCCGGATCAGCAATTACACGGTCGGATTTCATTTGTATCGCAACGCCCAATGCACGGGCTGGAGTCCATTGCTGACCTCGCATTAAGGCTATTGCGTGATTGAAATGACGGAGCGCGTCACCAAATCTTTTTTCAGAATTCGCAGTTCTGGCTTTGGCTTCAAGGTCGGCAATTTGTTGTTTCTTTTCATCGCTCATTGGGACGCTATTTTTTAAGGTGTTGAAGCCGACAGACAGTCGTAATACCTGAGCCGCATCCTGTGCCAGTGCTGGAATCAGCGCGAGTGAAAGGAAAAGAATTGAAGCTGTGATGAGTTGCAAAAAGTTAGATCGTCGCATGAATGGAATCCTCAGTTGATGGGTTTGAACTTACGAAATGATAGTTTAATGCAGAAGCCCGCACGAAGTAAGGGCATATATGGCAGAAGCCCGCGTGTGAACAAGGGCGTTAGTATTCAGGGAATTTTCCAGAGTACAGTTGCCCTCCTTAACAGTCGGGCTTCTGCATTATCTTCCTGTCGAACCGAAGCCGCCTGCACCGCGTGAAGTATCGCTCAATTCTTCTGCCCATTCGTAATCAAAGGCTTCTGCTTTTTCAATAATTAATTGTGCGATGCGATCTCCGGCATTGAAGCTCAGGGCTTCGCGGCTGAGATTGATGAGCAGCACACGGACTTCGCCGCGATAATCGCTGTCTATGACGCCGGCCATTGTGTCTATGCCCTGCTTGACGGCCAGGCCGGAACGCGGTGCGACACGTCCGTAGTAACCGGCTTGAATTTCTACAGCTAATCCGGTAGCAATTAATTTTCGTTCGCCTGGTTGTAAGGTGACATCTTCAACGCTGCATAAATCTGCGCCGATGGCGTAGGCTGAGCCGCGCAGCGGAAGCTTAGCTTGTTCGTGTAATTTTTTGACTTTGATGAGAGCGTTATTCATAAATTTTTGCCTGGTAGAATTTTTTGATTTGGTAATTTGATAATAAATTCACAGCCATTGCCGACTTCGCTTTTGACTTCAGCTTCACCGCCGTGAGCACGGGTCAGATGTTTCACAATCGCCAAGCCTAATCCTGTACCGCCGAGGTCGCGCGAACGGGCTTTGTCTACACGATAAAATCGCTCGAAGACGCGGGGCAAATGTTCCGGTGGAATGCCTGCTCCGGTGTCACGAATGCGAAGAATAGTTTGTTCCGCTTGCGACTCTGCACTGACGACAACTTCACCGTTAGGTTTATTAAATTTGATCGCGTTGTCAATCAGGTTGATGAGAATTTGTTCCAAACGGCGCTGGTCAGCAGTGACGATGCAATCTGGTGGAATTTCATTGCGCAGTTGCACCTGATATTTTTTGCTGCGTGGAGCAAGCCCGTTAAAGACTTCGTTGACGATAGCTGCCAATCGAACTGGCGCGAAGGTCAGCCGCACTGTACCGGATTCAATCAACGACAATTCAGAAATATCATTGACCAGATTGCGCATGCGTTCGGCGTTGCGTTGGATCGTCTTCAGAAATTTCAGGTTATTGGATTGATCGTCAATTCCGCCGTCAAGTAATGTTTCCGTGTAAGCAGTGATCGAAGTCAACGGCGTTCGTAGTTCGTGCGAAACGTTGGCGAGAAAGGCTTGTCGAATTCCTTCCAGACGTTCAAGCTGCGTAATATCAATAAAAGCACCGACGACGCCATCTACATTTTCATCACGAAACCGCAGCGGTGTCGTTTGCAAGCGCAGGACACGTTGATTAATCCCGGAGTTAATTTCGATGCGTGCCGAAGCTTTCTGTCCTTTGGTCAGAACACTCAAAAAAGCTTCAATGATGGGTGGATCGCGGGTAATGTCGGGTAAGCGCAGAAAGTCTTTACTTCGTAACCCAAGTAGTGCTTGCGCAGCATCATTAATTAACAGAAGCTGTTGGTTACGATCAATGATGACAAGCCCTTCATCAACTGAAGCGATAATAGATTGTAACAAATTGGTACTGCGTTCGGCGGTCGCCAGCGCTTCGCGCAAACGTTCATTGCTGGTTTTTTGTTCCGTCACTAAATGCGATTGTCGCCGGATGACCTGACGTGCAATGATAGCTGTAATGATGCCTGCTACGATAACCGTAATGACGTGCGAAGTCGTCACGCTCATGGCTGGAAAGAGCGCGGTCTTCGTCCATTCGTAAACAGTAAAAAGCGCCACCATCGCTAACGTTGCTATGATGATCTGGCGCTTTTCTTTCATCTCAAATTTGGTTGGTCGGAATTTTACTGAAAGAGTTTGGTGACGTAATACATGATCGCTGCAATCGAAGCCGAAGCTGGGATCGTAATAACCCAGGCCCAGACGATGCGTCCCGCCACGCCCCAGCGGACGGCTGAAAATCGTTGCGTTGACCCTACGCCCATAATTGCTCCGGTAATGGTGTGTGTCGTCGAAACAGGAATATTGAAGTAAGTGGCGAGGAAGATGGTCAACGCGCCGCCTGTTTCGGCACAAAAACCACCAACCGGTCTGAGCTTGGTAATTTTGGAACCCATGGTTTTTACGATTCGCCAACCACCTGATAATGTTCCGAAGCCAATGGCGGCAAAGGCTGCTAATTTGACCCACATTGGAATCACGATGTGACTGGCATCTTTCATTCCCGCTACTTCCTGCGGAGTCAATCCAATCATTTGCGCGACCGACGCATCTTGTGAAGCACCGATGAACAGGGCAGTCAGGATGATACCCATTGTTTTTTGGGCATCATTACTACCGTGTGAAAGGCTGAAGAGTGAAGCGGAAACAAGCTGTAAACTACGAAAATATTTATCTACACGCGAAGGAGCCATGCTTTTGCAAATCCAGAAGACGGCTGTCATTAAGATCAATCCGCTGATTAAGCCGAGCATGGGCGAAATCACAATAAACGATAAAGTCCCCCAGATTCCTTTGGGAAATTGATTTTTCAAGATCAGTGACGAAAAGCCTGCCTTCGCTACTGCCGCACCCATAAAACTACCAATCAGGGCGTGTGATGAACTGGTTGGCAAGCCCAGATACCAGGTGATTAAATTCCACGAAATGGCCCCAACTAACGCGGCCAGCACGACCCACAAATTAATTAGCTTGGTGTCTACAAACCCACTGGCGACATTTTTGGCCACACCTGTTCCAAGTAAGACTGCGATGAAGTTGAAAAAGGCCGCGAGCATGACAGCTTTGCCAGGAGACAGCACTCGCGTTGAAACTACGGTTGCAATGGAATTTGCGGCATCATGAAAACCATTGGTGTAATCAAAAATAAGCGCAAGTAGAACAATCAGGGCGACAAGGGTGAACGTTGATAACATAAAATCTCAAAGGGTGAA
>JAYVRW010000400.1:0-3022 GCA_043775925.1 Blastocatellia bacterium
CCTGGCAAAAGACCCAGAAAAAATGGACGAGGCCCATCCAGGATTGGTTGCCCTCAATCAACTGGCCATCCTCTTTGAGGGTCGCTGATCTGACAAAAACGCATTTACACACAATTTCTGACACCCTCCCCATATTTCACGTCTGATTTCAGCTAAATCACTTTCCAGATTTCCCAGGGTTTTTTTCAGCGTCCCACGTACTGATTTGAAGGAGAACCCGATTTTTACAGGCTTCGTGACAACCGGACGCAAGGCAATAAACTTGACGAAATCAAGTACTTCTAGTTGCTTTTCCAGTGGCAACGCTGCTTCGCCTCGGACTGAATTTCTTCCAGAATATAAACTGCCATAACTCAACCTCTGCTTATCTTACCTGCTTACCGTTTCTTTTACTTTCTCATACACCTTTACCACAGGCAATAAAATCCGCGAAGGATGTGCCTTATCGAAATAGATCGTGTTGTTCGCAATCCGTGTTTCGGCATCGGCTCTGAGGGGTTTTCCAGTGTTTGGATTCGGATCAAAGCGGGGATCATTCGAACTGGAAACATGCACCGCGATCCGATGTCCTTTGTTGAAAACCAAGCTCGTAGACCACAGATCAATTTTGAATTTGTAGACTTCGCCTTTCTTCATAAAAACTTCGTGATCGAAGCCTTCACGGAAGCGGGCACGGATGCCGCTATCCTGCACTAAGCGTTCCGTGCCATCAGGGTAAACGTCTACCAGCTTCGCCATAAAATCTGTGTCAGGGCAATCCGAAGAAGCCCACAATTCCACTGTCAAGGGGCCGGTGACTTCTACGGGAGCGTCGAGTGGAGCAGTCATGAATTTCAAAACATCTTTGCGTTCACCGATAGCGCGTTGATCCATCGGGCCTTTTTTAGCAAATAAATTTGCGCCGCCGATGGTTGGAATTGGATTTTTCGGATCGTAAGAATAAGCGCTGGAACTCGGTTTATCGCTAATGACGGCATTGCTCAGAACGCCACCAGAATTTAAAAAGAACGAAGTCGTTTTAGCAGGCACAGGCCACGTCTGCGCAGTACGCCATTCGTTGCCGGGAGCTTTCGGATCGGTGGTGTCTCCCATGACAAAATATCTGACGGAAGGTTCATCCATGATTCCGTTGTTGATGCCCTTCATCCAGTAATCAAACCATCTGACCTGCTCGGTAGGATCAAGTGCGAACGAAGCAGGCGCGGGGTATTTCACTTCTTCGACTGTGCCGTGCGCCCACGGCCCCATCATCAATTTTTGGTTTCCGGCAGCTAAGCCTCCGCCGCGTGATTGCAATCCCATGAAGTTATCAAGGTTGCCCTGCTCAAAAATATCGTACCAACCGCCGAGGTTATAAACAGGGACTTTGACATCTTCCCAGTGCAATTTCCCTTCGCGCATTTTCGTGAAGCCGTCATCAATGGCGTGGTCAAAAGTCAGCTTCAAAATGTCTTCGGCTTTTTGCGCTTTCAGCCAGTTTTCGTTCATCTCTTTGCGGAAAATTCCTCCAGTGTAAAGTGAATGCTGATAAGCACTGGCAGGAGCGACAATCACAAACATCGCTGTCAAGTGTGGTGGAGCCATAATCGAAGCCTGATTCGCAGTGATGCCCATCGCAGAGCCTCCCATCATACCGACTTTGCCGTTTGACCAGGGTTGTTTGGCGATCCATTCAACGGTATCGTAACCGTCAAGATGATCGTCCATGAACGGCATATATTTTCCTTCGCTCTGATATTTCCCGCGACAATCCTGCACGACAATCGCGTAGCCTTTCGCCGTCCAGAATGATGGTTTTCCGGCTCCTAAAGAAGTTGATTTGTTGTAAGGCGTTCGCGTTAAGATTACCGGAAATGGCCCCTTGCCTTCGGGCAAATAAATGTCCGTAGCCATTTTGACGCCATCGCGCATCGCTGCCATTTGCGTTTCAGGTTTTGGTTGTGATGGCGCGACCACTTGCGCTGAACCTGCTGCGCTGACGACCAAAAGAGAAAATATTGCCAACAACAAAATGAACTGTTTTTTCATGAGCGACCTTTCGGGATTGAGAGTTTTAGAAATTCAAGACAAGATAATCATACGTCAAAACCTTCAGGAGAAAAAACGCTATGGTTGAATGGAAAGCAATATTAATGATTTATCCTTCGATTGAAGTCAGTTTGCCGCTGGGCTGGCTGCGAAAAAAAGAATTCAAGCACCAACTGAATCAGACGGAAGTTGATGATGCCCTGGAAGCGTGGAATCATTTTCCAGACCTCGCGCATGAATGTTCTGAAGGTGAAGTCACCATCACGACGGACACGGTTTACGTTGATCGAACATTAAATTCATTGACTTCGATGGGCGACAAAATTTATTGGCCTTCGCCAATTGATACCAAGCCGGAAATTGACAAAATCGTCACGACTGGAAAATACGATTCGATTTTTGTGTTCTGGCCTTTGGTAAATTCTGCGACGGGTGATGCGATTCCTTCCGGCGGTTGGGGCTTGGGAATGGGAGCCAGCGAACAATCGAATCAGGCAACGTACGCCGCAGTCGGGAATTCTCCGAGAGAAGATTGGATTCGACCAAGGATCGGAGAAATCTGGTTACACGAATGGTTGCACGGTGTCTGCAATCATTTTTCGCGCAAAGGTTTTCAGATGCCAGGTGGAGATGCCGACGGTGGAGGACGCAGCGGCTACACGCAATCTGACGAACATGGGTGGACGGATTACTACCGCGATCTGATGTGCGGAAATGTCAATGCAGGCGGGCAGGAAACAGGGATTACGACGGAAGCCTGGCGGATGGGTTCGATTTTGAATACCAATGCTTAGATCAGCGTAGACAGGATTGACAAGATGGACATGATTTATGAATACCTTATATTTATTGGGTCTTACAGCTAATCATGTCCATCTTGTCAATCCTGTCTATCTTGAGGTACTGTAGCGGCAGGTTCCTAAATCAAGGAGAATTCAAATGGCAGAACCAGTAATTATTGACGCCGTTCGCACGCCGATTGGCAAATTTCGTG
>JAYVRW010000401.1:0-3011 GCA_043775925.1 Blastocatellia bacterium
ATTTCGTCAGGAAAGTAAACACCTGTGAAGTTAAAGTCATTTTGAGCTAACTTTTCTTTTAGAATGCGGAGAAAATCTTCTTTATTTTTACTCTTATCAGGATAGTGTAGTACGCAATACTTATTACCAGTCGAATCTTCTGATATTTCGCCACCACAAGCCTCTCGCGCTGCACTGACTTGATAGCGAATTTTTTTATCTAGTAAATTTTCGCATGCGCAACTGTTGTCATGCGGTGCGATGGATGGTTCAGTCATAAGCAATTTTCCTGTAGCGAGAATGGATGCTTACCGTATACGAAAGACATTGCGGCAGGCAAGATATTTTTCTCGGCATTAACGCGGATAGCGACCTTGGATCATTATTTCCTTCCTCTGATTCACACGCACTGGATCATTCAGTTTTAACGCCGCAACCGTAGCGCGTCCAATGCGTGTTTTGCCAAGCAAGAACGCGCCTAATAATTCAAAATGTTCTGTCCAATTTTGTAAGCGTGGATTAAATAATGCAGCGACTTCGTTATCAATTGGATCAAGCGCAGCAACTTCGGAGCCTTTGTGTTTATTACATTTGAGGCAAGCCAGCGCGAGATTTTCGCTGCTTGTTGCGCCGTCATATTTTAGTGGAATGATGTGATCAATTTGATGGGTGAAATCCGAATCATCCTGATGGAGCAAACAATACTCGCAAAATTGTTTTGCTCTTTCTATGACAAATTCTCGGAGTTGTACGGGGATTTTGGCTGAAGGCATTGGCTTAAATTTTATACATGTATTAAACGCCGTGCGCGCAATTTCAATGAACTCATCACGTCATTCACCTGCTCAAAGGCGTCCAATTCAGAAAGCTCTTCAGCAGTGATTTCGCCTTCACGATTGCGATCAAGTAAGTCTTCTAATCGTGTTTGTAAATCCGCAGGAAAATGATGCGCGATTATTTTTTCCGGTGTGGGTCCACTTGCCAAAAAATCCATCATGGCTTCGTAGACAGGAAAAGCTTTGGTAGAGCCATTTTTACTGGAAAATAAATCTACCGCTTGCGCCAAAATATCAGGTAAGCGATTACCGAGTGCGGCAAACTTTGGAGCCAATGAATCTGGTACTTCAAGTGTGATCGTAGTCATATTTTTTAAGCCTCAAAATATTATTTTACCATATGCCGAACGTAAATTCCTACCAATGAAAACGAGGGATTTGAACCCGCGAATGCGGGTGACGAGAATGTAGCCTGGGGTGAAGGCGTTGCGCCGCAACCCCAGGAATATTGGTGGAAAATGGTGAAGCCCGCGAAGTCGGGCGACAGTCTATGAATAACTGTCGCCCGACTTTGCGGGCTAAAAAATTATGCTGCATGTTACCTGGGGTTGCGGCGCGACGCCTTCACCCCAGGCTTTATGCCGTCACCCGCATTCGCGGGTTATTCGGATCGGAAAACTCGAAGACTCGTTTTCCCAGCCCGCAGGATGCGGGCACTCCCAACTACATTAAACTCACCGGATCAACTTCCACATTCAGCATCCGCAAATCCCAATCGCGTTCTTTTAATCCCATCATCGCGGCGTCCAATGCTTCCCGCGCAACTCTTCGGTTTTTGGTTTTGATTAAGACTTGAAAGCGGTGTTCGTTTTTTATTCGCGCAATCGGAGCCGACGCGGGGCCGAGAATTCGTAAGGCTTGTTCGGTGTCGGCGGCTTTGAGCAGGCGGGCAAATTCAGCGGCTACGGTGGTGGCTTTGGTGTGTTCGGTGTGATGAATCAGGACGTTGATGAGGGCTACGAAGGGCGGGTAGCTCATCTGTTTGCGGAAGTGAATTTCGTGTTCGTAGAATTTGTCGTAAACCTGCGCTTTCGCAAATTCCAGTGCGTAATGCTCTGGATGATAGCTTTGCAACAGCACGCGTCCCGGTTCTTCGCCGCGTCCGGCGCGTCCGGCGACTTGCGTCAATAATTGAAATGTTCGTTCGGCGGAACGGAAATCGGGGATGGCTAAACCCGCGTCTACGGAGATCACGCAGACCAGCGTGACGTTATGAAAATCGTGACCTTTGGCGATCATCTGTGTGCCTACCATGAGGTCAATTGATCCGGCGGCGAATTCTCCGAGCAGTTTTTCAAAGGCTCCGCGTCGTCGCGTCGTGTCGCGGTCTAAACGCGCAATGCGCATTTCGGGGTACAGCTCCTGCAACAACGCTTCGATTTGCTCTGTGCCTTCGCCGACATAGAAAATAAAGACTCCGTTGCACATCGGGCAGCTACGCGGAATCCGTTCGTGATGATTGCAGTAATGACAAATCAGACGCGCGTCGGCTTTGTGATACGTCAATGAGACATCGCAATTTGGACATTGCGCTTTGTGTCCGCAACTGCGGCACAGCAGAAAACTGGAATAGCCGCGACGGTTCAGTAGCACCAATGTTTGTTTGCCATTGAAGAAATTATCCTGAATCGCAGTCTTCATTTCATCGGAGAAAATTTGTTGTTTGCCGTGCCGCGTGAAGACTTCGCGCATGTCTACAATTTCAACCGCCGCCATCGGGCGATTGTTGATGCGCTCGCTCATTTGCAGATAAATATATTTTCCGGTGTGCGCGTTATGAAAGGATTCCATCGAAGGCGTCGCACTGCCGAGGATGACTACGGCGTTGGCTTTCAGTGCCCGCATAATTGCGGTATCGCGTCCGTGGTAGCGTGGTTCGGAGTCCTGTTTATAGGCTGATTCGTGCTCTTCGTCTACGATAATGAGTCCAATATTTTCCAGTGGAGAAAAAACTGCGGAGCGCGCGCCGATGCAAATTCTCGCTTCACCGGAACGCATCCGATTCCATTCGTCGAGGCGTTCACCTTCGGATAATGAGGAATGCAGAATCGCTACGGCATCGCCAAAATGTGCTGAAAGTCGTCGCGCAAACATGGGCGTCAAAGAAATTTCCGGCACGAGCATCAGTGCCGTTTTTCCTTTTTCCAAAGTCGAACGCATGGCGCGAATGTAGACTTCGGTTTTGCCGGAGCCGGT
>JAYVRW010000402.1:0-2995 GCA_043775925.1 Blastocatellia bacterium
CGGCGTAGACATACTCGTGGCAAAGGCAAATGTGCCGATATTGTTGGCGGTATTGCTAAAATTGTCGGTATAACCAACTGTGTCGGAATTGCCTTTCGGGTCAATGGATTTGACGACGTTTCCAGCAATGTCGTATTGCGAATAACCACTGAGAGAGCCAGCCGGATTGTCTAGCCACTGCGTGACTCCGGTCACATTGCCCCGCGTCGTTTTGCTGGTCGTGTACGTCGCATCCAAACCAACGATGCCGGAGCGATCCACTAACGCCGCGTGATTCGTGCCGGAATAAACATCGTACTCAACCGTCGTTTCAGATTTCTTAACATTGCCCGCGTCAAAGACCTGAATCAGATTCGGCAGACTGCGTAAATGAATATTCGTGTCAGTCGCGTAATTTGTGCCGTTCACGAGGTAGGCGTATTCCGTGTGCGTCCGCCGCAGCAAGGCTCCTTGCGCACCTGGCCCGTAGTCATATTCCCAGACATCTTTCGGATTGTTGTACGGATAGGTGTCGTCGTAATCAGTGTGGACTTTAGAGACTAAATTATTTTCATTGAGTGTCGTTGTCGCATCGGTTACGCGTGGATCATTGGTTGGCTCTGTCGCATACCCTAAGGTGTACCAACTTATATGAGCGCGGTTTTCCCACGTCTGATTCGTTGTTTTGACTAAGGTTGCGCCATTATAAGCAACCGTTCCGTATTCTTTCCCTTCGTTCCATGGAGCTTGGATATAGGAAGCGGAGGGAATGAAATTGCCGCCATAGAAATAGTGCGCTTCCGTGCTTAAAAGTGTTCCACCATTATTGTAGGTTGCCATACTGCCAGTCGTAGGACTTGTATTTTGACTGGAACCAAAGCTGGTTTTAGTAGTGAAAGCTGTACCTGTCCCGCCATCAGCATAAATTCGTTTTTCGGTACACCAGCGGCGGATTTCTTTTTGTGTACTGTTCGGATCGCTATTTGTAATAACCACCGAACCATTCCAGTCATAGTCAAACGCTCCGCCCGTTGGTAATTCAACCCGCGCTAGTTCCCGATAGCTGTTGTATTTGAAATAATAGAATCTACCATCCGGCAATTTCACATAAGCAGGGCAATCATTTGGATTGAATGGCGTCGAGCCACCTTCCGGTAAATCAGGGAAAAGTTGTTGCCAGGTCTGAATCGCCTGATCGTAGCGCAGCACATTTCCTAAACTGTTGTAGCCAATTTCAATGGTGCGTGTTGCACCGCCAAAACCCTTGAAAGTGATGATGGTTGGAGAAGGATTACCGTATGAAATTGAAACTTGCCGATTAAGTGAATCCGTCGCTGTCAGCATTTGACTGGACGCCCCGGCACCGCTTTGCCCACCGCTATTCGTTCCTTGATAGGTGAATGAAAGTTTGTTGCCATTGCGATCTCGAGTCCAAGTAACGTTGCCGTTATCAATGCGTGAACGTGTTCCATCTTTGGTGAGGAGATAACCTGAGGGGAAATACTCTCCAGAAATGTCTGAATCATAGGTAACAGTATCAGAGATAAAAGATGCACCTTCGCCATTCACGGAATGCCAACTTGTGCCGCGATTCCCTATAGTTGAGCTGCAACTTGAGCCAGTAAGGAAAGTAGGTTGACCATTGGTCAGGTCATCACGAAAGGATATTTCTGACCCATCATTGGTAATGAAGGTCAGGGTATTGATGATATAACCACCACCTCCACCACCCGTACATGAACTACGCGATAGTCCGCCCCAGCGACCAACCATAATCCCGGGACCAAAGCCAGGATCGGGACTCCACCAGCTGGGATTTGCATACCAATGTTGTCCAGCAGGTCCCCAGACGGGGCAATAACCTTGCCCGCAGCCTTGATAACCAGTCGGCGTCCGATAAGCCTCGACTCGCCATTTCTTTTCAATTTTTAAACCCAGCGAATAACTCGCCGACCCACGTCCGCCCATTTTCAGTAAGGGCATGGCGAAATTAAGATTGCCATTAAACAGGCTCACGTTATCAAAACCACTCAAGGCGTAGGAACCTGCCGCTGCCCCCGGTTCCAGCGCAGGTGCAGTTGTGCCATCCGTCGAGAACCTACGGATATTCTGCGCATTGATTGGCAGAATCAGAATTGCCAACAGGGATAACGAAAAAATAAATCGAGTGGTCAGTCGGGCTGAGTTTTTCATAACAAGAGTCTCGGTGGATAGATTTCGCAATGGGTTAATTCCCGTTCAGAGTTCGCGCTTCAGTGTTAGAACGCCAGCGCAGCGCGGCGTTTGGCAAACTAAAGTTTGGACTCTGAACATTACTTCGTTGGACGGACTTTATCGGTCACGGTAATGCGACAAGTCCATCTGGGATTAGAAGTCTCCGACAAAAGATAGACGCCCGTTTTCAAATTAATCACTTCGCGCCAGTCGCGGTTTTTACTCTCTATTTTGATGTCTTTGAGCTTGTCTTTTTTCTCTTCTGCTAAGGTGAGATTGACCGTAGCAAGACCCGACAAATTATCTACCGACAATAAAAAATTACCGCTGGGGATTGTGATCTCTGCCGGATCAAAACCTGTCGCACGTAGTGTTAACAGCTCTTGTACCAATAAGCCGCTATACACCTCTGGAGGTCCTGCTTGGACTGCGGTTAGTGAGACTGCGGAATTACTCTTTGATTTTGCAAACCAATCGCTCCACGAAAAGGCGAAGGCACTGATTCCCGCCAATGCCAGCAGGCAAAACGCAACGAATTGTAATTTGGTTAGTTTTCTGATTGAAAATGGCATAGTAATCTCCTGATTAACTGGCGACGACGAAGGCAAAGACACTTCGCCTGACCGGAAAAACTTTCTGTGAATAAATTGAATTTTCTGAGGGGTGACGGGATTTTTGGCGCGAAAATTGCCTAGCCGCGAACCATTGCAGATTGCAGATTGCAGATTGCAGATTGCAGATTGCAGATTGCAGATTGCAGAGAAGTTTTCATTCGTTCTGACGAAACCATTAAGGACTCCCG
>JAYVRW010000403.1:0-39320 GCA_043775925.1 Blastocatellia bacterium
TATACCAAAGGCTTATTAGCAAATTTGAAATAGGTCTCAGATTTTTTAGCCTGGCATATTTTGGAGCTTTGTCGCCACAAGTGACCAGAAAAAACGTAAGGTGTTGCTCAGAAGCTGTTTGAAAACTCCGTCATGCCGCAGAGCGGCAGAAAGAAGGTAGCCAGGTGTGAAACGCCTGGAACAGGTCAGTGTAAATTCCGCGCCCTGAATGGGCGCACAGAAGCTCGGCGTCCCTACAGGACGCCATTGCCTCCGAATTCCAACCAGAGGCTGCGACGGTCTCCACTGGCTACCATCTGACTGCGCCTCCAGCGCAAAGAATTGGAGTTTTCAAACAGCTTCTCATTTCATTCGCTTCACCTTACGTTATGTCAATAAATACCGTCGCTGGCTCCCCCACCAAAGTTGCGGATTCAGGCACTCGCACGAGAAGTTTCGCTACCATTGCGAGAGAAGAAAAAAGTGCTAAACTGAAGAAGTGTCATACAACAGTCGTATAACATCCTGAGCCTGTCATCTAGTAGCTAAAGATTTGTTGAGTTGAGATAAATTAGCTTATCTCAACTCAGGGTAGATTGCCGAAATGTCGTGAAGTTTTATGACATTTCGGTTGTAGAATTACATGCTAGGCGCAAATTCAACGTTAAGAGAGAAACATGAAAGCACCATTAGATTACGGGAATTGGATCCGAAAAAGGAACTTGCTTATTCTGGGATTATGCACGCTAGGGGTGAGTGCTCTCATCTTCATCCCGCTAGGTTCTCTTTATCGCCTCACTGTGACAATGCTGTTCGTCATCATCCTCGTTAGTTTCCTCTTCCCCCTGTATGCCTATGTGATGTTCTCTCAAAAGGGCGGTAGGTTTCAAGAAAAGGTCTACAGCCTTATCATCCAGAATTTGGGGGCAAACGTGAAGGGCAGAGTCCTTGATATTGGTTCAGGGAATGGGGTATTGGCAGTGAAACTTGCTCAACAATATGGCGAAGCTGAGGTTGTGGGCATCGATTACTGGGGAAAGGATTGGGAGTATTCGAAAGGTGTATGTGAAAAAAATGCACGGGCCGCCAAAGTGGAAAGTCGAGTTCATTTTCAAAAAGGCGATGCGGCGGCGCTAGAGTTTGCCAGTGAAGCATTTGAGGGAGTAGTAAGCAACCTGACTTTCCATGAAGTGCAATCCGTTGCGGACAAGCGAGTGGTGGTGCGAGAAGCTCTACGGGTTGTGAAACCTGGCGGCATCTTTGCCTTTGTCGATTACTTCTATGACGCGAAATACTATGGAAATGTCTTGGAGTTCGAAGCGCATCTAAGAGGCCTGAACCTATCGCAGTTGGAGTACAAACCGCTTCAGCACATGATGGCACTACCCGTGTTATTGAGACACCCTAAGATATTTGGGAGGGTAGGGATAATCTGTGGCAGGAAATAGAAAACTCGCCACAGAATTGAGCCAGGAAAATGCGCCCAACAATGGCATGCAGGCGACGGCGCTTCCGCGCTGCGCCTGATGTCTACCGTTCAGCATCTGGGTTCTGTCAAAACTTTCGGAGAACGCAATGTTTGATAATATTCCTGGTTTTATTTTAAGAGCAATTGCAGTACTGGCGAATCATTGGCCGTGGTTACGCAAGAAACTTAGCGCATTCGCAATCAATTCCACCGTCAACGTCTGCCGGCATCGGCCACACCCCTGGAGTACGGTGCATCCCTATGTTTCCTGGACTTCATTGACAGATCAGCATTGGAGTGCGCGTCATTTGCCGGAGGCAACCAGACAAGGTCTGCCAACGCCGGAGGCCTTGAAAGAGCTATTTGTTAGAAAACAAGGTACTCAGGAGTTCTGTCAAAAGTCTACCTGCTTATTTCCCGCCTTTGCACAATACCTGACCGACGGATTTATCCGCACGAGGATGCCGAATACAAGCGCGGGGGAAAAAGATGACCCGCTCCGCAAGCAAAATACCTCGAACAACCAAATTGATTTGTGTACGCTGTACGGGCGGACACCAGCGCAAACCAGTCAACTGCGAGTGAAGCCTCAAGCTGTCGGATTGAGAGGACAATTAAAATCGCAAGTGATTGCCGGAGAAGAATATTCCCCGTTTCTTTTCGAGGCCGATGGAGTGACCGAAAAAGCCGAATTCAACCTGCTTGATACACCGCTTGGGCTGGATAGATGCCGTCCCCCATTACGCAACAGGATTTTTGCGACTGGCGGGGATCGTGTCAACAGTGCCCCGCAAGTTGCCATGATCAATACGTTATTTCTGCGAGAGCACAATCGCCTCGCACGAGAAATGGAAAAAGCAAACCCAACCTGGGATGACGAACGGGTCTTTGAGACGGCACGTAATACGGTCATTGTGATATTTATCAAAATTGTGGTCGAGGAGTACATTAACCATATTTCACCAGTACCCGTCCGTTTAAGTGCCGATCCGACAGTGGCGTGGAATGCACCCTGGAACAAACCAAATTGGATCACGACAGAGTTCAGTTTGCTGTATCGCTGGCATTCGCTGATTCCCGACGAGATGGAATGGAGCGGGCATCCGTATCCAGTTGCCGACACCTTAATGAACAATCAGTTGCTGCTTGATGCCGGGCTGGTCAGCGCCTTTGCCAGTATGAGTGCGCAACCGGCGGGGCGGTTGGGAGCCTTTAACACAAATGCCACACTGATTAACTTTGAGGTGAAAGCCATTCAGCAGGATCGCCTCTGTAAATTAGATTCGTATGCCAATTATTGCGCCTACGTTTCATTAAAAAAGCCTCGGCATTTCTCTGATATATCAAAGAACCAGGCGGTCGTTGATTTTCTGGCGGCGCATTATTCCAGTCCGGCAGAAGTGGATTTTTATACTGGGCTGTTCGCGGAAGATACCGTGAAGAATTCTCCGCTGCCACCGCTCATCCTCCGCATGGTCGCTGTTGATGCCTTTTCGCAAGCGTTCACCAACCCATTGCTTTCTGAACACGTCTTTAAACCTGAGACGTTCTCAGCGTTAGGTTGGGACACCATTAATAGCACTGGTTTTCTGCGTGATGTCCTGATACGGAATAGCCCGCAAGGCATTGGCAGTAAGCGCATTGGCATGACCCTGAGTAGCTGGAAATATAGTTAGCAAACGCCCAATGGAAGATGCTGCAACTTCCGAAAGAACTACCAAATATTTTATGAAACCTAAACTGCTTCTCTTTCTTTTCGTACTTGCCTTCTCTGCTGCTGCTTTCGCGCAGGAAGCTGCTAAAGAAAAACCAAAAGTCATCGCCATCAAAGCCGGACGCCTGATTGACGGCATCAGCAACACGGTCATCAATAACGCCTTCATCATCATCGAAGGCGACAAAATTATCGCGGTCGGCTCCGACGTAAAAGTTCCCGCCGGAGCTGAGGTCATTGACCTCAAAAATTCTACTGTGATGCCCGGATTGATTGACTGCCATACGCACGTGACTTCACAGCCGACGAATTTCTACGAAGACATTTTTCGCAAATCGCACATTGACGAAGCCGTCACTGCGCACATCTACGCCAAGCGAACATTGGAAGCGGGATTCACGACAATCCGCAATGTTGGCGCCAGTGAATTCGTAGACATCGCGCTGCGCAATGCGATCAATCGCGGCGACATTCCCGGCCCCAGAATGCAATGCGCAACGTTAGCCATCGGAGCGACAGGCGGACACGCCGACCTCAACGGGTTTTCTCCCTTCCTGAAATTTGAAGGGCATTCCAGCCTTGCCGATGGCGCTGATGCCATTCGCAAACAGGTTCGTTTTCAAATTAAGTACGGCGCAGACGTAATAAAAATGATCGCTACTGCCGGAGTTTTATCCGAAGAAGAATCCGTCGGCGCTCCACAATATTCATTGGAAGAAATGAAAGCCATGGTTGACGAAGCCGCGATGTGGGGCAAAAAAGTTTGTGCGCATGCACACGGAACCGAAGGCATCAAACGCGCTACCATCGCGGGCGTCGCCTCCATCGAACACGGCTCTTTCCTCGACGACGAAGCCATCAAATTGATGAAAGAACACGGCACATATTTGGTTGCTGATATTTATAACGACGATTATATTCTGGCGGAATACGCCAAGATGGGCTATCCCGAAAAGATCATTGAGAAGGAACGCAAAGTAGGGCGCACGCAACGCGAGAGTTTTCAAAAAGCCGTTAAAGCCGGCGTCAAAATCGCCTACGGAACCGATGCCGGAGTTTATCCGCACGGCTGGAACGGCAAACAATTCGCGCACATGGTGCGTTGGGGCTTAACGCCAATGGAAGCCATCAAAGCTGCGACTGTGAATTCAGCTGATTTGCTGGGATGGAGCGATAAAGTTGGGTCAATTTCCATCGGAAAATTTGCAGACATCGTAGCAGTTGACGGCGATCCGCTGAAAGATATTACCGAAATGGAGAAGGTGAAATTCGTGATGAAGGGCGGCGTAGTTTATAAGAAATGAGAAACTCGATGACGCAAACATTTGAAGCCATCATAAACGAAAATGGGGAAATCAAATTACGGGAAGAAGTCCATTTAAAAACAAGCCGCCGAGCATTAGTAATAATTTTAGATGAAGAGCCAAAAATACCCGTAGTGCCTCAGAAGGAAAGATTTCGTGCGGTTCTAAATAAAATGGAAAAAACTGAAATGTTTCGTGGGATTGAAGTCGTTAAGGCTTGGCAAAAAAGAGTTAAGAGCTGAATGGGAATAAGTCAGTTTTGGATAGTAATGCAACTCAGATTTTCAGACAGCTATGGATATATTTCAATTCCAGGATGGTTCGATAAAAAGTTCGCTCGAAGTCAAAGCAACTTAACAATATATTCAACGAGCGGTGTTGTAGAATTGGTTGAAAATTGTCCGATCAGTTACGCCGCTTCGTTGTAATACTGTTTGATATTTTTTTAGGATGGATGCCGAATATAGGCTACGCCTAATTCATTTAATGCGCTTTGCAATGCCATCTTCACATTAATATCGTCTTTAGGATTTTGTTGATACCGTCTCAATATTGCGTCTACAGATGAAGGGTCTTTCAGTTTGACAAGCGCCCACCCCGCAGCCCTTCGCACCCACCAATGAGGATCATCTAGCATTACAGCAAGATAAGGAGTCGCCGCCCAATCACCGAGTTCACCAAGCACTGTACAGGCTATCTCACGAATATATTCATCTGGCGATTTGAGTCGCTGTAGCATTTCAGTTATTAAGGCAGGGGCTTTACATTGCTTTAGCCTTTTCTCCGTTATAAAGCCATTGCCAACTTCCCGAATATGATCCAATAAATCAAGTAGTATTTCCAGCGGCAATTCCGGGCCCAAATTTAATATCCCCTTAATAGCTCGTTTACGGATGTCTTGCTTCGGGCTTGTGTACAACTCCATCCATTTATCAAGTTTCCTCATTTCTGTTACAGAGTAGTATCGAACATGAATTATGGTTTCAATTCCTCTAAGGTTCGATAAAAAGCCTCTAAATTTTTATACTGCGGGGTAATAAATTCAAAGACTTAAAAAGCTGCGATGCTCTGAATAGTATGGTTTCTGTCGTTGGGTGGCAATAGTGTAAAAAGCACCGGAAGCCGACGACCAACCTTATTTTCTTGAAAAAGCTTGGGTTATGGCAATTGTTCGTTGTCTGCATCATTGATCTTTATATTTTGCGTATATCTTTCAGGCGGCTGACGATCAAACTATTTCTGAATTGCTCGCCCTTGATCCGCTGCATACTGTCAGCTCATTCTTCTGCCCGGCACAATGCGCCGCTTAATTGGTACAACTGTCAAGCTTGCTGTCTCCATCGCGCCATTGTGTGAAGCGGTGATGATCACGGATGTCTCAGCCGCGACAACTCCGGTCAGAACAGTAAAGGTTGCTTTGAAGTTTCCTTCAGCTATAAAAACGGTGGAAGGCACAGGGGCGACGGTTGGATTGTCACTCGTCAGCGAAATCGTGACGCCTCCGCTGGGGGCGTAATCATTCAGGAAAATCGTTCCACTCTTCACGGTATCTGCGGCTGCAATATTGGGGGAAAAATTGATGAATGACAGGAGCGGTGCCACGGTCAACGTATTGGCTACGGCTTCATTGTTGAAGGTAGCGGTAATGACGGCGGGTTGATAATTCGTTGTTGGCGTTGTTGTGACAGGAAATTTCGCAGTAGTGGCACCAACTGGAATACGGACAGATTCAGATACAGTGGTGACTCCGGGACGGGATGTGGTGAGCTTCACTTCCAAGCCACCAACAGGGGCTGGAGAAGATGAAGTCACAGTAGCAGTGGCAGATTTTCCTCCAACCATAAATGTCGAATCTAACGATAAAGAATTCTGCGCGAATGACGATAAATTGAAGGGCGCACGACCGCCGGGAAATGGACGATACAGCGGGTCGCCAAGATTAATGATCATCCATTGCAACCACGCCGTATTGCGCAAAAATGCGTCGCCAACATTTGCGCCTTCCAATAAATTTCGGAAGACGCCATCGGGATGCGGCAAGCCTTCGAGATATGGTTCATTGACTGCGCCACTCGTAACGGTGATTCCGTGCAGCAAAGCATTCGCTGACCAATTCGCGCCGCTGCGTGGGTCAAGCGCGGAGCCGCTGTCGAGATGAAAGCCAATCGCTCCGGTTGCCCAACTGAACGCATCGTTGTAATGATTGAAAGAATACCAGCCGGAATACAAGGCTACATTTTCGCAACGCAACGGTGCAGGCGCGGTTCCGAATTCGGCTTCCTGTTCGTCTTCGGTGACAGAAATTCCAGCTTTTCTGGCGAAGTCGGCGGCGCGAGTTAAATCAAAATTCGCGGCGTTATACTGCCAGTCTTCCTGCGATCCATTCGCTGCGAACCCCCGATCAAAACAGGCTTGTCCCTGCAATCCATTCGCTTCAGCAAGGAGCGCTTGATCCACTAAACCTTTGGCTACATCTTTGGTGGCAGCATCCAAGCGCCAAACTGAATACATGAGCTGTGCGTCGGGCTGATTGCGATAATCGGCGAACGAAATAAATGGTGGGTAGACATTCCCCTGACTCTGGATTTCGGCGAAATAGGGATGGTTGGTAATCTCAAAAATATCTGGAATATTTTCATTCCAAAGGTCGGCGACGAATTGATCTACGGCTCTGGTTTCAAGGACTGACCCGGTGGGAACATTGAAAATTTTGTAAGGCGTTTGATAAGCAAAAACAATGTATAAAATACGGTCTTTGCCAAGTGCATTCAGGCAGGATTGAATCGGTTTTTTGACATTTATTTCGTAGTTGTACCAATCAATTGAATCCGCTTTCGTCGGTGTAATAGCGCATTTATTGGCGGCTGGAATGTCACGCTTCGTCAGGTAGTAATCGGCGACTTCCAAAGACTCTGGCACGTTCTTGTTGTACACAACCAGAACGCGTTCATTCAATGTGATCCTCGGATTTTGAGTTGCCGCATAACCTGGTCTAAATCCCCCTGGGAAAAATACGAGGATCAAAAAAAAACCAGGCGGCAGCAGGCGAAAAATTATCACGACTTCTCCGGTGTATAAACTTCCGATGGCAGAAGCCCGCACGCAGTAAGGGCGAAGCTGCACAGGTTTTTGTCAAAGTCGCCGGCTGTCCAGGTGGCTTTCAGTTTTGCTTTTAAGGTTTCTAATTCAGTAATGGTATTCATAATCTATTTTTCCTTTTAAAGCGATTGTAACTCGTTTCGATTAATGTTAAAAATGGTATGAATTACAATTGATTTCAACATATCGTTCGCCTTGGGGGAAAAAAATTTTCATTACGTGAATATTTTTCACATTTTTTTACATTGATAAAACTTACGCAGATGCCAGTGGTGTGAGCAGGGCTTTTCCTGCGTAATGAAACCCTTCCTGACGGTCGGACTACTGACACTGTAGATTTACAAATAGGTGGGGAAATTTATGACGCGCTCCACCATTGACTAAAGAAACGAAGATAAATATGAGACGAATCATTTTCTCGGCAATGTTGATGATGCTGGTTGCTGCTATCTGGAGCTGTGCTGCCACTGAATCACCTGCGCAAAAACTTTCACGCGGAAAATACCTGGTTGAGGATGTAGCTGGCTGCGCACATTGCCATTCACCTCGTAATGAAAAAGGCGAATATGATCAGGCACATTGGTTGCAAGGCAGCCCTCTCAGTGTTGCGCCTATTGTTCCAATGCCAGCTTGGGCGAATACTGCTCCAATGATTGCAGGCTTGCCAAGTCTAAGTGAACAAGATGCCGTAAAGTTTCTGGAAGGTGGGACGTTGCCGGGCGGAAGACAGCCACGTCCACCAATGCCCCAATATAAATATTCGCACGACGATGCCGGAGCGGTTGTTCTATATTTGAAATCACTCGCACCAAAGAAGAATTAATCGGGATAGGTAGTCCTCATCCATTTTCACGCCGCCATTGCCGCACGCTTCATCCTTGTGATGACGTGCCTGACCTTACCAGAACTTAATTTTTTGTGACTTAACTCATAAACCCAAGATTGGCTGTATCAAACCGTCCAATATTTGGAAAAACCAATGATAAATCCGAAGCGGAAACGCCAAACCATGACGCCAGCGTTGCAGCGTACTGGTCGCACGAAGTCGTCGGAATCCATCGCCCTAATTCTGTATCATCCGGCCCGTTAATCGCCTGATTCGGGAATTTGCCGTAAATGTCTCCGCCTTTGACGGCATCGCCCATAATGAAATGATGATTGCCCCAACCGTGATCGGAGCCTTTGCCGTTACAACGAAAGGTTCGTCCAAAATCTGAAGCGGTAAACGTCGTCACGTTGGAAGCGACTCCTAATTCCGTCAGCGCATTATAAAAAGCTCCGAGTGAAGAACTGACTTCGCGTAATAACGGCGGGTGTTCGGCGATCTCGTCTCCGTGCGTATCAAAGCTGCCGAGTGAGCAGAAAAAGATTTGTCGTTTTAATCCGAATGAATTTCTCGCTCCGATTAAGCGTGCAATCATCTTCATTTGACTACCCAAACGCCCGGCGGGAAAGGCGGTAGATAAATTTACATTCGCCAACGAAGCTTTGACAATTTGATCGGCTGAAATCGCTCGCTTCATGACGCGATTATATTCGGTCTCGAACAAACCTTTATGCTCCTGTTCAAGCATTTCACGATACGCCCGCGAAACGGAATCACCGCCTCCGGTAATATCAATGCCATTCAATCCGATGCTTCCCTGCTTCGGAGAAACCTGATACTGCGCGATGGTATTTGACGCCTGAAACGTATTCGCACCCGACACTGACACCGACATAGAGATTTGTGAATTCGTATTCTGCGAATTCATTAAATCGGCGACACGTCCGCCCCAACCTGTCCCCGAAGTCAAATCCTCAGGACGAATATTCGACCAGATCACCTGCTGATCGTTGTGCGAAAATAATGATCGTGGCAATCTGGCGCGCTTGTTTTGATAAGTGGTTCGACTGGTCACTTCAACCAATGGCCCGACATTGGCCATCACCGCTAATTTGCCAGAGCTGAAGAGCGACTGCATTTCACTCAAATTCGGGTTGAAAGCGTACTCGCGTCCATCGCTGGTTTTCGGAGTAATCGCCAGCAGTTGATTTTGCGGAATCGCAATCGCGGAACGACTGGCGTAGTAATTATTATACTCCGCCTGCGAACGCGGAATGATGCAATTATCGCCATCATTGCCGCCGTACAGAAACAGGCACACCAGTGCCTTATAATCGTCAGCCGGAGGCACGGCGGCGGCGACACGGGCAAAGTCTCCGACGGAAGAAGCCATCGCACCTGCGCCCATCGCGGCGCAAATTGATTGATGAATAAAAGCTCTACGATTGAATTTCATATTTTCCTAATAAGGCTGACGCAAGAACAGGGAATGTGGCGCGGGTAAAAAACCCGCGCCACAATTTGTATACGCCCTACTTTACTTTTGAATCACGTATTCCTTAGAAGTCGCTACGAGAAAAATTGCGGCTCGTAATTTTTCACCGGGATTGCCATCCCAAACACCATTCACAGCACGAACGATTGAAGCTTTCATGTCTGCTGTCATGGAACCACCCATCATTACTAAATTGAGTTGATCTACCATTTTCCCCGGATCGCTAACCCATCCGAGATAGCGGTTATAATTGAAAATCACCGGATAGTTCGTCCACGACATCATCCCACCGTAAATTGTGTCGCGGGTAAAATTCGTATTGCCAATGATACTGGTTTCATTGGCCAACTTGAATTCTGGCGAAAGAACTCCGGCTTTCGCAATGTCTCCCGGTAAGGAGAAATCCGGCTCGTAGAAGTTAAAAACACTCGGAGATTTCAGCGGGCTTTGCCCCGTCCCCCATTCCGGGCCATCAATGTATTGCAACCGATAGCGACCGCCTAATGCCTGTGCATCAAAGGCGCGTAAAAGTTGGGCGTATCGCAGTACGGGTTCACGCAATTTCCCGCTCGTGACGGAACCCGCGCTTCCGACTTCAGCTTCGACCTGCGCTTCCACGCGGGGAGTGCCGGCGGGTGGAGAAGCGGATCGGTTGGATTGGCGATTTGAATTGCCACGTGACGTGTGCAGACGATCCAAACCATAGCCGCCACGAGAATCCAGACGCGCTTCGGAGTCCATCAAAATGGCGCGAACAACGGCTTTCAGATCTCCACGAACGCCGGAACCGTTGTCGTTGAAAGCTGTCGCGACACGGGAAATATATTGCGGAGAAGGATTGCTCATCACCAACCGCTGAATTAATTGCTTGCCAATAAAAACACCAACATTGGGGTGATTAAAAATATTATCAAGCGCATCTTTCAAATCTTTTTCGGGAGTCTGACCACTCGGAACAATGGTTCCATTGAGCAGTAATTTTTCACCGGTGGAATGTTTGGTCGCCCAGGCCTGCATCGGTTGCGCGAAGTCGAACTGCCTCGGAGGATAAGTCCAGGTCGCATCCGTTCGCGTCGGGTTTCCGCCCCAATTCCATCCGGTATAGACTCTCGCAAATCCTTTTACCTCCTCGTTATCATAAGTAGGAACCGGCTTGCCGGATTGATCCAATTTCAACGAACCATCCAGATTAAGCTGATACAGTCCGATAGAAAATAACTGTAACGCTTCACGCGCAAAATTTTCATTCGGAGTTCGATTAATTGAAGTATCTTCTTTTTCGTTGCCGAGCATATCGAGATATTTGCCCATCGCCGGATGCAAGGTCACCTCTTCGAGCAGTTGACGATAATTCCCGAAGGCATTTCGACCTAACATATCGTAATAATTTGCTAACCCAAACGGTTTATCTTCGAGGGTTCCCCCTAGCTGCGAAATGACAAAAATCTGTGATAAGGCAAAGGCTACTCGCTGACGCAACTGATCGCGCCCCGTCACGGCATAAGTCCAGAAAGCTTCATTAAATTGCTCGTCGTAAATGCGCCGCCCTTCGTCACGCAGCATATTTAAATATTGTTCATGCGAAGATGGCGGAAGGGTGAATTGTTCAGCTATCCAGGCCTCATAGCCCTTCGCCCGAACGTTGGAAATTTCGCTGTTAGTTGGCCCGTAAGTAGCCTGCATCAAAAAACGAACGGCATCTTTATTTTCAGGCGTTAACGCCAGTTGCGGTTCGGTGGGAGGAACAAATCCGGTCGTGGCCGGATAAAAATACTGTGCCGGAATTGCCTGCTCAACCTGACCGGGAAAATTCCAATGTAACTTAACTGTAGCGTTGCCAGTGCCTTCAAAATACTCCACCCGAATCGGATAGCGTTGTCCGGCAACCACCGGAAAAGGATCACTCTTATTAGTTGATCCTGCGTGGTATGACCAGTTTGAAATAATGGGTTTATCGTTAATGAAAAGTTGAAATCCATCATCGCTAGTGGAAGTAAACGTAATGTCACCAGTGATAGGCGCTAACATTTCACCTGTCCAGCGAATTGAAAACCAATCCCCGCCAACCCCGGAAGCTGGACTTCCGGTTCCAAAATCATTTTCAATTTGAGGTTCAGTGCGGGTCAGAATCGGAGTTCCATACAAATCAACATTCTGAAAATACTCAGCACGCAAACCTGTCCCATTGCCTGAAATTTTGGAGGGAATATTCACGACCTGACCTGAAAATAAATTCGACTGCGGAATCACGGTACGAGTCACGCCAGGATATGCCCAATACATTTGCAACTGCCCATAACCGAAGCCCTCATAAAACTCAATCTTGATGTCATACTTTTGTCCGGCGACCAGATTAATGGCAATTCCATCATCAAAAATTCCACCGTGCCCCGTCCAGTTATCAATCAGCTTTACGCCGTTGACCCAGACACGAATGCCGTCATCGCTGTACGAAGAAAACGTATACAATCCCGACACCGGAACCTGCACTTTACCCGTCCACCGAACCGAGAAATTATCAATATCAAGTCCGGTCAACGGCGAGCCAAAAGCGAAATCGAAGTCAATATTTTTATCATAGCGAATCAGCGGACTCCCGGTGAGATTGACGGTATTGTAGTATTCGCCCTTTAAGCCATCTCCGCCCTGAGCAAAAGCTGACACATAAGACAACGACAGAATTAATGTAAGGAGAAAGTTCTTCGCAATAGATTTCATAATTTATTCGATGGATAGCGAATGCAGGGTGTCATGATTATAGTGAGCTTCCAAAATAGATCAAGCTCGGAATCCTGATTCTTTAATGACTAAAATGCCACGATCAGCATCCATTTCTGCCACCACTCCCAACGGCAACGTCAATTGATCGTCAGTGTGACCGAAAGTTAATCCGTAAAAAACCGGAATGGTCAATTTGCCTAGCATCGCATCCAGAACTTCGCCTAACGAAAAATTCGATCCTATGGAAGGCTTATAATCGCTGGGCTTGCAGTCTACGCATTCGCCGACGATGATTCCGACGGCATCTTTAAATTTGCCCGCCAGATGAAGCTGCATCAGCATCCGATCCATGCGATATGGTTCTTCGCCGATGTCTTCAATCAAGAGGATTTTCCCGCGACAATCAACCTCATACGGGGTTCCCATCAACGTCGAAATCAGGGTCAGATTTCCGCCGATAATCGGAGCCGAAACTTTGCCGGAAACAATGGTTCGCGTCGGATGCGAAGGACGAATCAAATTGGTTTCCGGTGGATTGGATAATTCTCCCAGCGGCTGCTTATCAAACATCGCTTGCTTAAAATGAGCCTGGGTGAAGCCCGTGAATTCCGACAACATATTCGGACCGTGAAATGTCACCAGACCCGCATGTTTATTGAATGCCAGATGCAAAGCCGTAATGTCGCTATAACCCAGAAATACTTTCGGATTTTTTCGAATCAAGTCGTAATCAATTTTATCCAGTAAATGTTGCGCTCCATAACCGCCACGCATTGCAAAGACGGCATCAACTTCAGGATCACGAAACGCAGCGTGCAAATCTTCGACGCGACCTTCGACCGGAGAGCCAAAATATTCTGAGCGTTTCCCGACATTTTTCCCGACCTTCACTTTGAAACCAAAAAACTTCAACACCCGATATGCATTCGCCACCGTATCAGGATTCGTCACCGGCGTCGCAGGCGTAATTAATCCAATCGTAGCTCCCGGTGTGAGGACTTTTGGTTTTATTAAACTTGATGATTTTGGTTGAGATTTCAAACTCGAAGAAGCTGCAATTCCGGCTCCCATGGTGGCAACAAAGTCTCGGCGTTTCATTTCGGATTCCCTCTTATGTTAGTCTTGGTGTTTACAATATGAGCGCTAAAACTAACCGATCTGAACCGACAATAAAAGTGGTTGCCACCATTCCCGGCATTGAAGTCAAGCCTTCCAGGATTGACGGTCTGGGATGTTTCGCCACGAAAGCTTTCAAACGCGGAAATAAAATTGCCGAATACGAAGGCGAAAAAATCTCACGCCGCGAGATCAAACGTCGCCTGACCGGAGCCACCAGAATTCACATCTGCGCGATCAATCAATACTGGGCCATTGATGGAAATGTCGGCGGCAACGGCACGCAGTACGTCAATCACAGTTGCGCTCCAAACGGCGATATAAAAATCAAAGATGATCGGATTTTCTTTTATGCAATTCGTGCTATTCAGGTTGGCGATGAGCTAACGCTGGATTATGAATTGTCGTATCACGATGATGCGTACGGCTGTCAATGCGGAGCAGAAACCTGTCGCGGAAAGATCAATAAATAAGAAATTGCGAGGCAGCTCCAGGGTAAGCAGAATTCGCTTGCACACCGAAAAACTACCACAATATCAAACTGCTGCCGTTCTTCAGCCTGAATAAAATCTTCTACCATAACTGCTTATAACCAAATGATTTAGCTACTCTTACCAATATCATCTAAGTATTCATACTTAGACTAAAACCCGTATATACACGTATTGAATCAAGTGAAAAGTCCCGTATAATCATTTTCTTACTGAAGATAAATTTATCTTTGACAGTCTGAATGTCTCCGTAGTTCTGAGGCGAATCTCAATCCAGAATCTTTGAATACTGCTTCTCACACAATTCTCACACTATGCTGCTGGCTTATTAGGCACTATTAATTTTTTAGAGCACCTTGCGTTCGCCTGCATCTATAGAAGCCTTCACGCTAAGTTCCAGTAGTGGAGACTGGAAGGCAAGAAAAATGGGGGCTGCGAGAAGAAGAAATTATCAGAGTGAGTGTAATTTCTTATTCCCCCTAATTAAGAGACTCACTTAGAAGTCTCAATATCTCATCATTCAGGAAGCTCTCTGGCTTCAGTTCTGGCAAACAGCGAGGAGACTTTCCAGGCTTAGCTGGCCGATTAGGGCTGAGCCTGTATTTTTCCCTGATCCCACATTGCGTCGTTATCAACGAAATAACAATAACCGCTTCACTGACAATATAAATACTGACAACATAAATGATGCTACAGGTACAACCATTAAATTTCTATCTTTTTTTTCAAGAGAGACTCAGATTGCACCAATAGCATAGCAATACTTTTCTTACTTACAAAACTGAAATTGCT
Source organism: Blastocatellia bacterium (assembly GCA_043775925.1). Taxonomy (GTDB): domain Bacteria; phylum Acidobacteriota; class Blastocatellia; order RBC074; family RBC074; genus JAFDVL01. The sequence goes on from JAYVRW010000403.1 coordinate 15,006, forward strand.
CTTGCACATGTAGCGACTGCGAATATGTGTTCCGAGGCTACTCCAAGGCTGATTTACCAATGAAATATCCGATCATTTTATTTCGGATTCCGGCTGGTAAGTAATGACAGAATGAATGATTTGCTCTGAACAAGTGCCCCCAGCTTTCGCCAGAGAAAACTGATCAGGCGGGTAACAGGAATACTGAAGATCAGTTGTTGTCCAACTGAGAACCGGAGCCTGTGATTCTCTGGCTACTGCTTAGCAATTATCTATGCGAAACAGGCTTCTTGCGGTTCAGCAAATTGGGTTCACTTTTGCTATGGTTACGTTGTTTTTCGTAACTGCGACAGCACAATTGAAAGACACAGCCCCTCTCGTGGCAAAACATTGGACCACCGAGAACGGCTTACCACAAAATACAATAAATGCAATTGTGCAGACACCGGATGGGTATTTGTGGGTAGGAACATTCGGGGGGCTGGCTCGTTTTGATGGGGTCCAGTTCACAGTTTTCAATACCAGCAACACGTCGGCTCTCAAAAGCAATCGCATTACAGCGCTGCATGTCAGCCGAGAGGGGAAATTATGGATTGGCACTGATACGTGCGAAGCCTATTACTACAGTAATGGCGAGTTTCGCTACTTTGCGGCGGTGGGTACTGGTACCAGATATAATTTTATTCAAACGATCTATCAAGATAAAAAAGGTGCTCTTAATTTTGGCACAGTATCTGGGATGACACGTTATAAAAACCAAAATAACCCTCAGCCTGAGCATTTTGATCAGACAAACGGACTGCCTGACAATGGCGTCACGTCCATCTGCGAAGATAATGAAGGAGTGCTGTGGCTCGCAACTTCTGGAGGGATAGCAACCTTACACAATAATCAAATTGTTGTTAGTAAAGGCCTCGCATCTACCACCGATGGTCAGCTGCGACAGATACTTCCCCGTGCAGATGGCGGAGTATGGTTCAATACGCTAAAAGGCGTCGGATACTACCAAAATAATCACTACACAATGTCTCAAAAATTCGCAGGCAACCCTCCATCGGCGGCGGCCTTGTTGACAGGGCGAACTTTTGGCGTTTGTGCCAGTTATCGTTCAGGCCAAATTCTACAGGAAACGTCCAGGCGATTTATGGCGCGCTCTACCTCTATTCGGGAGAGCTTTCCGACTCAAACTTTATTTGAGGATGCCAGTGACAATCTTTGGCTGGGAACGATTGGAAATGGCTTATACCGCATCAGCCCACGCCATATCACTATCTTACCCGTTCATCAGGAAGATCACCTAATCTCACCGTCGACCATCATCCAGGATCACCAAAGCAATACCTGGCTTGGTACAGGAAATGGATTATATCGCCTATCTGCTGGTCGCATTACGACTTACTTTCGGAACAAAGTTCCGCCCTGGAATATTTCAGCTTTATATGTTGCGAAAGACAATACACTATGGATCGGTCACACAAATGGTATAGCTCGTTATCAACAAGGAAAATTTACCGAGTATGCCTACCCGCCACTTGAACTGGTCACTGCGATTACCGAAGATCAAAAAGGGCAGATATGGCTGGGAACCCCTAATGGATTAGTGCGATTTTTGGACGGACAATTTACTTTCTATACCACCCGTGAGGGGCTGATTCATTCTATTGTAAAGTCAATTTTGGTTGTCAGAGACGGTTCATTATGGATCGGGACAGTCAAGGGTTTGAGTCATTTCAAGGACGGTACCTTTCAAAATTTCACAACCCGGGAAGGACTTTCCAACGATTATATTCGGGACATTTACGAAGATGAGGATGGTGCTCTTTGGCTCGCCACATACGGAGGTGGATTAAATCGGTGGCAGCATGGAGTTTTTACAGCACTCACTACAAAAAATGGACTTGGAGATGACTTTATCTCACGAATTTTAGTTGATGAAAAAAAGCAATTCTGGTTGTTAGGAAATCGCGGTATTTTTTGCCTGGATTATCAACACGCGAATGATTTCCTGATCGGCAAAAGCAAAATGCTGTTTTGTAAAATATTTGGGATGGCTGACGGATTGGATGTTAGTGAGGGAAACGGTGGAAGTTACCCGGCTGGTTGGCGCATGCAAAATGGACAGCTATGGTTTCCTATGTTGCAAGGGGTTGCGATTGTCAATCCGTACACCAGTCAGTTGTCCCCTCCGCAAGTAGCAATTGAAAGGATTGTACTGGATCAGGCTTCTCAAGACCTTTTCTATCCGATTGAGATTTCACCGGGAAAAGATAATGTAGAGATTCAGTACACAGGAATTGATTTAACAAAGCCCGAACAAGTGCAATTTAAGTATAAGTTGGAGGGCTTTGACAAAGACTGGATTGTGGCCGGGACAAGGCGGACAGCGCTCTATTCGCAGCTCCCTCCAGGTGACTATGTCTTTCGCCTGATTGCTGCCACACCTGATACAGGATGGAGCTTGCAGGAAGCGACCGCAACTTTCCACGTCACTCCACATTTCTGGCAAACTCGATGGTTCCGCCTATTACTAGGGCTGAGTGTCCTGAGTCTACTCTATCTTGGCTACCGTTGGCGGCTTGCTCAGTGGCAACGACGCACCGCACAACAAGAACTGTTCGCTCGCCAGCTTATCGCTTCTCAGGAAGAGGATCGGCAACGAATTGCGCTCGAAATGCACGATGGACTCAGTCAAAGCCTGGTCATCATCAAACGACGTGCCTTCGCTTGCTTACAGGCAGTTAAGGATTCTGAGATAGCACACGAACAATTACAAGAAATTGCAGAAGCCTCAAACTACGCTCTGGATGAGGTTAAAGAAATTATCTTTGCTTTACGACCTCGACAGTTAGATCGCCTAGGCGTCTCGGAAGCCATCTCCGAATTGCTGAACCGTGTTTCGGCTGTGAATGGCTGGCAGCTCACAAAAGCATTAGACAACTTGGATGGTGCCCTGTCCAAAGCAGATGAAAATAACCTCTATCGCCTGGTGCAGGAAGCACTCAATAATATCAGCAAACATGCGGCAGCTACTCAGGTCAACGTACAAATTAGCCGCAAATCAAAGAGCCTGGAATTGATAATTATGGATAATGGATGCGGATTTGTCGTCCAGATCTATACAAGTGAATCCGCTCGTAGCCTAGGCTTACAAAGCATTGTTGAACGAACAAAATTATTAGCCGGGCAGGTGGCAATTCGATCCGTGCCAGGAGTAGGCACAACCATTCGCCTCCAGCTCCCTATCAAAGAACACTATGAAGAAATATAAAATCTTAATTGCAGATGACCATCCGATTGTCCTCCAGGGCTTGCGGCAGGCTTTGGAACAATCGCCGGAGCTGCAACTGATTGGAGCCGTAAATAGTGGTAAAGAAGTTCTGATACAAGTACCTAGGCTAAAGCCTGAGGCCGTCGTACTTGATATTGAGATGCCAGAGCTTGATGGCCTTAGCGTAGCAGCCAGGCTGCAAAAAGAAGTGCCAATCGTTAAGATTATTTTCCTGACAGTTTATCGGGAAGAAAGTTTCTTACATGCCGCCATCAATACGGGTGCGCAAGGCTATATCTTGAAAGATTCTGATCCTGCGGACATTGTCGCCGGCATCAGAACAGTTTGCCAGGGTTTCCCATTTATTAGTCCTGGCATGACTTCTTACCTGCTCCGGCAGGAAACTAAACAGTCGTCAGACCATGGGGTCGCACATTTAACTGTCACTGAACTCACGATTCTCAAACTGATTGCCCAATATAAAACCTCTTTTGAAATTGCCGCGACAATTTTCGTTAGTCCTCGTACTGTTGATACGCACCGCGCTAACATGTGTCAAAAACTGAACTTGCACGGCAGTCACGCGCTTTTGAAATTTGCTATCGCGCATTGTAATGAACTCGCTTTGACCCATAAAGGAGCAGGCGCCTGAAAAGTGGGCACCATCGTCATCACTTCGCTCAAATACAAACCTGCTTCCCAATGCTCTAACGGATAATCCAGATAACTATTTAAAAAATCCGGCACAGTTTCAGCGCCCATAATTTTTGATTCTGCTCTCTTCGGGGTAAGATATAGTTTTTCTTCAAACCAGAATTAACTAGATATTTTGCTCAATGTCCCAAACACACCACGAAGAAGAACAACTCGGCAAAGTTTACAGCGCAGGCGCGACCAAACGATTAATCAAATATCTGACTCCGTATCGCGGATTCGTTTTCCTGGCGCTGGGCTTAACCATCATTGCCAATCTCGTCCGGCAAATCGGGCCGTGGCTCACGCAGATTGCGATTGACCAGTACATTCAGCCCGCTTTCACGCAGAAGATTTCCAGTGAAATTGCGTTTGCTGGCATACAACGAATGGGTTTGTATTTCATCGTGACGATGGTCGCTACGTTTGGGCTTTCGATCTTGCAAGACATTTTGCTGAACTTCATCGGGCAAAATGTGATGCGCGATTTGAGAACGCAAATCTTCACGAAATTTCAGACGATTCAGGTCAGTTACTACGACACCAATCCCGTTGGAAGATTAATCACGCGGCTCACGAACGACGTAGATTCCTTGAATGAATTATTCACCGCAGGCTTAGTCGAAGTCCTCGGCGATGTCGTCCTCATCATCGGGGCGCTCTGGATGATGTTTTATTACAACTGGCGTTTAGCTCTGATTTCATTGACTGTTGTGCCGCTCTTGATTCTCGTAACGGCGTGGTTTCAGAAAGGCGCCCGCGTTGGATTTCGTGCCGTGCGTTCCAAAATTGCGCGGCTCAATGCCTTCACCCAGGAACATCTTTCGGGAGCGCAAACCGTCCAGCTTTTCAACCGCGAAGCGAAAGCGATGCATCAATTTGATGAAATTAATCGCGCTCATTTGCAGGCGAATTTGGATACTATTTTTTACTTCGCAGTGTTTTATCCGTTAGTCAGTTTGATCTCGGCAACGGGCATCGCTACGCTGATTTGGTTTGGAGGCGGACAGGTCATCCAACAAAGCATTACGCTTGGAACGCTGGTCGCTTTCGTGCAATACACGCAAAAATTATGGATGCCAATTCAAGACATCAGCGACAAATATAATATTCTTCAATCCGCCGTCATTGCCTCTGAAAGAGTCTTCAAATTGCTGGATACGTCCGATGGAATCACTTCGCCAGAAAAAACTGCGACGGCAATTTCGACCAATGTTAATAGTGGTAAAATTGAATTCCGTAATGTCTGGTTCGCGTACAAAGATGAAGACTGGATTTTGAAAGATGTGTCGTTTGTCGCAGAATCCGGCGAGTCGTTAGCATTCGTTGGAGCGACCGGATCAGGTAAGACTACCATCACCAATTTGCTGATGAGATTTTACGATATTCAGCGCGGCGAAATCCTTCTGGATGGCATCAATATTCGTGATTGGGATTTGAAAAAATTACGTGAAAACTTTGCCGTCGTCTTGCAGGATGTCTTTCTTTTTTCTGGTGATGTCTCCAGTAACATTCGCCTCGGCAATCAAACCATCAACGATGATCGCGTCAATTGGGCAGCGCACGAAGTCCAGGCTTCCGGCTTTATCGAACGCTTGCCAGAGCAATATTCTACGACCGTCAAAGAACGTGGAGCAGGCTTCAGCGTCGGGCAAAAACAACTAATTTCCTTCGCGCGAGCGTTGGCGTTTGATCCACGAATTTTGATTTTAGATGAAGCGACTTCCAGTATTGACACAGAGACTGAACAATTAATTCAACAGGCGATTGAGCGCGTCATGAGCAATCGGACTTCGATTATTATTGCGCATCGGCTCTCGACGATTCAGCGCGTCAATCAGATCATCGTGCTGCACAAGGGCGAAATCCGCGAAAAAGGTTCCCATCAGGAATTGCTGCAACAACGCGGCGTTTATTTCAAACTGTATCAGTTGCAGTACAAGGAACAATCCTTTTCAGCCTAAACTACTTTTCAGGAAATCATATTTTATTCAATAATTTGGATTATTTTACAATTCCCTCAGGTCTTTCAATCCAAAATAATAGCCTCATCGGTAATAAGTGTAATTACCTCAATAGTTTTGAGTTTTTTGAGGTAATTGGTGCGCTATTTGCATACAACTTATTCAAACTCTCTGTCAGATTATCTTTGGAGGCCCTATGAATAAAACAGTAAAATCTATTTTCTTGGTTTTGACGCTCGTGACTTTTTCAGCACTCAGCGTTTTCGCGCAGTCAACGACCGCAAATATTTCCGGTCAAATTTTGGATGAACAACAAAAAGTCATCCCCAACGCCACAGTGAAGGCACGCGAGATTGCGACGAACGCTTCCCGCACGATCACCAGTGATGGCGAAGGACGCTATCGCTTCCCTAACCTGAGCATCGGCAGCTATGAGCTGACCGTCGAAGCTTCAGGGTTTGCGAAGCTCATTCGTACCGGTCTGACTTTGCTGGTCAATCAGGACGCCGTGGTTGATGCCACGCTGAAGGTTTCGACCGTCAACGAAGTCGTCACGATTTCAGAAAATGCTTCGATTTTGAATACAACCAATTCAGAAGTCAGTACACGCTTCGATGAAAAGCGATTGTCGGAATTACCGATCTCAACCAATCGAAACGTCTTTAACGTCGTGCTTTCCGCTCCCGGTGTCAGCCAGTTAGGAAGTGGGCAATCAGGGTTTGCGGCGGGTGTCAACTTTTCTTCCAACGGCGGACGAGTACGCTCCAACAACTTCATCATTGACGGACAGGACAGCAACGACCCCAGCGTTTCGGGTGGACAACAGGCGCTCAACAATCCTGATTTAGTTCAGGAATTACGCCTGATTACGAATCAGTTTGCGCCGGAATATGGACGCAATTCTGGCTCCGTTGTCAGCGTCGTCACCAAAACCGGAACCAATAATTATCACGGCTCTGCTTTCTGGTTCCACAATGACAATCATCAGAATTCCTGCTCGAATACAGACAAGGCAGGAAAGCCGGGCGGATATTGCAATCCGACCGCAACGACCAGCGTACTGAAAGGTTCGCCCTTTCGTTTGGAAAATCAAATTGGCGGATCGTTTGGCGGCCCCTTAATTCTGCCGCGCTTCGGCGAAGGCGGAAAATCAGTTTATAACGGCACTAATCGCACCTGGTTTTTTGTGACAGGACAACGTTGGACGGATCGTCAGCTTGGTTCCGGTTCAACTTTGAATGGCGCTCCCACGGAAGCTGGACGACAGATTTTACAGGCCGCCGCAGGCACTCGTCCGCAGGTCGCAGCCCTGCTCAAATTCCTGCCCGCCGCCCAGACTCCGATTAATAAAAATGCGATCTTCACGATTGGCACACAAACCTATACGGTTCCGTTAGGTTCGCTGACTGGTTCGACTTCGTTCAAGTACGATGACTGGCAGTGGTCAACTCGCTTCGATCATCAGTTGAATGAAAATAATCGTTTTCACGCTCGCTATTTGTATGACAGCAGCGTCACGGCGGGTTCCGGTCAGGCGACTCCACAAGGATTGACAACGCAATCACCTTCGCGGACGCAATCACTGCTGTTCAATTTAAATAGCGTACTTTCACAGCGTCTCGTGAATGAAGTACGACTGTCGTATCAACGCTTCGGCTCTGTCTCAACCGCAACTGATCCAACGTCGCAGGAAATTCCTTCGATTGAAATTTCCGAACTTGGATTGACGGGATTCAATGCCGCTGCCAGCCGTACGGCGATTGGTCTGGCGGTCAATCTCCCGCAATTCCGCTATAACAATACCTATCAGTTGCAGGACACGATTTCCTATTCACGCGGAAGTCATTCCATGAAGTTCGGCGCAGATATTCAAAAACGCGATGTGAAGAGCTTCTTCCTGCCGACCATTCGCGGTCGTCTGGCGTATTCCTCGTTGCAACGTTACGTCAACGACGTGGCGGATACTGCAACGATCAATAAACCATTACCGGGTGGCTCTGAATTACAGTATTACAAATTCAGTGATTTCTATTTCTTTGCGCAGGATGAATGGAAAATCAATTCAAACTTTTCCATCACGTATGGCTTGCGCTACGAATCACCTAATAACTCCGTTGCCAATCTGGTTCCCTTCAATGACAAGATTGTCGCGGCAGCAGGTGGAAATCCGGCGTATAAATTCACTCCTGTTCCGAAGCGTGACACGAATAACCTTCAACCACGTGTCGGGTTTAACTTAAAAATAAACGGACTTGGATTTCTCTCAGGTCGGGATAAAACAGTGCTGCGTGGGGGTTACGCCCGCACAAACGATTCATCATTCATCAATTTGAATTTGAACGTGGCCAGCGCTTTCCCGTTTGTTGGATCAATTACGATTCCAGGAACTACTCAATCAGATAACACCAATGGTGTCAGTAGCGCCTACACCAGATTAGCCGCTGCAACTATCGCTGGTGATCCAAATCAATTCACCCGAACGATTGTTGGCAGCGATTTCAAAGCTCCGAACTATGATCAGTTCAGCCTTGAACTCTCACGTGAACTCAGTAAAGACGTTGCGATCAAAGCTGGATACGTCGGGACGAGAGGAACCTCACTCTTTCAAACGATTGATGGCAATCCTCGTAAAATTGGATGTACGCCTACGTCCACAGATAACTGCCGCGTTGATCCGACGCGTGGAGTGATTCGACTTCGCGCTAATTCTTCAGCGTCAACCTATCATTCCTTACAAGTGAGCATGGATAAACGTCTCAGCAAAGGCTTTACGGCGGGCATTCATTACACCTGGAGTTCGTTCATAGACACCGCATCTGAGGTTTTCAATCCGTCCAGTGGTGAAGTTGCTGTCTCTCAGGATTCGTTTAATCGTAATGCTGATCGTGGTCGTTCTGCCTATGACCGCCCGCATCGCTTCACAGGCAACGTCGTGTACGAGCTACCAATTATGCGCGAGCAAAAAGGTGCGCTTGGACACGTCATTGGTGGATGGCAGATCAATTCCTTCTTTACGCTGCAAAGTGGCGCACCGTTCACTCCATTGAATGGCTCTGATCCGGCAGGTGCATTGAGCGGAATTGACGGCTTAGTCGGCAACGCGATTCGCCCGAACTTGAATACAACGATTGATGTTTCTTCCATGAACGTGATTGAGTTGTTGGCAGCGGGAGGTCGTTCACTTTTCTCAACCATTACCGCCGCCCAGCGTGTTGGCAATGCCGGACGTAACATCCTGCGTGCTGACGGCATTGGCGATGTCGGCTTTGGATTACTGAAACACATCCGCGTCAGCGAAGGCAATCAATTGCAATTCCGTGCTGATATGTTTAATGCGACGAATACACGTAATTTCGGGATTCCCGAAGGCCGCGTCAACTCCGCCAACTTCCTCAATCAATGGGGCACAGACGGAGGCAAACGTCGCATTATTCTAGGATTACGTTATACGTTTTAGTTTTACAAAAACTGATAATATGTGAACTTTGAGGCGGGAGTCATTGGCTCTCGCCTTTTTTTCTGCTTGAATATAGCCCGCATGACGAACACAGCTCCACCCAGAAAATATAATACGCTCATTGTCGCAGTGTGGGACGAATGTTTTACAGACGATGTGCTGGGGCATTCGGCACAGCTCGCCTATTACTTTCTATTTGCGCTTTTTCCGATGTTGATTTTTTTGACGGCATTGGTTGGCTATTTGCCCGTTCCGCATTCGCTGGAAAGTTTGATTGATTATTTGTCAGAAGTCCTGCCGCCAGCAGCCACTATCTTACTCAGAACTACCGTGAAAGAAATTACGTCCAAGCCGCGTGGAGGGTTATTGAGTTTTGGTTTGGCGGCTACCACGTGGGCAGCATCTTCGGGGTTTCATGCCTTGAATAATTCATTGAATATTGCCTACGGCGTCAAACGCACCCGCCCGTGGTGGCGTGAAAGATTGGTGGCGCTTTCGATGACGTTGGGGATTTCAGGTTTTGTTATTATCGCGCTGGCTTTGATCTTCTTCAGCGATTCAATGGGAGCCGCCATCGCTAATTATTTAAAGCTCAGCCCGGGACTTCGTTCACTTTTTTCGTTGTTGCACTTTCCGTTTTTAATTGCTTCGGTGTGGTTTGTACTGGAAGCGATTTACTTCATTGCGCCTCACAGAAAATTAAAGTGGAAATGGTTTACTCCCGGCGCACTTTTCGCACTGATTACGTGGTTGATGATCTCATTTTTATTCAAATACTACGTCGTCAGAATATCCAATTACACGCTGACCTACGGATCATTAGGGAGCGTAATTGTGCTGATGTTGTGGCTGTATTTTACGAGTCTGGCGATTCTGATTGGCGGAGAAATCAATGGCGTGATTGAGCAGAGAAATAGCGAGAATAATATTACCGGATAAAATAACCCCGGATAATTTCAGTCCCCTGACGAAACGCTTCAGGCTTCACAATCAAACTTAAAATTAAAAATCCTTCGGTCTCAAAGTCAAAAAAATATCCCGGATGGACTAATAAATCGTGAAGCTGCAAGAGCTTTAAAACCGTTTCTTCCTCCGCTTCAAAGCGCGGGATTTCCAGCACGGCGCACCATCCGCCTTCGACTTGTAAAACACGGCAATTCGACTCTGCAAAACTTTCGCATAAGTGCTGTAAATTCTTTTCAACTCGTGATTTGATCGGCGCTTGAATTTCTTTTCGTGACGCCATCCACATCGGAGCTGCGACCTGCACCGGCGTATTCACCGAAAGATAGGTATCTGCGATTAATTCTAATTTTGCCTGTGCTGCTGCTTGTAAATCGCTCCCGCCGAAAACCGCGATCCACCCTAATTTCATTTGCGGGAGCGCGAGCATTTTCGACAATCCGTTCATCACAAATGTCAGCGCTTGCGCTTCGGCGAAATTCAAATTTGGCGGCTCAGCGGTTTGAAAATTATAGTCGAAAAAAACTTCATCAACCATCATTGCAATGTTTCGTGCAGCGCAAATTGATTGCAGTTTTTCCCACTCATCGTGCTTTAAATACGATCCGGTCGGATTATTCGGATTAACGACTATCACGGCTTTCGTCCGCTCAGTGATTGAATTTTCCAACTGCTCCACATCCATTCGCCAACCGTGCGGATGCGCGTAGTCCAACTGATACGCCTTCAAATTTACGCCTTCCATCACGGCCAAAAATTCAAATAACGGATAGCTCGGTTGCGGAATCAGGACTTCATCATTTTGATCGCAGAGCAATTTGAACAACCAGGCATAGGCTTCGCTGGTGGAGGCGGTCAGGAAAATTTGTTCAGGAGAAATATTTTGTGCGCGATTTTCAACGTAATATTTTGCAATCGCTTCGCGGGTGCGCAGGAGTCCACGCGGATCGGGCTGATAAATCAGGGATTTATGATTGACGTGAAATGGCAGTGATAATTCAAATCCAGCTTTGGTTGGATTCGTTTCGGTGAGGTCAATCAGCTCAATGCCTGCACGCTTTTTTTCTTCGATCAGTTGCGTGAGCTGATTCGTTTCCAGCGTCCATTTGAAACGGGAAGAGAACATGTTTTCAAGATATGATGCAGAAGCCCGCACGTAGTAAGGGCGTAGTGGCGTACAGAAATGCGCCCTAACTACGTGCGGGCTTCTGCATTTGGAGGATCAGATTTTTAGCACAGCCAAAAATGCTTCCTGAGGAATTTCAACTTTGCCGACGCGCTTCATTCGCTTCTTGCCTTCTTTTTGCTTGTCGAGCAATTTCCGCTTACGCGAAATGTCTCCGCCGTAACATTTTGCCAGCACGTTTTTACCCATTGATTTGACTGTTTCACGCGCAATGACATGCGTACCAATCGCCGCCTGAATCGGGACTTCAAACATTTGGCGCGGAATCAACGTACGCATTTTTTCGACTAAGGCGCGACCTTTGGCGTAGGCAAAATCCTTATGCACAATTAACGATAAGGCGTCTACGGGTTCTCCAGCGACAAGCATATCAAGCTTCACCAAATTCGCCTGACGGTAGCCGTCCAGATGATAATCAAGTGACGCGTAGCCTTTGGAAATTGACTTCAACCGATCATAAAAATCCATGACGATTTCGTTGAGCGGAACTTCGTAAGTCAACAACAACCGCGTCGGTGTCACATAATCAAAACCCTTTTGAATCCCGCGTTTTTCATCCAGCAACGTCAGGATATTTCCCACGAATTCATCACTGGTCATAATCATCGCTTTGATGATTGGCTCTTCAATTTTTGCGATGGAACCGGGGTCGGGGAACTTTGATGGATTATCAATTTCCATCACTTCACCCTTCGTATTCGTCACCTTATAACGCACGCCGGGAGCCGTTGTAATCAGGTCAATATTGAATTCGCGCTCCAATCGTTCCTGCACAATTTCCATGTGAAGGAGTCCCAAAAATCCACAACGAAATCCAAATCCGAGCGCCAGCGAAACTTCCGGTTCATAAAAAAACGACGAATCATTCAACCGCAATTTGGCTAACGCATCACGCAACTCTTCGTAGGCATGCGAATCGGTTGGATACAATCCTGCAAAGACCATCGGCTTGATTTCCTGAAAGCCGGGAAACGGTTCAGCAGTTGGACGCGAAGCTTCGGTCACGGTATCGCCAATGCTGACATCTGCGACGGTTTTAATGTTAGCGACAAAAAATCCGACTTCGCCCGCCACTAATTTATCAATCGGGCGAGGCTTCGGAGTCAGCACACCAAGATCATCAATATTGTGTTCAGTTCCCTGCTCCCACAGGCGAATACGCATCCCGCGCTTCAGTTCGCCGTCAATCATTCGCACCATCACGATGACGCCGCGATAGGAATCAAACCACGAATCAAAAATCAACGCTTTCAGCGGAGCTTCGACGGTTCCGGTGGGTTCAGGCACATCCCGAACAATCGCTTCGAGAATGTCATCAATACCAATACCATTTTTCGCCGAAGCCAGCACCGCATTGTGTGTATTGAGTCCCACCAATGATTCAATCTGCTCCATCACCCGTTCAGGTTCCGCGCCGGGCAAATCAATTTTATTGATGACAGGAATGATTTCGAGATTGTTATCAATGGCTAAATATGTATTGGCGAGCGTCTGTGCTTCAACTCCCTGCGAAGCGTCTACGACCAGCAAAGCGCCTTCACAGGCTGACAGCGAGCGGGAAACTTCATACGAAAAATCTACGTGTCCGGGCGTATCAATCAAATTCAGAATGTAGTCCTGACCATCCTTGGCTTTGTAATTCAAACGAACCGCATGCGCCTTGATCGTGATCCCGCGTTCACGTTCCAAGTCCATCGCATCGAGAACCTGCTCCGACATTTCACGGGCATCGAGCGCGCCGGTGGCTTCCAGCAAACGATCCGAGAGGGTAGTTTTCCCGTGGTCAATGTGCGCGATGATTGAAAAATTACGAATATAATTAGGCATAAAACAAATTCACAGAGTCAGCTTTGGAGCGAGAATAGTAAACCGATAGGATACTCTTTACAGGCAGGATTTTCAATCATGGAGTTTTAGATTGTTGACTGGAGCGCAAGCGTCGGCTCCAAGCGTAGCGTCATACGTTTTCTGAGAATCTTTAACTGGCGCAATTTTTTACGTTGCTCCCGCAACCTTGGCAAGCGGGGACGCTTGCGCTCAAGTCAGGAGAGTTGCTGCACCATCAGCGCCGCCCCAATTACTCCAGCATCTGAAGCTAATTTTCCCGCCACAATCTGGCAATCATCAAAGGAATCAGGGAATGAACGGCTCTTCGCTTCACTGGCAATGGCAGGCACTAACAAAGGTCTGGCGGCGGAATTTCCGGCGATGACGATCATGGAAAGATTGAGGACATTGATCAAATCTGCAACTGCCATGCCGACGAAATATCCAGTGCGCTGCATCATCAAAATGGCGAGATCATCTCCGTCCATCGCGGCTTTGATAATGTCGTCGTAGGTAAAATCTTCATCGCGGTTTTCGAATTGGGCTAACGAGGAAGTCTTATCACGATTAAGTCGCGCGTGCGTCCGACGCACAATATTGGGAGCTGAACAAATTGTCTCCAGACAGCCACGACTGCCACAGGCACAATCCAAACCTTCAGGATCAATATTCAAATGTCCAATTTCTCCGGCAAAGCCTGATTTTCCGCGCCGCAATTTTCCATCCAGCACCAAGCCTGCACCAACGCCATAGCCAAGGCGCAAATATAACCAATCTTCGACACCTTGCGCCACACCCAGCTTCATCTCAGCTATCGTGGCGGCGTTCGTATTATTTTCAAAAGCAATCGGAACTTGAAATTTCTCAGTAAATTCCGAATAAAGATCAATTTCATTAAGGCTGGGCGCATTTGGCATTCTGACGACTCGATGCGTCAAATGATTGACTAAACCGGGGAAACCGATGCCGATACCAGCTACGGTAAGATGACTTTCTGTCATGTAATCAGCGATGACCGATTGGAGCTGGTCAGCTAAAACACGCCCCGAATGACCTTGCGAAAGATGGTGCGGAGAGCGCCGAAAATTGAGTAAATTTCCTGATTCGTCAACGGTCCCAATACGAATGTGACGAGAGCTTAAATCAACGCCTAAATAGTTGCTCATAATGACTCCTTGTGTGTGGGCGGACTATAGCAACGTGAAAGATGGGATGTCAATTTTTGAATGGCAAAGTGTGCTGAAGAGTTCCCCCTTATTTTGGACGGGCTTCTGCCATCAGGATTTTTTGAAAAGCGTTAATGACCTTGTGGGCTGTCTGATCCCAGGTCTGGGCTGAGGCGTAGGCGGATAATTTTTCGCGGTTCCAATCTTGCCGTGCCAGCGCTGTCGCGAGGCCTTCAGCAATGGCTTCAGGGTTGCGCTCCACGAGGATGCCATAATCTTCACTGGTAATCACTTCAGGAGTTCCCCAAATATTTGTCGCGACAACCGGCGTCCCCGAAGCTAAGGACTCTAATAAAACATTAGCCCAGCCTTCGACACGACTGGCCAGGCAGTAAACATCTGCGGCATTATACCAATCACAGAGCGTTTCATTGAGCTGTGCTCCGGCAAGCCAGACATGCTCCTTCATCTCAAATTTCTGAATACTTTCTTCAAGTGTCGCCACATAACCGGGCTGGTCTCCGGGCGAGCCGACGACGATTAAATACGGAACCTCCGCTCCCCGCTCCCGTAAAATAGCAAGCGCTTCAACGATCAGGTGGTAGCCCTTGTTTTCGACGAGACGACCGACCGAAAGCACGATCCGACGATCTGGTGGAAGATTTAATTTCGCACGCGCTTCGGTTCTGGATTTCAGTGAAAATCGTGAAACATCTACGCCATTTGAAGCTGTCAAAGATTTCGCCTCCAGGGTTCCCAGTGAGACCGCTTGGCGGCGGAGGGCGTCGGCCACGCCGATGACCAGATTCGCCCGTGTGATAGCGAAGGTAACCATCCTTTTTCTGATGGGGAATTGATCCGTCGGGAGCACGTTAATATCGTGCCCACGCAAGGTAATCGTCACTGGTTTTCTGAAGATTTTGCCCAGCAGGATGCCAGCGAATCCATCAGGAAAAGTGAGGTGGGTGTCGAGAATATCGAAGTCAAACCCCTGTTGAATTTTCCAAATAGCAAACCACACCGAGAGAAAAAGAAAGATGCCATCCAGCGGTTTCAAAATAGCGGGAATGGATAAATAACGGGGGTAGACGACTTCAAGATTTCCAATCCGATCCTCCTGCGGAACCTGAGTTCGATATTGATAACTTGGGCGTAAAAAATCCAAGGGGAAATATGGAATAGGGGCGATGACTTTGACTTCTGCGAGCCTGGCCATGTGGCTCAGGCGATTGTACACAAACACCGCGTGAACAGGTTGGACACGGGTCGGGAAAAGCGTTGTCAGTGAAAGTATTTTCATGATTAAAAAATTAAACTACCTGACAGATCCGAAGGAAAATATCCGCCTTTCGGCCCCAACTTTCATTCGACAAAAATTCAGTCAGTGATTTTTTATCAAAGCCCCATTGCCCGCTAATGGCTTCATCTATGGCAGTTCGCCAACCGCCAATATGACGAGCCTCAATGATTTTCACAAATTCGCTTAACTCACAAACATCGGGGAGCGGAGTCGAAATGACGGGCTTACCGGTTGCTAAATACTCTTTCAATTTAAGCGGGTTAATATTCCGAGTCAATGCATTTACCTGGTAGGGTAGGATGCAGGCCTCCCAACCTTTGACGATGCTCGGCAAGTCTTCGTAGGGGACGGCTCCCGTAAAATAAATGTTTGGGTGCGTCTTGAGAGCCGAGACATTCGCCTGAATCGGGCCGGTAAAGACAAAAGAAATATAGGGCAAAGCCAGGGCCAGTTTCTGAATAAAATAAAAGTCACTTCGCTGGTCAATATTGCCAAAGTAACCAACGCGCGGGGTGGGAATTGCATCGAGAGAATGATGTTCGACCGGGGTCAAACTGGAAAAAAGCTCTAAATCAACGCCATGTCTGAGCAAATAAGTTGGATAATCGTCCTTGAATTTTTCATAGAGATTCTGCGAAGTACAAATCACCGCATTCGTCTGCCGTAACAATCGTTCTTCCAAACTCAAAATGAGGGTTTTCTCCATCCCGGGCCACTCGCTGAAATCATCTACGCAGTAGTAAATAACCTTGCTGGCTTCAAGTCTGGCCACAACATCGCAAACAGAAGGCGTCGTCGTAATAATCGTAAAATCATCAAAACCTTGTTGACGCAATTCTTTCAAAACATGTTTTTGTAGTGAATTATTATTCCAATTAGCTAACCATTGAGGACGATGAAACGGCGTCATGGGAGGAACACAAACAACTGGCGCAGGCTTGTCACGTTGCTGTCCCATCGGCGCTGACACGCCAAACATCGCCGAAAGCTTTCTGGCCGCTTTGATTGAGTCATTCAAGTTGAATTCGGGAAGGCGCAAACCAACGGTATTCACCCAAATTGTCGGATGTGAACCGGTGAGGATTTTAAATAAATGCTGACAACTGGATGGATGTTCTCCCCAGTCGTCGGAGAATACGAGAAATTTCACAGCTACGCCCCTGGAATTAGCGCAAGCTACTCGGAGTAAGTAGCCCGACACTGAACTTATATGTCTAATTCATAAAGTTTCTCATAATTTTCAAACATCAATTGCTTATCAAAATTTGACTTACTGCGCGCCACGTTGTCCTGACCAATATTTCTTCGCAGCACTTCATCACCAAGTAACCGCTTCAGGTTATTGGTAAAAGCATGTTCATCGCTCGCGTGACAAAGAAAAGAGGTATTACTCTGTGCCACCATCTCTTTAATATCGCCCACATCTGTCCCTACAATTGGAATCCCAGCCGCCATGCCTTCGAGCACTGCAATTGGCATCTGTTCCGTATCGGAGGAAATTGCCAGAACGTCGAAAGCCTTGATAATGGCTGAAGGATCGTTAACGTATCCCGTCATGATAACCCTGTCAGTCAAGTTCAATTCCTGAATATATTGCTGAATCGAAGCGTACATTTCCCCTTCGCCAACAATCACGAGCTTCGCCTTCAGGCCTTGCGTCGCATCACGAAAGGCGCGAATCAAACGCGGAATATTTTTTTCTTCCCGTAAACGCGCCACCGTTCCAATTAAAAATGATCCTTCTCCGGCGGCCAATTCCGGTGGAAGACTTTTGTCGGCGCGAGCTGAGTATTTAAATAAATCAACACCATTCGGAACGTACAGAACGCGAGACGGAGAGAACTTCCAAATCTCAGTGGCAATTTTTTGCATCTGCCGCGAAACCACGATCATTTTACGAGTGCGGGCCAGAAAGACGCGGCGGATATAAATACGCCGTTTGATCTGCTGCCTGGCTTCATCAGCCTGAAAACCCTCTTCCCAATGAAGCTCCGGGCAAACATTTGAAAGCGCATTCGCCAGCGACCATTCAATACTTCCGAAATTATAGGTGAGTAAAAGATCAGGCTTTAATCGTTTGATGGTCCTGGCAAAAGTTCGAACATTGGTGAGCAAATTGACATTGTTATTGGGAATATCAAGAAATTCAACATTGACTGATGGATTGAGTTTTACCTTACATCCAAATTTGTGATCCATCGCTACAATCGTATGCCGATAACGACTGTCAAAGTGATTAATAATATCACTGGTTCTAGTTTCCAATCCCCCGACATTGAAGGAAGGAAACACGTGCAACAGATGTCTTGTCATAATAATTTGTGACTTACCTAAAACGCCGATGTCTACAATAATCAACAATTGCATTAAAGCAAAATTAGATCATAGAGTTTTTGATAATTCTCAAACATTATTTGCTTATCAAAGTACTGTGAACATTGTTCAAGGTTCTGCTGACCGATGGTCTGGCGCAGTGATTGATCGGTGATCAACTGCTTCAGATTGTTGGCATAAGAAACTTCATCAGGTGGAGCACTCAGAAAAATCCGATTCCTTTCCGCAATCATTTCCCGAATATCACCGACATCCGTTCCGACTATCGGGCAGCCAGCCGCCATGCCTTCCAGCACTGCAATCGGCATCTGCTCCGTGTCTGAGGAAATCGCCAGAATATCGAAAGATTTCACTGTTTCTGAAGGATCGTTTTGATAGCCGGTAAATTCAACTTTCGCTGAAATATTTAATTCTTCGACGAGTGCTTGCAATGAATCGGCGTCAGGACCGGCGCCGATAATCACTAATTTTGCCTCTAGCTCTCTCGTCGCACTTTCAAAACATCGAATCAATCGCGCAATATTTTTTTCAGGACGGAGCTTCGCTACCGTTCCGACGATGACAACGCCAGGTGAAACAGCTTTAGCGGGTCTCGAATATTTTTGCATGTCTACGCCGTTGGGAAAATTCACGACCTTGCGCGAAGGGAATTTCCATTGCTTAATCGCAATATTTTCCAACAGTCGGGAAACCACGACAATTTTTCTGGTTCGTGCGAGGAAGAGACGCCGAATGTAAATCCGGCGCTTGAATTGCTGCGCTACCTCTTCAGGGCCAAAGCCTTCCTCCCAGTGAAAATGCGGCGCTTGATTGACCCACGCATTCGCCGCACCCCATTCGATTGCTCCGAAGTTATAAGTCAGCAACACATCAGGCTTCAATGTTTTGAGTAATTGAGAAAAGTTTGTCAGATTATTTTTGAGGCTGGATTTGTCGTTGACGACGCGGTGAAATTCTACCGGAGCCGCCGGATCAAGCTTTGACTGGCATTCATAATTATCATCCATCGCCATGATCGTATGACGATAGCGAGACCCGAAATGATTAATTAAATCGCAGCTCCGAACTTCCGGCCCCCCCACCCCAAAGGTCGAAAACACATGCAAGAGATGTTTTGGCTTAATCATGTTTTTTCTTCTGGTGAACCGCCAACCCCTTCTGAATAAATTCCTGCCGATTCGTAGAAGTCTGCCACTGCAAATCCTGCTTGATGTCACTCGTCTCAAACTGCGCAGCCAGTCCTCTTGATTTCAAATCATTATAACTTGGAAATGGCGCGTCCTTGCGTCCGGTGCTTATTTTAATCAACCATTTACCAATCTCAATCATTTGTAATTTACTGACAGGTTGCGCGTGATACTTGAACGGTCGTCCCGTCGCGTTGGCGAGTTCTGTCATATATTCACGCGCTGTCAAACGAACATCGCCAATAATATTGTAGGATTTTCCTTCAACGCCTGGAGCCGCAATCGCTTTGAAAATGGCATCAGCGCATTCATCCACCAACACAAACGGCAGCTCATTTGAACCACGATTCCAACCGATCATGTGCGCGTCCTGATTGAAAAATCCGAGACCGGAATGCATCGCCTGCCCGCCATCACCGATCACGACACCAGGACGCAAAATCACGACGGGCAGCCCCTTCTCACGATGTAATTGGTTGAGGACATCTTCACACGCCGCCTTGCCGCGTGAATACAAATTTCGCTTCTCCGTTTGCGGATCATTCGGAGTTTGTCCGGTAATTTTTTCGCTGGAATTTCCGAGATACAACGAAGCAATGGTACCGATATAAATTAACCGCTTTACCTGGTGCCGCAAGCACGCCTGCGCAATGGCTTCCGTGCCATCCACCATCACGGATTTCACCTCTTTCCAGGTATCACCGCCGCCGCCGTGCGCCAGATGAAGCACGACTGGAATTCCTGCAATCACCCCATCAATGGCTTTTTCGTCCGCCATATTGGCTGAAACTAATTTCACATTATGATGAAGGAAAATGTCTGGAAGCGTCCGAATATTGCGAGCGACAACTTTAACTTTCATTCCGGCTGCGACCATCTGCGTCACCAGCGGAGTACCAATAAAACCAGTCCCGCCGATGACTACGGCATCGAATGAATCAAGCGCGTTGACAGGCGCTTGACTAAGTTGCGAAGGACATCTGGCAACTTCTTTTGTAATCAGTTCAGAGCCGCGTAAAACTTCCAGCCCGGCTTGTCCGTCCACATACGGCTGACCGGTTCTCATCCCTTCATAAAAGGCTTTGACCGAAGCGTTAATGCTGAGCAGGAACGGATCATTTTTGGGTAAAACTTTAATTTGTGAACCGACATAGCCGACAGCGCTTTTGATGCTTTGCACCGTCAGGTCTTTCGCTTTTTTCGCGCCTGTCAAATATGAATTATAAAAATCCATTTCCTTCGTTCGCGTCTGAATCGTACAACGTTCGTGAATAATATCCGCCGTCACCGTCCCGTCTGAACAAATCGCAACTAATTCATTGCTCGGAAAATCCTGCCCCATCGAAAGAAATAATTGCGCCGTCGCATTCTCGCAATTCATGGAGACTTGCCACGTATCATAAATTTCCACTCCCGGAGACAGCACATGTCTGCCGGAAACCATGGTCTGCGCCGATTTGATTTTTCCCGCTAAATCGTAAACTTGCGAGAGCGGATGGACTCCCGATTCCAAAAACATATTTTGGGGAAGCTGGAACATCCAATGACTGAATTGTTTCGCGCCAAGCTGGCGCAACGGCAAATTGAAGTGAACAATAAGGTGATGCAAGTTTCCGATTTCGCCGGATTTCAGCACCTCTTTCAATTGCAAAATACTGGGACGAAAAGTGGAGTTATGATTGACTCCGATCTTCGCGCTATTTTCTTTGGCAAGTTCAACCAGTGTTTCACAATTGGCAGCGGTCACGGCTAACGGTTTTTCAACCATGACATTGATGCCAGCCCGTAATAATTTTTCGGCGACTCCGAAATGATAATCCGGCGGAACCAGCACGTGAGCCGTGTCACAAATGTTCGCAGCGATGAGTTCCTCGACCGTCGAGAAAATGTTTGGAATATTCCACTTACTCGCCAAAGCTTTTGCTTTTTCCGTATTCCCATCACAAACGGCGACAATTTTTATCTCAGGAATTCGGGTGAGCGCTTCGAGATGATAAAGAGAAATAAATCCAGCACCAATAATCCCAACGTTATGAACTTTACTCATTAACAAAAAATTACCTTTCAGGACTTCAGAGGATGAAAGGGGCAAGGGCGGCGTGATTATATTTCGCCTTGGCTGAGAGTCAAATACTTATTTTCAAGTTCCTCAGACTCAGCTAAGATGGGTGCAGTCAAATTGCCCTTAACTGGAGTGGAGATTTACTATCACGCTGTCAGCCTTTTGACAGCTTCCTGTTATAACTTTGCATTAAAAGAGGAATAGATGCGGATTACAAAGGTTTATACGAAGTCTGGCGATGCGGGAGAAACCTCGCTGGTTAGCGGAGATCGCGTCAGCAAAGCCAGTTTGCGGGTTTCTGCCTTCGGCGATGTGGACGAATTGAATTCAGTGTTGGGACTTGCGCGCTCCGTCCTTGAGGCGGCCCCGGTGTTTGAACAAATTGACCAGGAACTGGCTACTATTCAAAATGATCTTTTTATTTTGGGATGTGATTTGGCAAGTCCAGTCGGAACGCAGGTTCCGCGCGTCAGCGAAGAAATGATCGCGGAAATTGAGGGGCTAATTGATAACTTACTGGAAGAACTGGAACCGCTGAAAGAATTTATTCTACCGGGTGGAAATCAGGCAGCTTCGTTTTTGCATTTAGCCCGGACAGTCGCCCGACGTGCCGAACGTCTGGTCGTCCTGCTTGCGCAAAGTGAAGAAATCAATCATTCGGCGTTAATTTATTTGAATCGGCTCTCTGATTATTTATTTGTCTTGGCACGGGTCGTCAATCATCGCGGGAAAACTGCTGAGCATTTAGCCAATTTCAGCGCTCGCCAACGGTGAACCACAGGGTATAAAATGAAAGCGTTATTATTACTTATCATTATGTTAGTCGCCATTCCGGCGGCGTTTCTGGCTCCTTTTTCCGGGATTCTGACCTTCATCTGGATGGCGCTGGTGCGTCCTCACGAATGGGCTTACACGCAAAATTCAAAATACTCTTTAATGGTTGGAGTCGCTACCGTGCTGGGCTATTTATTGTTTGAATTACCCAAGCGCCCACCCCGTATTTTGGCCAATCTTTTGATCATTCTGGTGTGGTTTCAAAATATGGTCGGCACGTATTTTGGCTATAACCCCTTTGCCTCTGAAGATAAGTTCATTGAATTCACTAAAACCCTCGTCATCGCAATTTTGATTTCTTCGCTGGTGGATAGCGAATCCCGTGTGCGTTGGCTGATTCTGACGATTATCGGGTCAGTCGGAATGCTGACGTTTCGCGCCTTCATTGGAGTCATTATCCATTTTGGACAAATGAAAGTCGTAGGGCCTGGCGGAGCCTTTGAAGACAATAACGATTTCGCGTTGCTGCTGGTGATGTCTGTCCCTTTGATGTATTACTTCGCCAAAAATGAAACCGGTCGCTGGATGAAGTGGAGCGCGTATGCGTTGACTTTTATCACCGCTGTGACCTCGGTTTTCACCTATTCTCGCGGAGGTTTTTTGGGGCTTTGCGTCGTCATGATTATTATGGCGCTTCGCACTCGTTACAAAGTCACTGGAATGCTGACCATTGTTTTAGCTGGCGCTTTGTTTATGTATTTTGCGCCGGAGGGAATGCTTAATCGCTACCGTTCAATCCAAACGGCAGAGACGCAGGATGAATCCGCACAACAAAGATTACGCGCCTGGGCGGTCTGTTTCAAAATTATTCAGGATTACCCGATCACGGGGATCGGAAATAAAAACATGGTCGCAATTTACGGCAAATATGGCGATTCAATGGATGCGCGTGTCGCCCACAACTCTTATTTGCAATGCGCGGTAGATAACGGACTCCCCTGTTTGTTTTTCTTCTTGACGATGATCGGGGTCGCTTTCTGGCGATTGAACAAAGTCCGCCGAACCTACCGCAAGCATTCGCCGGATAGCAAAATTATCAACTATGCTTTCGGGATCGAAACCGCGCTGGTAGGGTACTGCGTTTCAGCTTTCTTCCTGAGTCAATATATGCAGGAAGTGCTGTATATGATTATTCCGTTGGCGGCGAGCTTGATGTATATGGCGGTGAGTGAAGAAAAGGAAGCAAAGCTCAATGAAATTGTTAAAAAGGCTGCGAAAGCGAAAAAGGTTTCCGTGGATGGAATGCAAAATCTTCCCGCTTATTAATTTGAAATAATTTCGGCAACCTGTAAGCGAATTTCATCCAACAGGGTATTCGCTTCAATCATGGTAGGGGCTTCGGCGACTAATCGAATGATTGGTTCGGTATTCGAGCCTCGCACGTGGAGCCAGCTATTTTTTTCGGGAAAGCTAACTTTCACACCGTCCTGTAAGTCCACTTCAAAGTTCTGATAATGGTTCTGCACCATTTTGAGAACCGCTTTGATTTTACCCGAAGGGCAAGCCAGCTTTTCTTTGATGATCTGATAGCGCGGGAATTCGCTCATCAGTTCAGACAATTTCTTACCAGTTGAAGCCAATAAATGCAGAATCAATGCCATCCCGACCTGACTGTCACGGCAATAATTAATCGTCGGATAAATGACGCCGCCGTTCCCTTCTCCGCCAATCATGGCATTGACTGCCTGCATCTGTTCAGTGACATTGGCTTCGCCGATTTTGGAGCGGAAAAGCTCCCCTCCGAAATATTTCACCACAACATCAAGCGCCTGCGTCGTCGAAAGATTAGCGACAACTTTTCCTGGCATTTTACTCAAAATATATCTGACGGCTAAGACCAAAGTATAATCTTCGCCAATCGGGACGCCGTTCTCATCAACCACAGCTAACCGATCTGCATCCATATCCTGCGCAAACCCGACATCCGCTTTTGATGCTGTAACCAGCTCGCATAACTCAGAAATATTTTCAGGCGTAGGTTCCGCTCCGCGCGGGAAAGAACCATTTGGCGTCGTATTGATTGTGACAACTTCCGCGCCGAGTTCCGTCAATAATTGGGGGGCGATGATGGAAGCTGCACCGTTGCACGAATCAA
>JAYVRW010000404.1:0-2966 GCA_043775925.1 Blastocatellia bacterium
ATAGCAATAAAAGCCATTGAGGGAGAGGCATGATTGTAGCCTATTTAGTGCTAAGCGCAAATTTCTGCTGGGAGATGAAAAGAAAGATAAGATTGATAACTGGTCGCTGAATGAAGATTCGGGGGAGTTTTTCATCATGTTGATTCGGAGATCTCTTATTTTATTGCAACATTAAATTCGTCCTCAGCAGTTGTTTTAAAGTTCACGAGTTTTGTTTGAGTGAATTCAGGCTTGGGGGAGTACTGGAATTGTTCAAATAAAACTTGTGAACTTTAAGATTCATCCTATCTTTAAATAATCCAGCGACAATTTAAATTTGATGAGGCAGGTTCTTAACTCGCGCCTCGTGTACTGCCAGATTTATTTCAATCTTGTGTAATCCGCTTTTCGCTGGATGGGCGTGAAGCCTTCTTCAAGAATCACCTTTACCAGCATCTGCTCCGTAGCTTTATGATTGGCGCCCGCCTTTGAAATTACATTTTCTTCAATCATCGTCGAACCAATATCGTTCGCGCCGGAATGCAATCCACGCCGCCCGTCACTGAGTCCAACCGTCAGCCACGACACTTGCTGGTTTTTGATGTTGTGCAAATACAGGCGCGAAAGTGACAGCCAGCGCAAATATTCTTCACCCGGCAAACGGGTCGGAATTACTTTGCCAATGGCAGTATTGTCGGGCTGAAAGGTCCAGGGAATAAAAGAAATAAATCCGCCCGTCCGCGATTGTAGTTGATACAATTTTTCCAAATGCTGAATGCGCTGCTCCACCGTTTCGCCGTAGCCGATCATCATCGTTGCAGTCGTTGGAATTTTTAATTTATGCGCGTCCTCCATCACGTCCAACCATTCCTGACTGTTACATTCGGTACGACGTTTGCGGCGAATGTCATCTACTAAAATTTCACCGCCGCCGCCGGGTAAGCTGTCGAGGCCCGCATCTTTCAAGGCTTGCAAAACATCGGTATTGCTCATCTGAAAAGTCTTTGCCATTCCATAAATTTCAGTCGGCGAAAAACAATGCAGGTGAATACCGTAGCGTTGTTTTAATTCACGGAGCAATCCGGTGTAATAATCCAACGGCAAATCTGGATGCAATCCGCCCTGCATTAAAACTCCGCTGCCGCCGATTTCGATCATCTCTTCGACCTTGCGATAGATTTCCTCGTAGCTCAGAACGTAGCCTTCCGGTGATCCCGGCTTGCGATAAAACGCGCAAAAATTGCAGACCGAAAAACAAACATTCGTGTAATTGATGTTGCGATCTACGACGTAAGTGACGGCATTATCGGGATGCAATTCTCGCCGCAAATTGTCAGCGGCCTGGCGCAACTCTTCGGTTGGGATTTCAGTGATGAGTTGCAGCCATTCGGAGGGAGCCAGGTGTTCGCGTTGCGCTGCGCGGGAAAGCAATTCTGTCGCGGTGCTGATTGTTGCGGTCATCATAATGGTTTTAGTTTGTATCACGAGCGTAGCGAAATATTCACATCCACGTCAAGTTTTTTAAGTAGAAAGTGGCGTAAACTTTCAGTTTGCGCTATTACATTATCTACACTTTTGATGAAAACAATCAAAAGTTAATGGAAAGTTTTCTGAAAGTACATTGGTCAAGAACACAGCACAAACTGAAAGTTTATGCCACGAAAGCAGGAGTAATCATCAATGAGAACACCACGACTCACCGAGTTCATGAGCAAAATGGAGCCGCACAGCGTCGCCGTCATTTTTTCGGCGCAGGAAAATTTTCGCAATGGCGATGCCGATTATGAATTCCGTCAGGAAAGCGATTTTTTTGCGCTGACCGGACTCAATGAACCTGATTCCGTCGCCGTGATTTCTCCGAATCATCCGACGCATAAATACGTTTTGTTTGTGCGACCACGTAACAAGGAAATGGAAATCTGGAACGGCTTGCGAACCGGGATCGAGGGCGCGATCAGTCAATACGGTGCGGATGCGGCGTATGATATTCAGCAACTCAGTGAGGTACTCCCGCAATATCTGGAAGGCAATCGCCAGCTTTATTATCGCTTCGGGTTACGCGAAGCGAACGACCTCCGCGTCATTAAATACCTGAACAGCCTGAAGGCTGCGATTAGAGCAGGGAAGCAGACGCCGACTGCGATTATTGATCCGGGGACGATTCTGCACGAATTGCGTTTGCGCAAAAATTCTGAAGAAATTGAAGCGATGCGAATGGCTGCCAACATTAGCGCTGAAGGTCATATCGCGGCGATGAAAGCTTGCAAACCTGGAATGTATGAATACGAACTCGAAGCGTTGGTTGAGTATGTTTTTCGCTCTAAAGGCGCGTCAGGTAATGCGTATCAATCCATTGTCGGATCGGGTTTCAATACGACGATTTTGCACTACAACACCAATAACGATCAGATTAAAGATGGAGATTTAGTGTTGATTGATGCGGGTGCGGAATACAAAATGTTTGCGGGCGACATCACGCGAACATTTCCGGCGAATGGCAAATATACGAAAGCGCAGCAAGGAGTTTATGAGCTGGTGCTGCACTCCAATAAAGAAGTTATCAAGATGATTAAGCCGGGTGAAAGCTTCATGAAGCTCCACGAAAAAACGATAGATATTATCACGCAGGGCTTACTTGATCTGGGGTTATTGTCGGGTGATTTGCAATCCAATATTGAGCTGAAAACATACGAGCGATTTTTCATGCATCGTACCGGGCATTGGTTGGGAATGGATGTGCATGACGTTGGACGCTACAAGCTGGAAGATGGCTGGCGTAAAATTGAAGCAGGGATGGCCTTCACCGTTGAGCCAGGGATTTATATTCAACCTGGCACGCTGGGCGCCAGCGAAGAATTTTTCAATATCGGCATCCGCATTGAGGACGATATTGTCGTGACCGAAGCTGGATGCGAGGTGCTGACTTCGCTGGTTCCGAAGGAAGTGAACGAAATTGAAGCTTTGATGAAGCACTAATGCAGAAGCCC
>JAYVRW010000405.1:0-9992 GCA_043775925.1 Blastocatellia bacterium
TGCATTGTAACCTCACAAAATGTCCTCTCAACAGGACACAACTTTGATTTAGCAATTATCCAGAGGCGGATGGTGTGAGGAAAATAATTTCGTGTTAAGAAGTATCTCGGTCGTCATTATTGGTCGGAGTTTGACTCAGCAAGAACGCACGCAAATGCGCTCCGCTACAGGTGTGCCAATTTCAATCATCGCGGAGCTGCCAAATAATTTACAATCCCTGGATCAGGTCAGTCGCCTGCGTCCTCATGCGGCGCTGGTGATGCTCAATGGCGATATGCCCAAGAGCATGCAAATGGTTGAGAAGCTCAGACAGGATGCACCTGAAACTGCGATTATCTGCTCCAGCGACGAGCCGACCTCAGATGTCATGCTGGAATCATTTCGGATGGGAGCGACTGATTTTTTACGACTCCCGTTAAATGAGCTGGAAATCAGCAAAGTCTTCACGAAAATTGAGCAAACTAAAGTCAGAACCAGCGACGACGATCAAAAGGGACGGGTCATTGCGGTCTATTCCAGCAAAGGTGGATGCGGCACGACTTTTGTCACGGCGAACTTAGCCGTCGCCATTTCGCGCCTGACTCGTCAAACTTCGACCATCGTAGATTTGAATTTACAGGCCGGAGATCAACCAACTTATCTGGGCATCGAAAATACGCCGTACACGATTTACGATGTCGTCAGAAACTTTGATCGGCTGGACGAAGACCTGCTGAAAACATATTTGACCCCACGCGGCAAAATGATTTCCCTGCTGGCGGCTCCCACCGAAATTGGTCGGGATGAAGATGTGCGTCCCGATCACATTACGCAGATCATCACGATGCTACGTTCGCAGCCGGGCAATGTGCTGATTGATCCGCAACATGCGCTGAGTGAAAACACCATTGCCGCTTTGGATTTAGCCGATGATTTAATTTTGCTGGTGACGCTGGATATTCCTTCGATCCGCAGCGCCAAACGTGCACTTGATATTTTTCGTCGTCTTGGTTACGAACGTGACCGCATTAAAGTCGTCCTGAATCGCTTCACCAAATCCCCCGAATTCGAACCCAAACAAATCGAAAAAGTGCTCGAACATAAAATTGACCATTTACTCTCAAACGACTATAAAGCCGCGATTTCCTCCATCAACATGGGAGAGCCGCTCGTCCAATCCAAGACTCAATCAAAGCTTCAGAACGAATTTATTAAACTTGCGAGCATGCTGGCAAATGTCAAAACCGAGGAGGAAGCTGACGTAACTTCGCGCAGTAGCTGGTTCTCGTTTGGCAGAAAATAAGGCGTCCTTAGAACTCAAGCGCTAACTTAGGAATGCTATGGCTTCGCTTAAAGACCGTCTCGAACAAACCTCACAACAACTCCTTGGCGCTGTGAACAACAGCTCAAATGAATATCAGGAGCTGAAAACCAAAATCCATCGCACTCTCATTGCGAAACTTCCACTGGCAAAGCTGGAAGTGGCGGACGCCGCCTATCGTCAAAAAAGTGTCAATGACCGCATTAACATCATCCTTGATCAGGAGCGTACCGCGCTCAGCGCCCTTGATCGTGAGCGCATCAAAACTGAGGTCTATGATGAACTCTTCGGCTTTGGGCCGCTTGAACCATTACTGGCAGACCGATCAATTTCGGATATTTTGATTAATGGCTATCGCAATGTCTACATCGAACGTTCAGGCAGGCTCGAAAAAGTTGAAGCGTATTTCAAGGACGATGCGCACTTGCTTCAAATCATTGATCGCATCGTTTCCCGCATCGGACGACGTGTAGACGAATCGTCTCCCATGGTAGACGCGCGTTTACCTGATGGTTCGCGTGTCAATGCGATTATTCCGCCACTTGCGCTGGATGGCCCGGTACTTTCAATTCGTCGTTTTGGAGTCAACCCACTCCTCGTTGAAAATTTGCTGGAGTATGAAACCTTAAATCAGCCGATGGCGGATTTTTTAGAAGCAGCGGTAAAATCCAATCTCAATATTTTGATTTCAGGGGGAACGGGATCAGGAAAAACGACGTTGCTTAATTGCCTCTCGGCGTTTATCCCACCAAAAGAACGCCTGGTTACCATCGAAGATTCTGCCGAATTGCGCTTGCAACAACCGCACGTCGTCCGTTTAGAAACGCGCCCTCCAAACATCGAAGGACGTGGTGAAATCACGCAGCGACACCTATTGAAAAATTCTTTGCGAATGCGCCCGGATCGCATCATCGTCGGCGAGGTACGCAGCGAAGAAGCGATTGACATGCTCCAAGCCATGAATACCGGTCACGATGGCAGCATGACCACTATTCACGCGAATTCTCCACGCGATGCGCTTTCAAGACTTGAGACGATGGTTTCGATGGCGGGACTCCGATTGTCGGATCGTTCCACCAGACAGCAGATCAGCTCCGCCATCCATTTGGTTATTCAGGTTTCGCGCTTCAACGATGGCACACGCAAAGTTACCAGCATTTCTGAAATCGTGAGCGATATTGATGAAAGCGATATTCGGTTGGAAGAAATATTCACCTATCAGCGGACGGGTTCAGGCCGGCTCGGAGAAATTCGTGGAGAATTTATCGCCTCAAAAATTCCCCCCAGATGTCATGAAAAACTGCTGATGAACGGATTCGAATTGACTTCACGTTCATACGCAAAATATTAAGCTCGTTTGAGCATTTGCATTACAAGGTATGGAATTAACAGTCATTATTTTCACGCTTTTGACCGTCACTTTTCTGGCGTTGGCATTTTATTTTTATATCAGCCGTGATCTGGAAAAATATCAGCGGCGGGTCGAAGAGCGCTTACAAAAACTGATTGAGGAGCGCGGCCCGGCGACGATTTCCAAGCGTGATTACCTGGAAATTAAGCAGGAATTGCTCAGCGAAGTCCCCTTTATCCATCAGGCTTTGCTACGCTTTGAAGTCTTCAATGAGCTACAGGCAATTCTCAAACAAGCCGACTACACGCGCATCACAGTATATCGTTTTGTGATGTACAGCCTGATCGCAGGCTTCACGGTTGGCACGATAATTGGATTATATGGTCGCTCGGTTTTCGTCATGCTGGTCACCACGATTGTCGTCAGCCTGATTCCGTTATTATTTGTATTGAGTCGCCGTCGTACCCGCTTGAGAAATTTCATTGAGCAGTTGCCAGACGCCATTGAAATGATGATTCGCTCTTTGCAGGCTGGGCACAGCTTCAGCTCGGCGCTGCAAGCGGTGGCCACCGAAATGCCTGATCCGGTCGCCCGCGAATTCGGCAAAGCCTACGAGGAACAAAATCTTGGCTTGAGCATGAAAGTTGCACTGGAAAATCTGGCGGAAAGAATTCCCCTGATGGATTTAAAACTTTGTGTCACAGCAATTTTGATCCAGCGCGAAGTTGGCGGCAATTTAACTGAAGTGCTCTCTAACATTAGTCACACGATCCGCGATCGTTTTCGCATTCAGGGCGAAATTCGTGTAAAAACGGCGCAGGCGCGACTCTCAGGTTATATCGTCAGCGCTCTGCCGTTTATTTTATTTTTCTGGATTAATGTAGCCAATCCCAGATACCTTGATTCGCTTTACAAACATCCTCTAGGTTACTACGTCATCGGAGCGGGTATTTCCATGCAGTTCATTGGATGGTTAATTATTCGACGGATTGTCAGGATCGAAGCGTAAGGAGGAACTTTCGTTATGCTTTTATTACTTTCGATAAGCTTAATGCTAACTTTCATCAGTGCCGGACTGGCGGTTTATTACTGGTATTCTTCGCCCGTGAATCCGTTGGGTGAACGTTTGCGCGAAATTAATCCCAGGATGGGACAGGATTTACCCTCGCCACAGGTCAAAGAAAAAGTTAATGAGCTGATTGTAGATCGCGTCGCGCGCCCTGTTTATAAGATGACGCGCCCCTCCAATCGCAACGTTCGACGCCTGCGACGCAGGATGACCAAAGCCGGTTTTTTCTCTGAAAATGCGGTTCTCGTATATTCCGTTTTGCGTCTGGCCTCGGCGATTGGATTGCCAACGCTCATTTTCTTTATTTTGATTTCACTGGATTTTCCCCGCACGCCACAATTTCTGGCGCTGATCTTAATTGGCGTCGTCCTGGGATTATTTATTCCGTCGTTCACGTTGTCAAAACTCATTACACGACGGCAACAAAAAATCTCACGCGCCTTGCCGGACGCCATTGATTTAATGGTGGTCTGCGTTGAAGCCGGACTGGGATTGAATCCGGCCATCCAGCGCGTCGGACGTGAACTGGAATTAGTCGAGCCAGTACTGTCTTCAGAGCTGAGCATCACTGACCGCGAAATCCGCGCCGGCAAGCCGCGTGATGAGGCGCTCAGAAATTTAGGAGATCGCACCGGAGTTGACGACATCAAATCTTTAGTAGCACTTTTAATTCAAAGTGATCGGTTCGGCACGTCAATTTCGTCATCATTACGTGTTTTTGCCGACTCAATGCGCACGAAACGTCGCCAACGTGCTGAAGAGTTAGTCTCGAAAGCTTCCATTAAGTTGATTTTTCCGTTACTCTTATTTATCTTTCCTGCGCTACTAATCGTACTTCTCGGACCGGCTTTAATTTTGTTGTATCAAGCTTTAGATAGTGCAGCAAAGTAATTTCATTTGTCACTCGGGGTATCATCGTAGCTAGTTCACACATCATCATTCTTGCACGACAGTGATTGGGTAATCGCTCTCGGTGGGAAGAAGAATGAGGAGACTTTTCCATGTTGAAGTTAGCAGCCGTGCTATTGCAGGCTCAACCACCAGAGCAGGACTTAACCCTAAACTGGATCATCTTTTTTGTTTTACTTGGGATTGCCGCCATCCTGGGTGTGATTGTCGTCAAACGGCGCATGCACGAACAAGACGACGATTACGACATCTGATCTTCTCCTATTGAAACTGCAACTTTTTCATCGTAGTACGGGAGAATGTCTGGCTCAGCGCGTCACCCTTGCGCATACAAGTTGGACGCGGCTGCGCGGATTGATCGGGCGCAAGAATCTTGATCCTGATGAAGTTCTTTGGATTCGACCTTGTAACGGAGTGCATACTTTCTGGATGCGCTTTGCGATAGATGTCGTGTTTCTGGATCGCCAATTATTCATCGTCAAAATAATCAAAAATATGCGCCCCTTTTGTTTGAGCCTTCCCAACCTTTCAGCTCATAGTGTAATTGAGATGCCTGCCTTGAGTATTTCCAAATATAAGTTGCGCCTCGGAGATCAATTACAAATTCGTAAATCTGACAGCGATTGATTTTTATGCAAGGCGCAATTACACTGCCAGATTCCAATGACTTCTTTAATTATTACAGCTATTTTTTGAGGCTTACATTATGAAAATTCACGAGTATCAAGGCAAAGAATTACTGCGCGGCTTCGGTGTCAAAACCCCACGCAATTTTATTGCCACCACAGTGGCAGAAGCCGAAGAGGCAGCCACACAACTTGGCTCCTTCCCTGTCGTCGTCAAAGCGCAAATTCACGCCGGAGGACGCGGCAAAGGTGGCGGCGTCAAGCTTGCCAAAACTGCTGAAGAAGTCACCAGCGTCACGAATTCAATTCTCGGCATGACGCTGGTCACGCATCAGACCGGCCCCGAAGGTCGTCTGGTACGAACTGTTTTGATCGAAGAAGGCTTACGCATCAAACAGGAATTTTATTTAGGCATCGTCCTTGATCGCGCCGCTTCGCAATTGGTTTTCATGGCTTCCTCTGAAGGCGGCATGGACATCGAAGAAGTTGCCGAACATTCACCCGAAAAAATCCTGAAAGAATACATTGATCCGTCAGTTGGTTTTCAGGCTTTTCAGGCACGCAAATTAGCGTTTGGTCTTGGACTCTCGCCCGAACTTATCAACAAAGCCGCTAAATTTATGATGGCTTTGTATAAGGCTTCGGTTGATCTTGATACGTCATTGGTTGAAATCAATCCATTCCTGTTGACAGAAGAAGGTGAATTTTATGCGCTGGATGCCAAGATAACTTTTGACGATAACGCGATGTTCCGTCACAAGGATTTCGCGGCGTTGCGTGATTTACACGAAGAAGAAGAACTGGAAATTGAAGCGTCAAAATTCGATTTGAACTACATCAAATTGGACGGCAACATTGCCTGCATGGTCAACGGAGCCGGCTTGGCGATGGCGACGATGGACATCATCAAATTAGCTGGCGGCGAGCCGGCCAACTTCCTTGATGTCGGCGGTGGCGCTTCGCAGGAACGCGTCGAAAATGCTTTCCGAATTCTGTTGGCCGATCCGAACGTCAAAGCTGTTTTGATCAATATTTTCGGTGGTATCGTCCGCTGCGATATGGTCGCACGCGGAGTTGTTGCCGCCGCCAAAAATCTGGGAATTGAAATCCCCATCGTTGTCCGCCTTGAAGGTACCAACGTCGAGGAAGGACAGCAGGTACTCAAAGATTCCGGGATGAATTTCGCTGTTGCGAATGGTATGAAAGATGCCGCAGAAAAAGTCGTCGCCGCCGCCGGATAATCAGAGTGCAGAAGCCCGCGTGTTAACAAGGGCGTCAGTATTGAGGAAACTATTTCCTAAGTAAGCCTGCCCTCCTTAACAGTCGGGCTTCTGCATTTTTTATGCCACTCTCAGAATTTATTCGCCGCATGCCGAAAGTGGAATTACACGTCCACCTTGAAGGCTCCATCCAACCGGAAACCCTGTTATTACTGGCTGAACGCAATCATGTGCAGCTTCCCGCCACTTCCGTTGGAGGCTTACGAAACTGGTACAGCTTCACTGATTTTTCCCATTTCATCGAAATTTACATCAAGATTTCTTCGTGCATCTGCACTCCTGAAGACATTGAATTTATTGCGCGAGAATTTTTACGCGGGCAGGCAGCGCAACACATTCGCTACAGCGAAGTGACATTCACACCGTACACGCATTACAGTCTCAATAAAAAAATTCCTTTTGAAGAACAGTTGGCAGCTCTCACACGCGCCCGCGATTGGGCGACGAAAGAACTCGGCATCGGAGTCGGCTGGGTACTAGATATTTCACGTAACGTACGTCCCCTCGAACACGGCTTAACTGTCGCAGATTGGGCGATCAGCGGTATGAAAAATGGAGTTGTCGCGCTTGGACTTGGCGGCCCGGAAGTTGGACACGCACCCGAAATATTTCAGGCAGCCTTTGATCGCGCCCATAAAAACGGATTGGCAAGTGTCCCTCACGCCGGAGAAACCATGGGAACGGAAAGCATCTGGGGAGCGCTGAATTCATTACACGCGCAACGTCTCGGACACGGAGTCCGATGTCTCGAAGACCCCGTTCTTGTTGAGTATTTACGCAAAAATCAAATTCCACTCGAAGTCTGCCCCACCAGCAATCTCTGCCTCGGCGTAGCTCCTTCTCTCGCACAACATCCATTACCAAAACTCCTCGCCGCCGGATTGTATGTCACGATTAATTCGGATGATCCGCCCATGTTTAATACGACGTTGACGGATGAATATTTGAAAGTAGCAGAAGCCTTCGATTTTGATCTGGCAACGATTGAAAAATTTGTAATGAATGCAGTGAACGCGACATGCCTGCCGCAACCTCAACGCGAAGCAATGGCAGAAGAATTCTCAGAAGATTTTTTATGCTTACGCAACGCTCTAAAGATTTTCGATTAAAGGCAGATTGCGCTAACAGCTTTTAATCGAAAATCTTTATATCCGCAGTCTTTCAAAGCGGGTTCACTGCCAAAATTACTTTTTATGACTGAGCTGGCGTCGATGATTGGTCAAAGCCAGGATTCGGCGGCGCACGAGCGTGACCATTTCATGCGGATTACATATTCCAATTCCGATAAATTGAGTGGTTTACCAATAAAATCATCGGCTCCGCCACGCAGGGCTGCTACCGTATTTTCGACGATCACTTCTCCCGTCACCATAATAATGAGTGTCTCCGTTTTTTTGTTGCTTAAATCTGCGCAATAAATCCAGCCCGGAGCCATCCGGCAAATTGATGTCCAGTAAGACTGCCATCGGCTCAGCCTCGGTAACTATACTCATCAACGTATCAAGTTGATGAAGCTGGGAAATAAGGTAGAATGAAAGAATGATAAAAATTACATTTAGCGAAGAACAAATAAAGGAGTTGCCTCTACAAAGATTTAATCACCCACATCCGCGAGTTCAGTTGAAAACGGAAGTTTTATATCTTAAAAGTCAAGGCTTTTCAGCAAACCGAATCAGCCGTTTAGCCAAAGTTGCTGAAACAACGGTCAGAACTTACATCAAAGAGTATCAAAAAGGCGGAATTGAGGCTTTGAAAGTAATTAAATTTCGCCGACAACAAAGCGAACTAGCCGGTTACAGCCAAATAATCCGAGAGCATTTGGCGGAATCTCCGGTTGCCAGTCTGAAGCAGGCAAGTGAAGTAATCTATCAAATAACAGGAGTGAAACGTTCGCCTGAAAGATTGAGTAAGTTTCTGCAAAAACTAGGGTTACGGCGAATGAAAGTCGGTGCGAAACCCGCCAAAGCAGAGTTGCTTGCGTCAAACCGAAACCAACCATAAGAAAGCCTTAGATTCTTTGCTGACTTTGAAGTTTCAAACTTTCTCTGCACCAACAAACTGATGCGTTGATCAGTATATCTCGCCCGTCTCAGAATTATTCAGACAAAACATTTAGGGATGCGCTCAGCCAAAGGCATCCTGTTAGCCATAAATCATCACTGTATCCGATATGTTGGAAACCTTACTTCAAATTGGGAAAGTTCTACGTGAATCAGGTCGCTTGCGACATCATCGCTTTATCAAGACCGCGCCGAGAAATGATAAGAAACCTCCTGTTGTCTATTTTTCATTACCAGTCCGCGAGGATTTCGGCTTTGACCTCGACAGCATTTCCGAAATCATGGATGAAGACTTTATGAACAATGAGCTTTTTTATTTAGCTTATAAATCTTCTGATGCCGATAGCCTGATGAAATATCTTTGGGGCGATATTCTTTATGGCGTCATCAAAGACAAGGAGTAAGGTTATTACCGGATGGAAAATCCCGAAATCAAAAATGCTTTCGGACTAAGGTCGTTTGCGCGTGGGATAGAGGACGCAAAGAAATTTACGGGAACTGCCATTGAGAAATTCAGGATTTCTTATGCTGAAAATCGAGAAGCAGTCGAAAGTTTCCTCAAAGAAAAAGGTGATGGAAAGTTGTGCCTTTTACATTTCGATTTTCAAGGCAAACATTGGCATCAATTTAAAGATGAATTGAAGGCTGTTAATAACAAGCTGCTGGATGATTTCGTGAAACCGCAAAACGAGAAATTTGTGTTGCGCAAAAGTCTTTATAAAATGCTGGCTTCACCTGAAAAGAATCTGCCGTTTCCAAATTTCACGGCTGAAGGAATGTATAAGACTAAAGTTTTTGATGCGGCTGATGACGTGATGGATTTGCTTTATGCAATCAATTACTCCACGAAAGCCGTGCTGACCGAGCGTGACATCAAACTGATTATCCTGCCGAAAGGAAACAGTCTCACACCTGAACAAATTGAAGATTTTTTTGAACGTGGAAGATTACAGAAAGCTACTTCGCAAATCCTGAACAATGCTGTAACAGAAGAAACCAAATTAGAAAAACAAAATCTCGACAGCCTCTTCGCACCCGTTTTGCTTGAGGTCGCGGAAATATCAATGAATTTGATTTTATCTTCAGCAAATCGGGCGGCGTGTCTTCGCCTGATGTAGACATGATCGAATTAGCTGGTATTAAGCGCAGCCATCTGGCTGAGATAAGTGAAAAAATTAGTGCGATTCGACAAATAGTGCAAGCCACACGAGATGCACTTATTCAGAGCAAAAAAGAGCTTTCATATCTTGATTCGCTATTCGTTCCTGAATGTTTTGGGCGATGTGACAAAGGATAAAAAGAAATATCAGAGCCATCTTTTGAAGGTTTTGCCACAGATTTATTCAGGAACTTACAGCCGTGATGATTTGCTGTTGCCAGACTTTATTGGAAAAAAA
>JAYVRW010000406.1:0-9977 GCA_043775925.1 Blastocatellia bacterium
CTGTCCGCAACGTTAGGTCTACACGTTGTCGCGCATTCACAGTCACTACGATATTTTCAGCTACAGCCGTAGAAAATCCCTGCAATTCAGCACTCACGCGATACGTTCCAATTTTTACATTGGGAAATAGAAAATCTCCTTGCCCATCTGATTGCGTCGTCAGGTTGATGCCCATTGCCTCATTTTTCAGCCGTACCGTTGCACTCGGCAAAGCCGCGCCCGTGGCATCATGCAATGTGCCCAACACAGTGGCAGAATCAAATTGTGCCGCGACCGGTGCGCAACAACCGATCAAAACAATTATTCCGAAAAAAATATACTCACGTAGATAACGAAAGCTCACGATATTTCCCCTCATTCAATTGTTTGCCTGAAATGTGTCAGGCTAGACACATTTGTCCAGACAAATGCAGTATTCACTTTTTTGAAAATGTAAAAATGAGGGTAATTTGCCCACGTTAATTTCGCTTCAGACAAGCTTCAAATCAATCTTAATTTTCGAGAACTTTGTAAATCAGGAATTGACAGACTAGAAATGAAATCTCGCTCGTATTGCTGTTCATATTAGAAATACGAGCGAGATTAAAAAGATAATATTTGGCTGAATAAAAATCTTCAATTAGAAAACAAACCGTGCGCCAAGTTGTCCTTGACGCGGGCCGCCGAAGCGATCCGTTCCGGGAGCATTCCCTGGAATCAAGGCGTTGTTGCCCTTAAACAACAAACCTGTCGCAGGATTGAGAGTAGCCTGTGGTGCGCCGAAGGTCGTTTCTCCATCGCCATTAAATTGCTTGTTCGTAGAACGCGTCAGGTTGAATCCTTCAATGGAAAAAACAAGTTTCATTCGTTCGCCAAAGTGAAACTCTTTCAGCAATCGCATGTCCCAATCAAAAAATCCAGCCTGTCGAAATTGGGCACGATTGGCGATTAGTCCATTAATTATCGGGCGATCATTCACCGTATTTCCATCGTTTTGTGTATCAGCTCCTACAACTGGTTTTACCGGGTAGCCCGTCCGCGCAAACACCAACGTACTCAAAATAAATCCATGACCAAGATCGTAGAGTGCATTGAAATTTCCGCTGTTACGAATATCATTTTTTGCCCACGAAGCATCGCTTTTTAGATTGAAAGTATTAAGCGCAGGCTGACGATTAAAATCACGTTCATTCGTATCATCGTCACGATTGAAGGCGTGCGTGTAATTCAAAGTGAATTGCAAACGACGACTCATGCGACGCTCCACGCTCACGGAAAATCCGTTGTAGCTTGAATGCGCAATTGATTTGTTCAGATTAATTTGGCCTAGCGTCGCATCAGGTCGTGCGACCTTCGGTGTGAAGGCTTTACCTGTCGCGGTGTCAATAAAAATTGGCTGTCCTGTCAATGCATTAAAATCCGAAGCCTGCACTAACACGCCCTTTGAATCATACGATGGATAGACAGGTAATCCGTTCGGTAATACCGTCGGCTTGAAGAGATTCGTATCAACTCGGCGTTGCAGATTCCAGGTCGAATTGCGAACTAATCCAATTGTTACTTTTGTGCTTGAATTCATCTGTTGCTCCAATGCCAACGCGACCTGTCCTGAACGTGGATTTTTGAAATTCGGATCAAACGCGTACACGCTGTTGATGGGCGATTTGAAACTAGCAGGCAAGACTGAAATTGCGCTCGGCACTTTCAAAAGTTTCAAGAGCGTCGGGTCTGTATTCGTATCCAGCACCAACGTATTCAATCCATTATCGGTGAACACACGTTGCATTAAATACGACGGAGTGCGCGAATCAAAGATGCCGCCAGAGATACGGACAACGGACTTTCCTTTGCCGCCAATATTCCACGCTAAGCCAAGTCGCGGCTGCCACATTTTCCAATCGCTTGGAATTACGGCGGTGATGGGTAAAGCTGGATTTGGTGTCGTCGGTTGCGGGTTGATTTGCGCTTCCCAGCGCAATCCAGCCGTAACGGTCAGATCGCGGCGGAGCTTCATCGAATCCGTAAAATACAAAGCGATTTCTCTCTGCGTCGCCTGGTACTGTCCTTGCGTTCCGTTCGCCGCGATTGATTGTTGGTAACGCGCAATTTTCGTGGTGTCGCCTGCAAGCGCTGCCAAATAGTTTGCCATCGTCGTGAAGGTGTAAACTCCACCGTAATTGGTTTCGCGCTGTTGCTTGCCAGGGCTAATGTTCAGGTCAAAGCCAGTCTTTATGGTGTGCAGTCCGTGCGTCCACGTTACATTATCCAAAATTTGATTACGCGTGGCGTTGTAAATATAAGTCCCATTTTTGCTGCCACCGAGCGTTCCAAAATCACTAATTGATATTTCTGCCAATGTGCTGTTTGGCGTCTGCGTACGGTTATCGTAAACATGTTGCCAGCGGACATCATTCAATAAATTCGGAGAAAAAACTGTAGTGAATGCTGCTTTCAGTCCCTGGCTTTCGCGGTCAAGAATTGTGTTATTTGTGGAAGCCGCATTCGTCTGCCCACTAACGCCGCCAAAGTTCAAACCGTACTGCGCTGCATACGTGTATTGCACATTCAAGGTGTTCATCGGATTCACGACGTAATCGAATCTTCCAAACGCTACTAATGGATTATTTTTCTGCTTGAAGGTTCCCTGTTGGCTCAAAATTTCCTGTGGGACGACGACGTTGCCAGTGGGCGTATCAAACTTGACGGTGTAAGGAATGTTCACTTTATTTTTCTCGACCGCCGCAAAGAAAAATAACTTGTCGCGTCGAATTGGGCCGCCGACTGAACCGCCAAATTGATTTTGGGCATTGGCGCTATTGTCATTCCCAAAGGCATCAGGTGAGGTTAGTTTGCCGTTGCGATTCGCATACAATCCTTCGCCGTGAAATTTATTCGTCCCTGATTTGGTCACAACGTTAACATAGCCTGAATTCGTTCGCCCGACCTGCGCCGAAGCGCCATCACGTACAACTTGAAATTCACGAACCGCCACTTGCGGGAAAAAATATGCCGATTCATTTGCGCCGCCGCCACGTTGTCCGCCCTGTACTGGGTCATTGAAATCTACACCGTCGAGTGAAATATTTGAGTTGATCGAACGCTGACCATTCACCGAAATTCCAAAGCGATTTTGCTCCTGCATCACATTGGGAGAGAGCTGAACAAACTCAGTAAAATTTCGCCCACGAATTGGAAGCTGCTCAATCGCTCGTTGACCAATCGCAACACTGTTATTCGTGTCGCCGACATTAACGATTTCAGGGTTTTCTATGACGTTCACCTGCTCGCTGATGGCTGCCACCTGCAAGCCAATATTAACGGCTTTGGTGCTGCCTACAATCAGTTGCACTTTGTCGCGTTTGGTCGTGGCAAATCCGGTCGCACTGACTTCAATATCATAGCTGCCAATCGGCATCACACTGGCTATAAACCTGCCGTGTTCATTGGCTGTCAGTGTTCGCACATAGCCGGTTTCCGAGTTACGAATCGTAATTTTTGCTCCCGGCACGGCTTGCGCTGTGGCATCAACGATTGCGCCTTCCAACGCCGCGCTACCTGAATCAGATTGAGCCTGGACAGGCTGATTCAACAAGCAAAAGCCAAGCATGACAGCACAAACTGTAGCACTCCATTGGATAAAAAAATTTGATAAGCGTGACCTGAACAAACGCATCGTGAGCCTCCTGAAATTGTGAAAGTGATGATCGAACTTGCTGTAATGTAAAGAGGCAAAGTAACGAGCGTGGATAAAGTTAAGATCAAGTCTAAGTTAAATTAAGGTAAATTTGCTGAGCGCTAAGGCGGTATGGTGATTTCATTTACCGATGTTTCAGGGAACAGGCGCTTCGTGATGCACAATAAAAAAAGCGGTGAAGCCTTTCAGCTTCACCGCATCAAAGAGTCCATCAACTAAGCACCAGCTACGGAAGTAACTTGTATAAATGCGAATTGCTATCAAGCCTCAATTTTCATTAAGACCTGATAGCAGAATTTTTAGAATGTGATGCCGTAGTAAATAAACAAAGCGTTATTTTTCTTGCCTCTATTGCCAACACTATAGCCAATATTAAAAAGTCCGTTTTTCGGCAAAGCAACAGAAAATCCAGGTGTCACATAACCAAGCGCGTTGTTGCCACTAAACCAGTCCGCGACGAAGCTGACTTTTTTGTTGAGTGGCTGTTCATAACCTACCAACACGCCGCCCTTGGTCGCCTTCTTGCCGTTTGGCCCGGCTCCGTCATAACTTGCCAGACCATAGCCACCAAAGGTCAGGCGTGCGCCGTGATCGCCCGTGAATTTTTTACTAACGTTGGCATAAAACAACCCGAAACTATCGTTAGCGCTGCGATTCTTGAGCGGAGTGTACGCAATCGCACCCAACGAGACGGCGGTTCCGCCTTTTTCGTTCGCGTAGGCTTGCCATTTAATATTCGGTTGAATATACAAAATCGTAGGTGCGGCGGAGCGAGTCGCGGCGATGTTCACACCAACTTCAACATTGCCGCCAACGCCAAAGACGGCACGCGGAACATACGCTTGAAAACCACCATTTTTATCGCTTTCAAGATGCCCGACAAAATCCATTTCAAGATAGGTTTTCTTTTTGGCCACAACATCGGTTGAAGGAATATTGAAAATCGTTGATTGAGCAGATACCGGGATGCTTAAAGCTGCGATCAGACAAGTCGCAGCGACTCCAAAAAAAGTAAATTTAGCTTTAGAAATCATTATTTGTGTACCTTTCAAATATGTAGAGTGCGTTCTGACAGGCACACCTCTTGAAACAATAACTGTCTGGTTTCATACTGGCGAGGCAGCCGTTCAGATAACTTAGTTTATAAAAATCCGTTCGGTTGTATACGGGCGTTCTGGTAAGTGCAAATTAGACAGAACGCCCTTTTTATTTTGCCTGAAATTAGACAGCGTGTTCTCCGTGTTCTCCGGTGCGGATGCGAATTGCATCATCAACGTTGAAAACGAAAATCTTGCCATCACCAAATTTTCCAGTCCGCGCAGCCTTTGAAATTGCTTCGACTGCACCATCCAGCGCTTCATCATCCAAGACCAATTCCAGTTTTACTTTGGGGACGAATTCAACTTTGTATTCGCTGCCTCGATAAACTTCGGTATGACCTTTTTGACGACCAAAGCCACGAACTTCACTGAGCGTCATGCCTTGTACGCCGACTGCTTGTAAGGCGTCTTTCACGCTTTCCAGCAAGTGAGGACGAATAATTGCTTCAATTTTCTTCATAATAAATTCTCCGGTTGGGTGCCCTGGCAAGTTTCTTTCAAGATCAACCCGACTCCCCCGAAACAGGCATTATCAAGGGAAACTTGCCGGACAGAATTTTAGCTTCTGGCTTCGATGACCTCACCTGCCGCCGCATAAGAGGCAGAACTACCAAACGAACCCAGGCTCCCTGTATCGGTATCAAAGTTGTAGCCTTCTTCGCCGTGCTGGCTCAGATCAAGACCAGTGATTTCGTCTTCACCACTCACACGTAAGCCGATTGTTTTATCAATCAGGAAAAGAAGAATCAACGATCCAATCACGCCCATCGCAGCAGCGATTAACGAAGCAATCAATTGATTGATGACTTGTTTGCCATTGCCTTCAAGTAAGCCACTCGGTAAAATTTTGTCACCATTTTTGAAGACTGCATTAACTGTGCTGTTGGCAAAGACCCCGGTCAGAATCGCCCCGGTAAATCCGCCGACTCCGTGAACGCCGAAAGCATCCAGTGAATCATCGTAGCCAAGTCGTTTCTTAACTTCAGTCACAGCGATGAAGCAGACAATCCCAGCAATCAGACCAATTGCCAGAGCAGACATCGGAGTCACAAAACCTGCTGCCGGAGTAATACCAACTAAACCTGCCACGGCTCCTGAAATCCCACCCAAAACAGTTGGTTTCCCTTGCACCAGCCATTCAGCTAATAACCAGC
This sequence comes from Blastocatellia bacterium, assembly GCA_043775925.1. GTDB lineage: Bacteria > Acidobacteriota > Blastocatellia > RBC074 > RBC074 > JAFDVL01. Next base: position 5,928 of record JAYVRW010000406.1, read on the forward strand.
CAAGCGCAGCGGCAGCGGCTCCGAAGTGTGTGGTCACGAAAGCGTTCGCGGCTAATCCGTTAGCAGCAACTGCGCTGCCAGCGTTGAACCCAAACCAGCCGACCCACAGCAAACAAGCGCCAATCACACTGAGTACCAGGTTATGTGGCGCAAATGGAGTACGCGGATAGCCGATGCGTTTGCCCAGATAAATCGCACAAACCAGCGCCGAAAATCCTGACGAGATATGAACGACTGTGCCGCCCGCAAAATCCAGCGCAGGAACTTTGCCACCCAGGAAAGCATTAAGATAACCACCATCACCCCAAACCATGTGGGCTAATGGAAGGTACACAACAATTGACCACAGCGAACAGAACACCAGCATCGCGCTAAATTTCATGCGCTCTGCAAAGGCTCCTGTAATCAACGCCGGCGTGATGATCGCAAACATCAACTGGAAAACCATAAAGGTCAAATGAGGAATCGTGGCAGCATAAGCAGTATTCGGTGCAGTGCCAACGCCACTTAGTCCGATATAATCAAGACCTCCAAAAACTAAATTCCAGGATTCGGGCATGTTATCTATTTTGCCAAAAGCAAAACTGTAGCCAAACAAAGCCCATATCACTGTAATCACAGCCATCATCACAAAGCTTTGCATCATGGTGGCGAGAATGTTTTTACGACGAACCAGTCCACCGTAAAACAGCGCCAGCCCCGGCCCGGTCATCAATAAGACTAAAGCTGAGCAAACCAGCATCCACGCGTTATCGCCAGCGGTTTGCGCGGCCACCACAGCGTCCTCAGCTTTTTTCAGACGCTCTTCAATCGTGGGAGCGGCAGTTTGCGCCATCGCCATCACAGCGAAAAGCATTGAGCACAGCACCATCAGTGCTTTGCTTAGTAGATAGTTGTTTTTTCTGTCGGTAATCATAAATTACTCCTGATAGTGGTTTAGTTAATGAATCCAGGTACTTCAGGCTTCATCTGTTTTGAGAGTCCGGTAAATAAATGCTTCAATTTCCGATAGTTTGTCATCGGATAACTTGCTGCCGTTTTCATCTGTCACATAAAAAATGTCCAGCGCAAGATTTTTTTCGGTGGCAACTTTAGCAAAAGAAATATCTAAGTTCAGATGCGAGAGTGCACTCGTGATTTTGTAAGCCAGACCTAACCGGTCAGGCGTCATCACTTCAAGAATGGTGCTCTTATCTGAGGTTTGATTATCCCAGGTAATTTTAGTCACTGCGGTTTTAGCGCTCAGGCTGCGCTTGCGTGATTTCAAACGCGCCGCCTCCGCTTTCAATTTCTTTTCAACCGCAGCGGCAATATCTAACTCGCCTTCGAGCGTGCGTTTGATCGCAGTGTCAATCTGTTCCCAGCGCGTTGGATCCGTCAGCGGCTCTCCGACCGAATCAGCTACTTTAAAAGAATCAATGGCGATGCCATCGCTGCGCGTACTCAAATGAACGCTCAGAATATTTACGCCCTGTGCCGTCAAGGTTCCGGCGATGGAAGCGATCAGTCCGCGACGATTGATGGCGCTGATATGTAAATCAGTACAACGCGCCTGCGTGTTGATGCGCCAGCTTGTTTTCACTGAACGCGAGTTCAGCGAATTTGCTAAACGAATATGTTCAATGATCGTTTGCGGCAACGTGAAACGCGCATAATCTTCGGGCAATAAAGTGAAATGAGACTGCACTTCATCAATGCCAACTTCGCTCGCCAGCATTAGAGCAATATGATTGCGGAGCTGTTCGACAGCGGCTCCGGCTTGCGGTTCGGGCACAAAAACCGCCCGCGCTTTTAAATATAATTCCCAGATCAGCGCATCTTTCCATTCATTCCACGTGCCTGCACCAACGGCATTAATATCAGCGTACGTCAGCAACGTGAGTAAATTTAATTGCTCAAGTGATTTCACCACTTTCGTAAAATCAAGAATGACTTTTTCATCCGATAAATCGCGGCGCTGCGCAATGTGCGACATTGTCAAATGCTGCTTAATTAAAAATCGAATTTGCTTTCTGGCTGCATCGTCAACGTGGAGACGAGTACAAACACGTTCCGCAATCGCCACCCCTTTTTCGGTGTGACCTCCGCCAAGTCCCTTGCCAATATCGTGAAACAATAATCCCAAATGTAAAACCGAAGGATCGCTGATTTCATTGTAAATCTGACGATAACGATCAAGCGTTCGGACGCGGGAATTATGCAATTCGTCCATTACTTCAACAGCGCGAATCGTGTGTTCATCAACCGTGAATTTGTGGTAGTGGTCGTGCTGAACTAAACAAGTGACACGCCCGAATTCCGGTAAATACTTACCCAGAAAGTCTACGTCATGCATTTGCCGAAGCGCCGCAGCCGAACGCCCTTTCACCTTCAACATTTTGATGAAAGATTGCGCGACTTCCAGTGACGAACGAAATTCACGATTTACGAGCGGCAAATTTTCCTGAATGCGTTCCTGCAAAGCGCCACTGAGACTGGCTCCGGTCGCCTGCCCATAACTGAACGCCATCATCAGTTTTTTCGCATCCCAAACTTCGCCGTCACGCTCCAATTCAAGCGCACCATCTCGCATCACAAATCCGCCAATCGCTGCCAGGCTTTTAATTTTGCTCAGCCAGCGACTTTTTTCCTGGACCGCAATCGCCTGCTGCATGTGAGTGCGACATAAGCTATGCAACCGACGTGCATGCAAGTAATAATCGCGCATGAACAATTCCGAAGCCTGCTGTTCCTTAGAATCGTGATAGCCAAAATCGGTGGCGAGCTGCGCCTGTAAATCCAGCGTCAGAACTTCAGTTTTGCGATTGGTCAAAAAGTGCAGCGCATTACGCACCCGCAGCAAAAAATCGTAGGCGGTCGCAATCGCTTTCGCATCGCGTTCAGAAATAAATCCCTGGGTCGCCAGATCGGTTAAATTGCCATAACCATACGCAATGCGTGACACCCATAACAATGAATGCAAATCGCGTAAGCCTCCGGCAGATTCTTTGATATTCGGTTCCTGCAAACACGGCACGGCTCCGAATTTTTCATAACGGACACGCCGCTCTTCGACCAATTCATCAAGAATGGCGCGACGATTTTTAGCAATGATTGATTCTTCAACCTTCTGCTTTAAATTTTCATACAGCTCAGCGCTGCCCCACAATAAACGTGCATCCAGTAAGGAGTTCCGCGTTACCCCATCTTCTTTGGCAGAGCCAACACATTCGTTCAAAGAACGAACACTGTGACCGACCGAAAAACCCACATCCCACAGTAAATACAAAATCTCTTCGTTGAGCTGCTCGGCGCTTTCTGCATCTCCACGATGATATAGAAATAACAAATCAATATCGGACTGTGGTGCTAATTCCTGCCGACCATAACCACCTAAAGCAATGATTGCGACCGGCAAATCAACTTCCGTAAACCCATTCTTAACACTGACCATCTGCGCCAGACGCTGGATCAATAAATCAACAATCAAGCTCCGCGCTGAAGCAATTAACTCGCCGCTTAAACCGAAGCGGTGGCGCATATACAATCGCTGTGTTTCGGTTTTGATAAATTTCTTCAAAGCTACCAACCGCTCTTCGCTCGTCGCGTGCCGATCTATCCGACGGAGCTTCTCGCCAGCGTGTTTTAGAATTGTCTCGAAGTCTATTTGCATTCTATTTATTTTCATTATCAGCGATTGGGCATACTCCTCTTCTCGGCACTGGTCTTAATGCAATACCAGTGCCACGACCGGGGGCAACGTCGCGCCTCTGGGAAAATGCTTGTATTTATTGGCTTTCTTTCACGTTTCCGGGATTATTGCGCAGGACAGGCAATCCAGTGAATTCCTACAATATCGTAAGATGAGGTGAAGCAAACTACATTTACGCAAGATTTCATTTCCAATGAAGCCAATGAATTCAGGTCAAATCAAAACTTCCAGGACTCACCAGTTGATCATTATTCGGGATTTATCAGGAAAACAGGAAGGCCGAGAAATGTTCCGACAATTATGTCAGACGAAGATACAGTAGCCACATTATTGTAGGAAACATAGAAAAAGACAGAAGT
>JAYVRW010000407.1:0-9966 GCA_043775925.1 Blastocatellia bacterium
CAGGCGAAAAAAGAATTCTGGAATAAGCAGCAATTTGAACCGGGATTTTTAGGGACGGTGGAGCCGGGATGCATGTCTTATAATCATTGAAGCTCAGTAAATTGAAACGGCTTGGTGATAGGCTCGATATAAGGGCTTGGTCGGTTTTTCTGCGGAGACGAATTCAGCTCCAGTATAAGCTGCCGCCGCAACATGTAGCGCATCAATTGATCCGAGCGCGTGTTGGCAAGCTAGTTGAAAAGCTTCGTCATAGATTTCTATCGGATCAACCCAAATCTGTACTCGACGAAAAAAGGTTTCATAAAAAAGACGTTCTTTAGTTCGTCCAAAATGAATCGCCAGTGGAATAACTTCCATACGAGAAAAAAGGCTGGAAACAAATTGTCTATTTGGGTCGGTAATGACTGCGAGTGCACGCATTTGAATCGGGCGATTTATTCCCGTTGCGGCTTGGATGAGAACATTCGTATCAAGGTAGGTCAACATTATTGGACACGCTCCCTCGCATCAAATCTATCAACCGCTCAATTTCTTCGGTACTGCGTTTTCCCTGCTCTTGCGCAATTTCTTCTGTCAGGCTTACCATTGTTTGCCCGAACTCAGTGTTGGTCAGATACCCTAAGTCGGCAGGAATATAAGCGCGACGCACCGTTGCAGCTTTGAGTATATTTTTTGGCTTAATAGTCTTTGTTGTCATCACTGTTGTTTCCTTTCATCTGTAGGATAACATGCTACGCGATTCAGTAGCTAACCACTTTTTCAAACAAATTGATGAAGAATTCATTAAATATTATCAGAGAAAACCTGCAAGCCTACGCCGACCGCGGCATCTTTCGCGGCTTCAGTGAAATCAAACCTGGACACTTCAAATTTGTCTGGGTGATTCATCATCAGATGGAATTGAAGGTGGACATAGCAAAGCAGGAATTGCGCTTCAAACAATTGTTGCCGGGAGTTGCGGCAGGCTCTGAGTTATCGGTTGAATTGAAAAATTTCTTTCAGCAAAGACACGATCCTGAGTTGCCGGAGCATCGCCGGATTGATCGTCAGAAAGCTGAAGTTTCTACTTCGATGCGCGGCGGTTTTGTTTCGCTGGCGCTGAAAGTTAAAGGTCAGGAATACGCTTACGGCGTGAACAAAATCGTTAATCTGGTGCATGAATTATTTGTGTATCTGCGCGAAGCGCATCCCGATTATTTAGTGGAGAATTTTGATGTACCTCAGGAATAGAAAATCGGTGGTCGGTGGTCAGTGGGCTGTAGTCGCAGCACTACTCCTATTGGTCGCGGTCACGCTCATTGCCAGGCAAAGCCGTAACGCTGAAGCGCAAAAATTAAAAAACCCTGAAACGAGTAATCCTGAATCCATCGAAGCCGGGAAAAAATTGTACCTGCGTCATTGCGCTTCGTGTCACGGACAGGGCGGCAAAGGCGATGGGGGAATGGCGTTGTCAGGTGGGACGCCTTCGGATTTGACGGATGAAAAATGGGACTACGGTTCAAGTGACGGAGAAATTTTCACGGCGATCCGCGAAGGCGTTTCCGCTGATATGCTGGAATACAAAAATAAACTTAACGACAAACAAATCTGGCAGGTAGTCAACTTCTTGCGCAGCATTGGCCCGCAACCCGCCAAAGAAAAATGATGAAAATTTCGCTGAAGAATAGACCACAGATTAGGCGGATCAAGCGGGTTTTCACTGATCTGCGAGAAACTGTCTGATCCGCTCAATCTGTGGTCTATTCTTACTCTCATACCTCGTTGTTTCTATGCTGTTCCTTCTTTTATTCATTTCAATTTTCAGCCAATCCAATCAATCCTCTACGCCGACTTCGCCGGAAGGTGAAGCGATCTACAAACAACGTTGCGCGGTCTGTCACGACAACGCGCAGGAACGCATCCCGCCGCTGTTTTTGATCCGCCGCCGTTCGGCTGAAGATGTCATTCAAACGCTGACTTCCGGCGTGATGAAACAACAGGCTTCCGGCTTGAGCATCAATCAAATTCGTGCGTTGGCAATTCACCTGACAGGTAAAGAACCGGGCGCACCGATTGAAAAGAATCTCAAAGCAAATCTTTGCCAAACTGCGCCAGCGCCGATCAAATTCACCAACACAAGTTGGAATGGCTGGGGACGCGATTTAGAAAATTCCCGCTTTCAGCCGCAGTCAGGAATCAAGCCTGAGGACGTTCCAAAATTAAAAGTCAAATGGGCGTTCGCGCATCCCGGTTCAATGGCTACGGGACAACCGACGATCATCGGCGACCGCATTTTTCTGACAACTGAGGTTGGCATTATTTACAGCTTGAATGCGAGTACAGGTTGCACGTACTGGACAATGAATGCCGGAGCCGCAGTCCGCGCCGCGATCAGTGCTGGCGGCTCAAAAACAAAAGCTACAATTTATTTCGGCGATGAAAAATCCAACGTCCAGGCAGTAGATGCAACCACTGGCAAGCTGCTTTGGAAAACAAAAATTGAAGAACATTTGCTGTCACGAATTACAGGTTCTCCGATTCTTTACAAAGACAAAATTTACGTGCCAGTTTCTTCGTTTGAAGAAACTGCCGGACGCGATACAAAATACGAATGCTGCACCTTTCGCGGCAGCCTCGTAGCGCTGAATGCCTACACCGGAAAAATTATCTGGAAAAGTTTTTCGGTACAGGACGCGCCCAAACCCTTCAAGAAAAATTCATCGGGAACGCAAATGTATGGCCCCGCTGGAGGAGCGATCTGGTCGGCTCCGACGATTGATACAAAACGAAATTTGATTTACATCGGCACTGGCAATTCGTACACCGACGTAGCGACGGCGCATTCAGATGCGATTATGGCGTTCGACCTGGCAACCGGAAAATTGAAATGGTCGAATCAGTTAATGCCCAAAGATAATTTTCTCGTCGGCTGTCGGCAGCCCGGTGTCGGCAATTGCCCTGAGACCGCAGGCCCCGATTATGACTTTGGCAGTTCGGTGATTCTTCGTAAACTTCCCAATAGCAAACAGGTAATTTTAGCCGGACAAAAATCGGGGATGATGTACGCCCTTGACCCCGACAACAACGGTAAAAAATTATGGGAAGCCAGAGTCGGGCAAGGCGGCGCGCTGGGCGGAATTGAATGGGGGTTTGCGGCTGACACAGAAAATGTTTATGTCCCGGTCGCTGATGTCGCCGGACAAAATCGTCAGCCGGGATTGACCGCCTTGAAAATAAGTTCAGGTGAAAAGCTCTGGCATACGCCTGCGCCTCCGGCAAACTGTGTCTGGGGTGCGACGCGCTGTTACAATTCTCAATCCGCCGCCAATGCTGTCATTCCCGGCATAGTTTTTTCTGGCACAAGTGACGGACACCTGCGCGGCTATGCCACGAAAGACGGCGCGATTGTTTGGGATTTCGATACGGCAGCAATTACCTACAACGCGATCAATGGAATGAAGGCCAAAGGCGGAACACTGGATGGTGGCGGGCCAATTATCGCCAACGGAATTCTTTATACGAATTCCGGTTATGGGCGGCTCATCGGACAGCCAGGGAACGTGCTGCTGGCTTTTACGGTAGAGGGGAAATAAATGATAGTTAATCAGGTCTTTGGTTTTGGGTTTTGGGTCTTTGGTAAGGTCACGGAGGGATTCACCAGACTTGACTATCTGCTTCTCTCGAAACATCCGACAGAGACAAGCTATTCGTGCTGATGTCCAAAGACCAAAACACAAAGACCCAAGACCAGCTCAATTACAAATGTCAACTCCGATTCTCACAACCAAACTCGCCGTTCCGCCCAAGCGTTCTGACTGGGTTTTACGCTCGCGCTTGCTGAAGCGATTGAATCAGGGAATCGGGCGCAAATTAACGCTGGTCTCGGCTCCGGCAGGATTTGGCAAAACTACTTTGATCGCTACCTGGTTGCACGGGTTGGATCGGAAGCAACCGCACAGCCCTCGCATCGCCTGGTTATCGCTGGAAGATGACGATAACGATCCGGTGCGCTTTCTGTCTCACTTTATTGCCGCGTTACAAACGCTTGATTCGGGAATTGGACTAACGGCTCAATCGTATTTGAAAACGCCACGCACGCCCAAGCTCAATCACCTGATGACGTTGCTCATCAACGATCTCTCGCAGCTCTCAGGGCAAAGCGTGTTGACGCTCGACGATTATCACGTCATCAATCATACGGGACTGCAAGCGGCTATCGCTTTTTTTCTGGATCATTTACCGGCGCAGGTTCATCTGGTGATTACCACGCGCGCTGATCCGGCACTTTCGCTCCCACGCTTGCGCGGACGCTGGGAAGTCCTGGAAATTCGCCTTCAGGATTTACGGTTCACGCACGAAGAGACAGCGACTTTTCTCAAGCGGACGATGGGGTTGGCCTTGCCGGAATCTACGGCACAGGCGCTTGAAGATCATACCGAAGGCTGGATTGCCGGACTTCAGATGGCGGCGCTATCGTTGCGGGGTCGCGCCGCGTCTTCCATCACGGATTACACGATTCTGGCAAAGGAGTTTCAAGGCGGTGGGCAACGCAACATCATTGATTATCTGGCGGCGGAAGTCTTGCAAATGCAGCCTGCCGAAATTCGGCTATTCCTGCAACAGACAGCGATTCTTGACCGCTTTAATGTTCCGCTCTGTGCGGCAGTTACGGGCTGCGCCAACAGTCAGGAACTTTTGGCGCATTTGGAAACAGCCAATCTTTTTCTGATCCCACTGGACGACCAACGCCAATGGTATCGCTATCATCATCTCTTTGCCGATTTCCTGCGTGCTGAATTTTCCAAGGCCGAGCAAAGTGTGCTGCATCTCCGCGCTAGCCAATGGTACGAAGAAAATGGCTTTGCGCCTGAAGCGATCAAGCATGCACTCGCCGCCCGCGACTACGACACCGCAGTTCGCTTAATCCGCAGCCGCGTAGATGATGCGTGCCGCAACGGCGCTTATAATACGCTGCTCAACTGGGTCAAGGCTTTACCCGAAGAATTAGTGCGAAAGCATTCTGATTTGCTGGTTCACAAAGGCTGGATTCTTTATCTGCGTGGAGAAATCGTCACCGGAGAAGCATACGCGGCGCTCGCGGTCGAAAACCTTTCGCCTGAATCTCTACCACTTCATCGCGGGATGCTGCTGAGCTTTCGCGCCTACCTCGCCTTCAATCGAGACGATCCGGCGCAAGCGGTTGAATTTGCCAATGAGGCTTTGCAATTACTGGGTGAAACGGAATCATTCTATCGAACCACCGCGCTCAGCCATCTGGGACAAGCGCAGCGGCTCACAGGTGATCGGCAAGCCGCAATTCAGACCTTGCGCGAGGCTGTCGTCCTGGGACAACGGTTGCAACATCATCTGCCCACGCTGGAGGCGCTGGGTTATCTGGCGCTGCTTTTATTTCAACAGGGACATTTGCGCGAAGCGGTTCAAGCCTGCGAACAGGCCGCGCATCAATACCTGGATGCGCGTGGACAACCATTACCCGTCGCCGCGCTGATCTATGTTCCGCTCGGCATGCTCTATTACGAAATCAATGATCTGGAACGTGCGCACCATTTTTTGGCCACCGGGATTTCGTTATGTCAGCAAATGGGGATCGTGTATTACGCGCTGGTTGGACAACGGACGCTGGCGAAGTTGTACCATGCGCAGGGGAGCGTTGAAGCCATGTGGGAGACGCTGGCGGCGGCGCGGGCGTTGGCAGTAAAATCCGAAAATCAACGGCGCGTCCGCAAGATTAATTCGTTGAAGGCTGATCTTGAACTAAGACAAGGATTAATCTCTGCTGCCATCAATACCCTGGCTGATTATCCAATCAAAAACAGGAATCGCTCTGAACAGGAAAATCTGACGTCTGCCCGACTCTTGCTCGCGCAGGGTCAGGCGGAAGCAGCACAGAAAATATTGCAGCAACTCGAACGATCCGCCCAACAAGAAGGTCGGATGGGCAGCTTGATTACGATTTGTTTGTTGCAAGCGCTGGCACACAGAGCACTAAAAAATCCTGAAGCTGCTCAAGCTTCCGTCGCTCAAGCGATCAGCCTCGCCGCTCCTGAAGGCTATCGCCGTGCCTTCCTGGATGAGGGAATGGAGGTTGCATCGCTGCTTCAACAACAACCACAGATTGCTCCAACTTTTGTCAGCAGCCTGCTGGAAGCCTTCACCAAACAAACGATTCATCCGCGCTCAGTCCCAACCAATGAAGTCAGCTCTAAATCGTTGATTGAGCCACTAACCGCTACACAATTGACCATTTTGCGACTGGTAGACGAAGGCCTATCAAACCGTGATATTGCCTCACGATTATCAATTACCGAAGGTACGACCAAATGGCATCTGAATCAATTGTACAGCAAATTGTACGTGTCCAGCCGCACGCAGGCTATCGTGCAGGCGCGTCAATTGAAGCTGCTTGAGCAGTAATTTATTCCGGCGGACGATCTTCCACAATTCCCCTCAACCTAACTTTAGACAGGTGACAAACTTTTTCACCACTGTTATTCATTTCAAGTCCACTGAAGTCATAGATACAAATCCATTTTCGCTGTTCAGTGAAAATGGAGATGGTGGCTTCTCAAGTCCGTATAGCGTGACTGGATTCCTGATTTTCGCTTCAAGACCAAAAAACTTTGCTGGGATGAGTCAGATACGAACAACTCGTACAAGAATTCATTCTGAATAAACTGGCTGTATCGGTTCGTTCATCAACCTAACCCGACGTTTATCGAAGGAGGCATCTCTCTATGCAGTTCCGTAGCTCAAAAGTTGTAGTTCTTCTCTGCCTGATCTCGTTTTGCACCGCACTTGTCTGGGCACAAAACGCCACCGGCTCACTGAATGGAATTGTCACTGACCCCTCGAATGCAGTGGTTCCCAATGCGGTGGTGACAGCAACCAATAAAGCCACAGGCGCGTCACGCACTTTCACCACCGTTACGCAGGGAACGTTTTCCTTTGAGAATATTATCCCCGGTGAATATGAAGTCAAAGTCACCACCAAAGGTTTTGTGTCTCAGATTCAGGTCATCGTCGTGCAGGTTGGTCTCACGTCGTCGAGTCAGTTTTCTCTGACGATTGGAGCAGCCTCTGAAAGCATTGAGGTTGTCGGGAACGGTGCGCCAATCCTTAATACTTCTGATTCGGGCTTAGGCGGCATCGTCACACAGAAACAAATTGAGAGCCTCCCACTCAACGGGCGGAGTTTTCTCTCCGTCGCCGGATTGGAACCGGGCGTGACGGTAAATTACGCGGCGACTTCCGGCGTCCTTAATCAAAATGATTTCGTACAGGTTGGAGTCGGTGGATCGCCTTCGTATATGTATATGACGACGATCTCAGTGGACGGAGCGCGCGTCAATGATCGTATCACCGGTGGAACTTCTCAGAATTTTTCGTCAGAAACTGTCCAGGAATTTCAAATCAGTACCGTTGGGTTTGACCTCTCGACCGGAACAGTTTCGGCGGGCGCAGTCAATGTTATCTCGCGCGGTGGCAGCAATGCTTTTCACGGCAGTACGTTTCTTTACTTCCGCGATCACAATATGGCAGCCTACGCCGGATTGCGACGCCTCTGTACCGGAGCCGCCACCGACAGTCCGCTCTGTAGTAATGCCGGGACTCGCAAGCGTCTGGAAGACCCTTTCTTTGTGCGCCGGCAATATGGTGGGACGCTGGGTGGCCTAATCAAAAAGAATAAACTGTTTTTCTTTTCCAACTACGAACGTAACGATCAGGTCGGCGCGCAGCAGGTGAATTTTACCGATCCAGTTTTGTTCGGACTAAATCACGTCGCCAAAGTTCCCTTCGATCAACATCTGGTTGGCACGCGCCTTGATTATACGGTGAATGAAAAGCATACCGCTTTCTTACGCGGAAACCTTGATAAAAATGATAGCGTCTCCGGCACTGGCCTGGAATCAAATTGGATTGCCTCAAGTAATTTTTCCTATCAGGGACAATTTGGTTTGACGAGTGTTTTCGGACCTAAGCTCGTCAATGATTTTCGCTTCGCTTACTCCTATTTTAGAAATCGCCTCTTCCCGCCCACCAAGGAAGTCTGCGAAAGTTCAGCGGGCGATTCGCGTTATTGTTTTGGTGTCGGTGGAACGCTGATTAGTTTGTTCGGAGGACTCTCGATTGGTAACAATGCCAACGTCCCGCAGGATCGCCATCCACGCACGTATCAATTCACCGATAACATCAGTAAGACCATTGGTTCACATCGGATGAAATTCGGCGGCAACCTGGAGCATATCTTTAGCACCGGAAGCTGGAGCCGAAACTATGCCGGAACCTTTGCCACGTTCAGCTCGACGACGATTGCCGCCACCAATCCGACGCTTTATGCGTAATTAAGCTCGGCAAAATTCCGCAGGATTTGAACAACTTCGATTCAGCGCTCGGATTTGCGTGGGCAATGAATGACAAGACCGTCATTCGTGGCAGCGCGTCAATCCATCACACCTCTTCCAATCGAAATTATCTGCGATTACAGGATCACATTTTAACTGGAGCCGCTGGCATCGGGCTGACTTCTGCCAGTTCCGCCGCTGTTCCAAATCCTAAATTCGGGCAACCGGGGCAACCAGCGACACTGACTTTCAATGCCACGACACCGGTTAATTATACCGCGCAGGAATTGATCACTTATCTGCCCACGCTGCGAACCTTTCTCGAAACAAATTCAAAATATAATGGCTCAGACCCCTCTGTCCGTAACATTGAATTGCGCAAGCAGGCGCCGACCTATTTGACCGAAGCAATCTTTGACTCTGATTTTCGGACGCCCTACACCATTCATATCAATGCCGGAATCCAACGTCAACTGACGAAAACGTTGTCATTTTCCGCTGATTACGTGATGCGACGCGGCGTCAAGTTCGGAGCGAATGAAGGTTTCATGGATGACCGCAATCGCTGGAATCGTTTCAGTGGTTACACCATTCTTGGAGTCGAAACCGGGCCCATCGCAGGTGTTACCGCCGGGACTGCGAATCCTGTCCGTAACCCTGTCCTGCCTGTTTGCACCGCTGCCCAGGCGATTGATGCGAAAGCGCAATGCTCAACCGGAATTATTTATTACGGCAGTCCGAGCATTCTTTCGCGTTATCAGGCCTTACAGGTCAAAGTTAATAAGCGCTTCTCGCAAGGTTTCATGATTACCGGCGCGTATGCCTTACAGCGTTACAGGACGTATGCGCCGCTCAATGGTGCGACGCCGAATAGCTTCACCGATTCAGCCCAGAATTTTGGCGTCAGCGGAGCCAGTCCAAAACAGCAATTTTCATTCAGCGGCATCTGGGAATTGCCCAAGCTGACCAGCGGGGGAAGAGGTTTAAAAGCCGTCGCCAACGGCTGGCAGCTTTCGACCTTGTGGCAAATGACCAGCCGCAGCATCAACACTGTTCAGGTCGGGACTTTTGACACGGATGGCGATGGCGCGTTTGCATTTTTATTGCCTGGCTCGGGAATTAATTCGTTCGGTCGCGGGCAAAGCGCCTACGACATCAGCCAACTGGTAGATGCGTATAATACAAAATATGCTGCTCCTAAAACTGCCCTCCTCGCTCAGATTGGACGAGCGAATCGTGACAGTACCGGCGCGGCTTATCCTTACATCGTATTGCCGGACAGCTACTCTGCGGGTGACAGTTTTCTCACGCATGATTTGCGTCTGACACGTACGATTTCAATTAAGGAAAAAACTAAACTGACGCTGATTGCTGAAGGCTTCAATATTTTCAATATCGCCAATTTGACTGGATTTTCGGGATCATTGGCGAGCGCTGCGTACATTCGCCCAACTGCCACAGTGGCGGGAAGAAATAACCCAAATAATCTCTTCGGACAAGCGACCTCACGCGTGAGTCCGATCTTTGGAACCGGTGGGCCGCGCGCCTTTCAGTTCGCAGCGCGATTGAGCTTTTAAACCTGGAGAAACTACCATGCAGAAGTTAATTAATTTGACCTATTTTT
>JAYVRW010000408.1:0-38860 GCA_043775925.1 Blastocatellia bacterium
CCGTAATCGCCGAGAAAAGTTTGTGCGGCTTTGGCTGCGACGGGTAAGGCTTCGCGGTATTTGGTGGAATTCGCAGTCACGACTTCACCAAAGGGAAGCGCGTAAAAATAAGAGAAATTCATTAGGCAGTAAATTGCCATGACGATGATCATTCCGGCAATCAGAGCTATCGGAATATTGCGTCCGGGATCGCGCACTTCGCCTGCTGCCATTGGCATGTTGTTCCATCCATCGTAGCCCCACAACGCCGCCAGCATCGCCGTTCCGAACAACGCAAAACCACTCCATTCAGGCGTATTCGCAGGCGTGGCGAGATGTGAGAACGTCGCAGTTTTTGAAGCGAAAAATACTCCGCCAACGACAAATGCGATACCCGCAATTTTCAAAACTGTGAGTAAGGATTGAACTTTTCCACCAACGACGACGGTTAAGCAATTGATGCCTGTGAGCAATAAAATCACGGCTACGGCGACAATTTGCTTGGCTCCGAATTGCCAGTTGATGGTCTGCCCAAGAAAGGTGAAAGTTCGTTCTGCCCACACCGCATTGAGCGGCAAAAATGTCGAAAGGAAAATGGCAAAGCCTGCGCCTAAACTCGCAATCGAAGCGCTGCCTGCGACAATGAACCGCTGCCATCCAAACAGAAATGCGGAAGCTTCGCCGTATGAATGCCGCAGATAAACATATTCGCCTCCCGCGTGTGGCAGCATCGCACCAAGCTCAGCGTAAGTGAGCGCACCCGCGAGCGAAAGCAATCCCGCCGCAACCCAGGCAGCCAGAACAAGTGTTGGACTTCCCACCTGTTGTGCCATCGGAGCGGCTTTCAAAAATACGCCTGTGCCGATAACAGTTCCGATCACAAGAGCCGTCGTATCGGTGAGCGTGAGACCGCGAAGGAGTTGGTTTTTCTCTTCAGCCATTGATGCGCCTTTTATTTTTTAAAATTGATTCGGACGTTAATAAATATCCAAGTCATGTGCCGACACAACTTTGCCTTGATAGCCCTGTCGAATTTCGTTGAGTAAATCTTCTTCAGACGTTCCCCAGAATAACTGATGGTACAAAATCAGCAAGCCAGGTTTCGACTTCGTAGCGATTTCTGCCAGTTCGCGTGAAGAAGTGTGAAAGCTGGAATGGTATTTTTGCCAATCAGGTGTGCGCTTTAAAAATCCGGTCTGCGAATAGACTTCGTGAATCAAGACATCGCAGCCGTTACAAGCATCAATGACACTCTGGCTGGGCGCGCAATCGCCTGAAATCACAATGGTTTTATCCGGCGTCTCAAAGCGAAATCCGTACGCTTCTTTCCACGAACCATGCCTGACCAAAAAACCTTTGACGGTGACGTTTTCGTCTTTGTAAATCACACCGGGTTTAATTTCGTGTGCGTTCACCTTGTAGCCCGTTTTGTTCGACGGTTCCGATCCGTACAGGCGCATATCAAGGTCTTCTTGGTAGGCTTTGACAATATTGCTGGTCATTGCTTTGAGACCTTTTGGCCCGAAGACTTCCAGCGGATCTTTGCGCTCCAGCACCCAGGGCGTAAAAATTAAATCGGCAAAGCCAGTCGTGTGATCGGAATGCAAATGCGTCAAAAATGCTTTGCTGAGTTTGGGCATCGCCAGGCCTGTGATGCCTTTGCGTTGTGCAGCGGCGGCGCGACGAACTACACCGGGGCCGAAATCTATGATGTATGGAGTGTCATTGACGACAATGGCGATGGATGGACCGAAGCGGTCAGGATCGGCGTTTGGCGTGCCTGTGCCGAGCATTACAATTTGTGTTTTGGAAGTGGATTGAACCCGGCTCGCTACGGCTCGCGGTACAGTACCCGGAGCCGTAGCAACGGGGTAATTCTGCGCTATAAAACCTAAAAGAAACAGGCTCAGCAACAACAATGATTTTGCTAAGAGCATAAACTATTCGCTATCAATGTCGCGGCTGAGATAAAGTTTCCCCGCGTAATCATTCAATCCGATCAGCACACGATTCAGGAATCCAATACGCCCCAGGGCATTACGATTGAAAGTATAATCTTTGGCAAAATAAACCATTCCCTCAAAATAGAAATCTTCTACTGAAAACGTGACGAAATGACCAAAGGTAAGAAAAGTACCCGTTACCGCACCAATCGGTTGTTGTTTTCCTTTTTCAATATCAAGCCCTAAATCTTCGCCAATCAATCGCTCAAAATACAGAAAGTTGCGCCAGTATCCAACCTCGCATCAACATCAATTGCCCGCGAACCGGAATGAAATCGGACTGGAATTGTGATCCCGATTTTTTCGAGATTGTATAATTGGACGAGATTGAAATTTAACTGATAGGACATTATTACCAACCTCCAAACGGTGGCTCGTCAGAGGCTTCAATGTGGGCGATAAACGGGATTTTGATTCCCGCTTTTCGAGCGTCCGCCAACGTCTGGCGACCGTCATTTCCGTGTGCTACTAATTGATCGCCTTCAATCACGACGTATTGCCCTGAATATTCATCACGATGTTCATTAATCCATTGATATTCACGGCGGCGCAATGGATCAGGTTCTTCCGAATCCAGGTCAGAGGTTGCCCCATTTTTGGTTTCTGCATCTTTTCTTTCCTGCTCTTCCAGAAACGCCTTGATCGTTTGGCGTTCCGATGGATTCAGGACAGTAAGTTGTTTGATAAATTCATTAAGCATTTCGGTGGACATTTTCACTTCCTCCTTGTCCCGCAAATTCTACGCCTGAATTATATTTCGTTCATTAATAAATCTTCATAGCTATCGCGCTTGCGAATGACTTCAACTGTGCCGTCATCATCCACCAGCACCGCCGCCGGAAAAGGTCGTCCGTTGTACGCGGTCATCTGCGACATCGTGTAAGCGCCGGTGTTGAGCATCGCAATCACTTCTCCGACGTGCATATTTTTTGGAAGTAAGCGGCAATCTGGTAAATGTCCGTCGCCGTGCAGATCGAAGTAAACGTCTCCACCGTCGCATAATGGCCCCGCCATTCGATAGCTCGCGTCCTGGGTTGCTCCGGCACGTGAAGCATTCACAGCGTGGTAGTACCAGTGATACATCACCATCGAAAGCATCAGGTTATATCCCGCATCTGTCAGCACCCAATTTTCTTTGGTTTCAGGACGTGATTTGATATTTCGTACTGTCGTCAGAATCGTCACCGCATCCGCAATCACACTGCGTCCAGGTTCCATCACGATTTCGATGTCGTTCAGTAAATGTTCTGCGCCTGCATTACGCGCTGATTCGCGGACGATTTTTATGGCTGCGCCAATCGCTTCATCTGAAGTCAAAATTGCGCCGAGCATGTTGCGTTCATTTTCCGTAATTTCTTCCGCCTGCGAGCGGTCGCGCAAATAATTTACCGGAATGCCGCCGCCGATGTTGATGTGCTGCAACTGATGCCCGGTTTCTTTGTGCAGCCAGACGACGTGTTCCCACATCGTCGCAAAAGCTTCGGCGTAAGGTTCAGGATCAGGCGTTTGCGATCCGACGTGAATGTGGATTCCGACCAGATTGATGTGGTCGGGATTGCGGAGCGCTCGCAGCATCACTTCACGCGCCTGCGACGGAGAAATTCCGAACTTGGAAGTATAGAGCGCAGTTTGCAATCCGGCGTGCGAGCGTGTGCCGACTCCGGCGACTAATCGCACCGTAACATTGGCGCATTTGTTGAGACTCGTCGCAACTTTTTCGACCAATTCAAGCTCATAAGGTGAGTCCAGATTGATCGCATAAATTCCGGCTTCGATGGCTTCGGCAATTTCCTGTTCGGTTTTTGCAATCCCGTTCATCTCGATTTGATCGGGGCGAAATCCGGCTTTTAAAGCACGAAATAATTCGCCGCCGGAATTGACTTCGATGTCTATTCCGGCGGCCTGGACTACGCGCAGGACGCCCAAAACATTGTTGGCTTTGGAAGCGTAACAAAGTTTTAATTTTGGATGATGTTTTTTGGCATCAAGCAAACGCGCAATATTTTCACGAATGCGCGGCGCCGAAATCACAAACAGCGGCGTGTCAAATTCTTTGGCGAGTTCGGTCGTGTCTACGCCGTTGATGTACAAGTGGTCGTTATTTACTTCAAGATAATTCGGGATTGCCCAATCGGGTTGATTCGTCATTATAAGTAGCCTTTATTTTTTGAAATTAAAATTGCCGAGGGAATAATAGAACACGGATGACGCGGATGAAACGGATGAGCGCGGATTTTATTAGTTCACTGCTTGCCACATAATCTCAGTCGGAGCTTCTTCGTCAGTCCACAAACGAAATTGTTCCGCTGCTTGTGCCATCAACATCTCCATTCCACCAAGCGTTTTGCATCCGGCAGTTTTCGCGTCTTTGAGCAATTGCGTTTCCAGCGGATTATAAATTAAGTCATACACAAGCTGAACATTTTTTAGTGCTTCAGGCTTGATGGGACTGAGGCCTTCGTTGTGACCTCGCATCCCAATCGGAGTGCAATGGATGACGATGTCGGCGGCTCCGTTGAAGTCAGAAATTGAAGCAGAATTTGTCTTGAATTCATCGGAAAGAATTTTGGTTTTTGCAAGGTCTCGCGCATAGACAGTCACGTCTGCTCCGCGTGCGTGTAAGCCGTAACAAATTGCTCTGGCGGCTCCGCCTGCGCCAAGTATGGCAGCACGCACACCTTTCAATTCGATCAATGTTTCCAATGGTTTCATCGCTCCGGCAACATCGGTGTTGTATCCGTGAAGTTCATTATGTTTGACGACAATCGTATTGACTGCGCCGACGGCTTTGGCTTCTGGGGCGATAAAATCAAGCTGTGGCATGACGCTAAGTTTATGCGGAATTGTGATGCTCAGTCCGCGTAAATTCCAGTTCAGTTTCTTCGTTTCGGGATGAACGAAATCACGGACGAAGGCAGTAATTTCATCAACCTCAAAAGGTAAATAAACAGCGTCACGGTTGAGAAATTTGAAGGCGGCATTATGAATCAAGGGCGAACGTGAATGCCCAACCGGGTTGCCGACTACGCCATAAATTTCACTTTGTTTGGAAAGCTGATGAACCCGAAAAATGTCGTTTAATTCTGTTGCGGTTGGTTGCCCGCTGGCGCTTTCGGCTCCGCGTTTTAAGGCTCCAAAGGTGAGCATCGCTCCGCGTGACAGCGCTAAAACTCTGGTCGCAAGGCCGGGCAATCCCATCCCTAAAATAATCGAAGGTTTTTTGCCGCGATTCATTAAATCAAAAAGCGGCAGGCAATCAGCCTGACGATTGGCTTTCGTCGCAATTTTTACTACAGCAGCAGGAGTGCGTGCGATGCGGTCGTACATTTCACTAATGTTGGCAGGCGTTTCATCAAAGTTATGATTCGAGCAAATGATTTTATCCCACGCCATCGGTGGGATTTTATCGGCGAGAAATTCAACTAAGTCCAATTCAAAATCAGCGAAGGCAATTAATTTTATAATTTCAGGTTTCAGGCTGCGCCAGAAGTTAAGACGATTTTCTAACGATAAATCACGCCTTCCTCCCTGTTCACGTGGGCGAAAAGTGAAAAGAAAAGGCTTCAGATTCTGGCGCTGAGAAATATTTTGCAGAACCTTATCAATTTCAGCATCCGCCAGATAATCCAGCCGCAGCTCAATGATGTCAGCCAATAACGCGGCTTCTGAACTGGCGGCAATGAAGGCGTCGGCATTAGTTTCGGTGATGGGAATACAGACGAATTGATTCATTAAACTTAAAATTCCTAAAAAGTGATTTGTTGACACTCTAAGCTCTGACCCGTACACTCTAATTCGTCCGCGTTCCTCTTGTAAATACGAACGCTCTTTGAAGTGGGGGTGCACTGGTTTCGATGGGAGACCTGCAGCGACGGATGCATACCGGGATGCTTGTAACCCGTACTCTGCAAGCAAAACATAATTGCGAATCAAGAACTCGCGATGGCTGCCTAGTTAACTCTAGTTCACAGCTCGTCTGCCCACGCTTTGTCTATAAGTGTGGATCCAGGCGTCACTTTTATAGACTGGTTCTCTAATGCAGGTCAGAATTAGAGAACGAGATTTTCTGGCATAGTTCACGCACGGTTCTTCGCCGATTCTGCTGCCGTGTGTGGATGAAATTTAAGCGAAACGGCTAAGTATGTAGATGCCTTCGGGAATGGCTGCCAGACGAGAGTTCGATTCTCTCCACCTCCACCAAATATCTGAAAATCAAAAGGCAAATATCAAAAGTTAAAAGGCAAAAGGGCGGCAGCTATTTTTCTTTTATAAAAGTAAAAATCTCTTCCGACCTTTTGCTTTTTGATATTTGCCTTTTGCCATCTGATTTCTTTGCATGAACTCACTTCCAATCGGTATCTTTGATTCCGGCGTCGGCGGACTCTCGGTTTTACGCGCTGTCCGTGAGCGTCTGCCGAATGAAAATATTATTTATCTGGGCGATACGGCGCGTGTGCCGTATGGCACAAAATCGCGCTCTACAGTTGAGCGCTACGCTGTCGAAGACGCTGCTTTTCTGATTGGAAAAGGTGTCAAAGTTATTATTATTGCCTGCAATACGGCTTCGGCACTAGCGCGGGAAAGGTTACGCAGTGAATTTGAAGTCCCATTTTTAAGCGTCATCGGACCGGGAGTCAGAGCCGCCGCCAAAGCTACAAAAAGTCACCGCATCGGTGTCATCGCTACGGAAGCTACGATTGGCAGCGACGCCTACGCGAAAGGGCTTCGTGAAGTTTTTGCTGACGATCCCGTTGAAATTTTTTCGCAAGCCTGTCCGTTATTTGTTCCCTTTGTCGAAGAAGGCGAAACGGATTCGCCGATTACAAAATCTGTGGCGGAAAAATATCTGGCTCCACTTCGGGAACAAAATATTGATACGCTGGTGCTGGGATGTACGCATTATCCATTGCTCAAAAAAGTTATTGCTGAAACGATTGGAGTCGAAGCCAATTTGATTGATTCCGGCGCGGCTACGGCTCTTGAAATAGCTGAACTTTTGGAGCGACAAAATTTACTGAATTCACAACCTGAAAGTGGTCAGTGTGAGTTTTACGTGACGGATTCCGCCCAAAGATTTAATCGAATTGCGGAACGATTTTTAGGTCACAAATTAGATCATATTGAAGCAGTTGAGGTATTAGAACATGTCAGAACGTCTTGATGGACGAACTCCTTTGGAATTACGGGCAACCAAAATCACTCCGGGGTTCACTAAGTATGCCGAGGGTTCGGTATTGATTGAGGTCGGCTCGACCAAAGTTATTTGCAACGCTACGGTGGATGAAAAGGTGCCGAATTTTTTGAAGGGCAAAGGAAACGGTTGGGTGACGGCGGAATATTCAATGTTGCCACGCGCTACCGAATCACGCACGAATCGTGAAGTGAATCGTGGAGCACCTTCTGGGCGAACGCACGAAATTCAGCGGTTGATTGGTCGCAGCCTTCGCGCCGTGATTGATATGAAAGCGCTTGGTGAACGAACGGTGACGATTGATTGCGACGTGATTCAGGCGGATGGCGGAACGCGAACGGCTTCGATTACGGGCGGTTTTGTAGCATTAGCACTGGCGCTGAACAAAAGCGTGACCGATGGCAAAATAGCAAAATTGCCGCTCAAGGATTATTTAGCGGCGGTGAGTGTAGGCGTCGTCGAGAATCGGGTATTATTAGATTTAGCGTACACCGAAGATTCCGTCGCTGAAGTTGATATGAATATTATCAAAATGGGTGATGGACGTTTTGTTGAATTGCAGGGGACGGCAGAACATGAAGCTTTTTCACGCGATCAGATGAATGAATTAATTGCGGCAGCGGAAATTGGCATCGAAAAATTAATGACAATTCAACGCGCTGTGATTGAAGAATCTATCGGCAAAAGTTTATTTTAGAAATCAACGAATGAATGTATTCGTTGATAGAATTAATGTAATTTTCCCAGCAAAAATGATAAATGCTGGCACTTTGAAAGGGAATCCAAAATGTTTTCCAGGTTTTGCTTTCTCGCTATTTTAACTTTCGGATTGATGCTTGGTCTGCCCAGTCTCACGAAGGTCGAAGCGCAGTCAAATGATGGCAAACTAATTAACGACCCGGAAGGGAAGTTCACGCTTAATCTGCCAAGTGTAGATTGGGCGGTGGTCGAATCTACGGACGGCTTAGGTCGCAAGCAGATCGAAATTGTTTATAAAATCCGTGAAGATGGACTTCTCAAAATTCGTCGTGTAGACATCGAAAAAGGCTCGAAGTTGATTGATGCTGTGAACAAAGATGAAAGTCAGACGCTGACATTTTTGCCGGGCTACACGAAGGGGGCGCTCGAAGATTTCAGTGCGGCTGGCGGTAAGATTCCATCCATCATGAAATCTTACGATTACACACAAGGCGGGCGTCCCAAGATGGGACGGCATTATTACTTGATGGTTGACGACACTACGGTTTACATTCTGCGTTTCACTGGTAATCGCAGTACGATGCAGGCGTTGCGTAGCCAGACAGATGTTCTCGCTCGTTCTTTCAAGGTGAAGTAATGACGGACGATCACGTCGCAGTGGCACAGGCCAATTGGTTATTTTATGCGGCAGTTCAGGAGGCAAACATTGAAAAAATGTCTGCCATTTGGTTGCATGAAAGTTGGGTGAAATGTACTCACCCTGGTTGGGAAGCGCTGTGTGGGTGGAATGATGTCAAAGCGAGCTGGGAGCAAATTTTTACGCACGGACAACAGTTGTCAGTCACGATCACCGAGGTCGAGGTGAAGCTGGCTGACAATTTTGCTTCTCTTGGTTGTACCGAAAACCTGAGCATAGTTGATGAAGAAACACAGGCAAACACATCTGTTTCGTTAAGCGCTTCCAACCTTTTCAAACGAGTTGGCGATGAATGGTTAATGATTCATCATCACTCAACACCGATTCTAAAACCTTCATGAATCCCAAAGACGTTTTCGCGGCGGCGTCTTTCTCGCCGGACAAAATGCAGAAGATTAATTTGTATGAAACGCCAAATTTCTTCTGCGATGTTTATGCTCTGGAGCCGGGGCAGGAACAAAAGCCCCACGCGCACGATGACGCTGATAAAATTTATTATGTGCTGGAAGGAAGCGGGATTTTTCTGGTAGGAACCGAAGAGCGCGAATTATCGCAAAACCAAATTGTTTTAGCCGCAGCAGGTGAGTCGCACGGCGTTCGCAATACTAGCGATGAACGATTGAAGTTGCTGGTTTTCATGACGCCAAATCCAAATTTTAAGTAATTACATGTGCTGGAAAACCCCGTCGCTACGGCTCCGGGTACTATACCGTTAGCGCTACACGGACGGTATTGCAATGCGCTTCAACTGTATCAGCAATGTCTTTGCCGTAGCCGCCACCCATCGTCGTGACAATCGGGATTTCTCTTTCACGACAATTTCCAATCACCCATTCATCGCGGAGCTTCAACCCATCCAACGTCAATTTCAATCTACCCAAACGGTCGCGTTCATGTGGGTCAACGCCCGCTTGATAAAAGACAAAGTCAGGTTTGAAGTCATCCAGAATTTTTGGAAGATGAAATTTTAATAAGCCTAGATATTCGTCATCGCCAATGCCTTCCGGCAAATTCACATCAACAGTGCTTTTCTCTTTTCTGAGCGGAAAATTCTTTTCGCCGTGCATTGAAAAAGTGAAGACACTTTCATCATTCTGAAAAATCGCCGCCGTTCCATTCCCCTGATGAACGTCGCAATCAATCACAGCAATTTTATTTGCCAGCCTGTCGCGCTGCAAGACTCGCGCAGCAATTGCAATGTCATTCAGCACGCAATAGCCTTCGCCATGATCGGGAAAAGCGTGATGCGTACCGCCCGCTAAATTCGACGCAATGCCATCATGCAAAGCATTTTTCGCGGCGAGTAATGTTCCTTGTGCTGAAGATTGTGAACGATGCACCAGCCTCTCTGACCACGGAAAACCAATCCGCCGAATTTCCGCTGGTGTCAAATTTCCATTCTTGCAGCGTAGCCAATAATCATCTGTATGAACTAACAAAATATCTTCGTCAGAAGCCAGATCAGGTTCGATCAAATGCCAATGCGTGATGGAATTTTCCGCCAGCAAACGATCTCGCACCAACCGATACTTTTGCATCGGAAACGGATGCGTAGGAATTAACGGGATGAGATATCGGTCGGAATAACAAACTTTCATTAATCCTGAATCGGGATTGGATGGCGATTTTCGTCTACGGCGACATACACAACTTCAGCTTCCATGACGCGGACTTTTTCGCCACTGCCGCCTTTGCGAACGGCTTCAACAACTATATCAATTGTCACGGAAGTGCGTCCAACTTTCTTGGTGCTGGTGTAAAAACTTACGAGGTCGCCGACAAAGACCGGAGCGATGAATTCGACGCCGTGCATGGCTACCGTCACAAAAAGTTTATCCGCATGTTTACGGGCTTCGACTGCGCCCGCGAGGTCGAGGTAGCTGAGAATGACTCCACCAAAAATAGTTCCCGCGTGATTGGTATCTTTCGGCATCATCGAAACGCGGATCGCAGGATCGCCAAAAGTCTTGGGTTCAATTTCCATTAGTATTGATGCGGTGGATGCGAATATTTTGTTCGTAGCTGAAGGCTACTGTCGGAGCTAGTCAGCAACAATAATCGCTTGTTGATGTAATTGACACCTTCGGGGTAATACGTCAGTTGATAGCGTTCATTGCGCAGTTCGTCGCAAATTTCTTTGACCGCATTTTTAATATCACCATCTACGGAAAAGATTTTTCCTCCGGTGCTGGCGGTCAATTGTTCCAGACAATCAACGGGTTTGGGAGCATCTCTGCGCAATGCGCCACGTGTTCGGTCTTTGACCTGAATGGCGTACACCGTCACGTTTTCGTCCTGCAACGTATTCAGAATTCGGTCGTATTTAATTTTGCTATCTCGATCCAGTCCATCACTGACTAACACAATAATTCGCTTGGAATATCCAATTGCCGGACGCATCACATCTTCCATGACAACATCCAGCGCATCGAATAAATGCGGCGTGTCGCTTTTACGCAGCAGCCCTAATGTATTCTGTAAATCTTCGGGTTTGTCAGTGAAGTCCGTAATAATTTCCGGCTTGAGGTCATAACCGATGACCATAACTTTATCGCCTTCATAAATTTCAGGCGCAAAGGCGGCGGGTATGGTGGCGAGTTTTTTGACATCTGTTTGCAGAGAAGCTGAATTGTCGAGGAGTACAACAATTCGCGCCGGACTGGAATCCGGCGAAAGCGATTCGATTTTTTGCGGGATGCCTGCGTCGTGCAATTCAACTTTATCTTTCGTCAGAATCCGTTCGTTTTCCTGCGACGACTTGGTTGATCCGAGCAAAGGTTTTGGCTTCGTCGCATCTTCCGTGAATTTGACGTAGAGCGGCACGACCGTAGAGCGGCGTGACGTTGAAAGATTACGCCCCGCCTGCGCGGAGATTTCAGCACAGAAGGTTCCCGTCAGGCACCAGAACAAAGCAAAAGAAAAAAGGCTGAATTTATAACTTTGTGACTTCATCGCAATACTCCTAATGAAGGTAGGATAGGCGTCTCGCCTGTCCCTAGTTTCCCCGGACAGAACAGGCGAGACGCCTATCCTACCTCTTTTTTAAGCAGCGGCTTCAGGCTTTTTTGCCGGCGTAGCCTCAGATTTTTCGGGCTTGCTTTCTGCCTTACTTTCCGTTTTTTCTGCTTTTTCAGGCTTGTCCGCTTTCGCTTTTTCCTTCGGCGCTGCGCCGCTTTTGCTGTAATCCGTCACGTACCAGCCAGAGCCTTTCAACTGAAAGCTGGTCTGCGAGAATTGTTTTTCAAGTTTACCTTTGCACTCCGGGCAGCGTGACAAAGGCTTATCATTAATCTTTTGCATTACTTCCAACTGATGCCCGCATTTCGTGCAGGCATATTCGTAAATCGGCATGTAATGTAAACCTCCAAATAACCAAAAAATTCAACTTGCCAACCAAAAATTTAACATATCTGCGGTAGTGATTGCCATCGGAAGGTTAAAAAAGAAATTTGACCGTCGGAGAAAGGCGATTGATGAGTCCAATAAACCCAGCGCGAGACGCGCGGCATCTTGATAAAATTTTCTTGTCATTGAAGATGACCAACCTTATAGCCTATAAGGTTGGTCGCCGTTGGCGACAGGATTCCAGCTTCAACAATTTCTACCAGGATGCCGCGCCGCTGGCGCTAAAATCCTACCAATATATCTTGAAGATTGGTTCGCTGATGAAGCAACTTCAACGTGCATTTCCTGACAACTTGATTTACATTTCTGAGGCAGCATCAATCATACAGCCAAAAGGATATTGAGCTATCAGAGAAAAGCAAAAAACTGAATGTAAGGCGAAAGGAATTTAAGATGATAAAAAGAATCTTAATCTATGTGGCTTTCTTCTCATTGACAGGAATATTGTTCGGTGCGATAGCACAGACTCGAAAGGCCAAACCTAAACCGACATCTCCATTTCTTGAAACGGGTTTTGATCTAACCCAAAGTAAACTACCACCTGAATTTATTAGAGTTGTTGCGATGACGGAAACGGTGCAAACTATTGCAATAAGTAGACTTGCAGAATTCAGCGGCAACCGCTATCCTTGCTGTATGAAACTACCAATCGCCGAATTAATGACCGATCGTCAATGGAGCGCTACGACTGGATTTACTTCCGCGCAGTTCCCAAAGTTACTTTGAGTTACACGGAAAGACGGTCGCGCAACGTTACCTTGACTGAGCGGTCACGCCCGCTTTAACTGCTGAATCCGAGTTACTCTTCTTTACCCTCTTTAGTCTCAACGCCGGACTCACGTATGATGTCTCAGGCTTCGTTTGCGGAATGGACATCGCCAACGCCAAGCGGAATCAGGAACTCGGACTTAAGGTGCTGCAACACGCTTTGACCGCCGCGCAAGGTCTGCCGCGCCGAACCTTTCAGGACGCTGCCGACTTTAAGAAATATCTGACCAACGAGCAGACCCTGATCTTTGATGGACTGGAGCAACGCCTGCAAAGACCGCATGAAGACGACGTGCAACGCGATTTCTACTCAGGGAAAAAATGCCATACGGTCAAGAGTAAGCCGCAGAAGCGCCTTTTAGACCTCAGCTCCTATGGGTTGGGAAGACGCAGGACTATGCCATGTTCAAGCTCGAATTTCCGAATTCTCAACCTTGGTTTACCGACTCTCAAGTCCGCGTGGACTTAGGCTTTCAGGGTTTTGAGAAAGACTATGTCGTCAAGAAACTCTTTCTCCCACATAAGAAACCGAAGAAACAAGAACTCACCGTCGAACAAAAAGCGGTAAATAAAGTACTCGCCAGTGAGCGAATCGTCGTCGAACATAGTATCGCTGGACTTAAAAGATACCGCATTTTATCAGATCGCCTTCGCTGACATGACATCTTAGGCATCTGCGCTGTTTAAGCTATCTTGTTGATTCTACAATCACAACAACTCTATTAATTGGCGAGATAAAAAGTAACAAAAGAAAATATAATCTGTAATCTTTTTCTACCATTAAACCTTAACTCTTTATGCCCCTTTACCTCGTCTCGACTCCAATCGGCAATCTTGAAGACATCACGCTCCGAGCATTGCGGGTCTTGAAAGAGGCTGATTTTATTGCCTGTGAAGACACGCGGCATACGCGAAAATTGTTGGATCATTTCGGGATTCGCAAACCGACCATCAGCTATCACGAACATAACGAACGGTCACGCGCTGAGGAATTTACGGTGCGCTTATTAAAAGGTGAAAATATCGCGTTAGTTACGGATGCCGGGACGCCAGGGATTTCCGATCCGGCGTATCGCGTCGTCGTGGCAGCGATTGAAAATAAAATTCCAGTCATTCCCATTCCCGGCGCTACTGCGATGATTGCGGGATTAGTGGCTTCGGGATTGCCAACGGATTCGTTTTTGTTTCTGGGATTTTTGCCGTCCAAACGACACGCCCGGCATGAAAAATTTGAGTCCGTGAAAACTGCCCGCGAGACGCTCGTGATGTATGAAGCTCCGCATCGAATCAAGGAAACTTTGCTGGAAGCGCAAACCATTCTCGGCAATCGTCGCGCTTCACTGGCGCGGGAAATCACCAAGCTTCACGAAGAATTTATTCGCGGGACGCTTTCAGAAATCGGGGCAAAAATTCAATCCGGTGAACCACGCGGTGAAATGACTTTGGTCATCGAAGGAGCTTCTGAACAAGCGACTGAAAATCCAGCTAGTGATTTGTCTACGCTTGAACAATTTGAACGATTGATGCGCGATTCGGGTTTGAGTCGTAATGAAGCTTTGAAACAATTTGCGAAGTTGCGCGGCGTATCAAAGAAGGAAGCTTATCGTCTGTTGTTGGAAGAAAAGACGGACGAGGCGTGATACAATCAACTTTGAGTTTCAGAGCAGATCAGGTGATCGCTGGCGGCGTAAGCCGCGAGAGGAAAGTCCGAACACCATAGGACAGCAGGCTGGTTAACGACCAGGCGGGGCGACCCGACGGAATAGTGCAACAGAGAACAGACAGCCCTAAGCAGCAATGCCGGGCGATGGTGAAACGGTGAGTTAAAAGCTTCACCAGCAACGGTGGTGACATCGTTGGCTAGGCAAACCCCCTGCGGTGCAAGACCAAATAGGGAAACGATTTTGAAGTTGTCCGCTTCAGCCACTTCGGTGGCGCGTTTTCGGGTAGGTTGCTGGAGCGTTGGAGTAATCCAAGGCCTAGATGAATGATCGCCGCCTTCTCTTGAGGAGGTACAGAATTCGGCTTACCGGTCAGCTCTGAAACTCAACCAACTTTGGTCTTTGGGTTTTGATCTTTGGTTTTTGGCGAGGTTACTGAAGCCTTCACCTTCAAATGAATTGTTTTGGTAGCGCTATTGCCGGAGACAAATTATTTGTAAAACTTGCCCAAAGACCAAAAGCCAAAGACCCAAAACCAATTAAAATCATGAAAAAAGCAGCCGTACAGGATGATCGAACGAATTTTACGAAAGGCGTCGCCAGTGGTTTTGGCGCCCTGAAAAATCGAATTGGCTTTGCCATTCTTGGTTTGTTGATTGGATCAGTTTGCGGATTCAAATGGGCGAATTACAATTTTCGCCAAGTCGCCAACGAAGCCAATAACGCCAAAATTCTTGAAGCCACGAACAATCTAAAATCAAACCCTGCCGGACAAATGCCGCAGCAGATCGTCTCTGCGATTAAAAAAGCCCGCGAAAATCCTAATGATTTCGACGCGCAACGTCAGGCCGCAGAATTTTACATGCAGGTCAACAAACTGGATGGAGCGTTACCTTTCCTGCAAAAATCCAATGAATTAAAACCTGATGACCCGGGAGTCATGGCGGATTTAGCTGCGATTTA
The DNA here is from genome assembly GCA_043775925.1 of Blastocatellia bacterium. Lineage (GTDB taxonomy): Bacteria > Acidobacteriota > Blastocatellia > RBC074 > RBC074 > JAFDVL01. The sequence goes on from JAYVRW010000408.1 coordinate 15,367, forward strand.
TTTTGAGCAGAAAAATCTGACCGAAGCTGTCAATTGGTCACGCAAAGCGCTCGCCAAAGAGGCGAATCACCCGCTCGGAAAATTTTATTTAATGGCCTCATTGATTGAAAGCAATCAGAGTTTAGGCGAAGCGGATAAGTTATTGACTGAACTGGAACAATCCGCGAAAGCGAAGGGGGCGCCGCCGGAAGCGCAACGAGCGCTGACGCAAATGCGCGAACGTTTGCAACTGGCACGCAGCAACAAAAGTGGAGGCGAGACCAAAACGATGCTGCAACATGGTCCTGATACAGGAGTTAAAAAGTGAGTTTCATTATTCGCATCGTAGAAATCCTAATCGCCTTCGCGTTCGTCGTTTATGTCTTCAAAGCGATTTCGCGGCTCAGCTCCAAACTAGGCAAAACGGCGAAAGAAATTAACCAGATGCGTGACCAAATGGGTGGACGCTCGGCGACGGTGAACAGTACGGCAATGCTTCGCTGCGTGGCGTGTGGAGCCTTTGTTTCCGCCAAAGATGCGAGACAACTTGTCAGCGCCGGAAATGCGCAAACATTTTGCTCTGACGAATGCCTGCAAGCTCGTGCTAAAACGTTATAAATATTGGTTTATTCTGCTCTCTTGGCTTGTCCAAATCCCACCGACAAAGTATAATTTGCGATTGATTTTTTAAGCTTTTCACCATCTCTTGTACGTGGAGCAATCTTCTGACGAATGCTCTTCTGATGGTGTGATTCTAAGCTGGTTTTTACCTCTCGACGAAGGAACGGTTAATGGAGACTCTACAAAAAATTGACATCAATATCGAAGACGAAATGAAGCGTAGCTATCTTGACTACGCCATGTCCGTCATCATCGGACGTGCCCTGCCGGATGTCCGCGACGGGCTGAAACCTGTTCATCGTCGAATTTTGTATTCGATGAATGAAAGCGGTTTGGTTCCCGGTAAGCCTTACAAAAAATCTGCCAACGTCGTAGGAAACGTGCTTGGGGCTTATCATCCGCATGGTGACTCTGCGGTGTACGATTCCATGGTGCGAATGGCACAGGATTTTTCGTTGCGCTACCCACTGGTTGACGGGCAGGGAAATTGGGGAAGCGTTGATGGGGATTCGGCGGCGGCCTACAGATATACTGAGGCTCGTTTGACGAAAATTGCGACTGAGCTTTTGGCGGATATTGAAAAGGAAACGGTTAAGTTTGCCCCGAACTACGACGATTCAAAAACTGAGCCGACCGTACTTCCAGCGCGTGTACCGAATCTTTTGCTGAACGGCGCAGAAGGAATCGCGGTCGGAATGGCGACGAAAATTCCGCCTCATAATTTAAATGAAATTATCGAAGCGACGGTTCATTTAGTTCAAAACCCGTCATCCAAGGTTGCGGATTTGATGAAGTATATTCCCGGCCCTGATTTCCCGACGGCGGGCTTTATTTACGGGCGCGAAGGCATCAAACAAGCTTACGAAACCGGACGCGGGGTCATCCAGCTTCGCGCCCGCGCCGCCATTGGTAAAATTGGTCGCGCCGCTACTGAACGCGACGCGATTTTCATCACGGAAATTCCGTATCAGGTCAACAAAGCCAAGTTGATCGAAACCATTGCCGATCTGGTTAATGAAAAACGGATTGAAGGTATCTCGGAAGTCCGCGATGAAACCGACCGCGAATCAGCCGCCGCCAAGAAAGTTCGCATCGTCATCGAATTAAAACGCGATGCTGTTCCGCAGATTGTCCTCAACAAGCTCTACAAATTGACGCAGATGCAGACTTCGTTCGGCATCATCAATTTATCCATTGTGAATGGTCAACCAAAGATTCTTAATCTGGTTGATACCCTCAGCGAATTTATTTCTTTCCGCCGCGAAGTGGTGCGCAATCGCACCCTGTACGAACTCAAAAAAGCTCGTGCGCGCGCTCACATTTTAGAAGGATTGAAAAAGGCGCTTGATATTATTGACGCCATTATCAAGCTGATTCGCGCCGCCAATAGTACGGAAGAAGCGCGGCAGGGATTGATTGCTGAGTTCGGGTTTTCAGAACTGCAAGCGCAGGCGATTCTCGACATGCAGCTCCGTCGTCTGGCAGCGTTGGAACGTCAGAAAATTATTGCTGAGTACGAAGAACTCATTAAATTAATTGCCGGACTCGAAGAAATTATCAATAACGACTTGACGCTGAGAAACGTCATCATCAAAGAGTTACGCGCTGTTCAGAAAGATTACAGCGATGAACGTCGGACGCAAATTATTGATAGCAGTGTAGAACTAACGCTGGAAGATTTAATCGCTGACGAAGATGTAGTCATCACAATTACCCATTCTGGTTATATCAAACGCACTCCTGCTACCACGTATAATACGCAACGTCGTGGTGGAACAGGACGCAAAGGAATGAGTACGCGAACGGAAGATGTCGTCTCGCATGTGTTTGTAGCTTCAACGCATAGCTACATTATGATTTTCACAGCGAAGGGGCAGGTTTACAAAATCAAAGTCCACGAGATCCCTGATGCACAAGCTGCCGGCAAGGGAAAAGCGGTTGTTAATCTGGTCAACTTACCTTCCTCAGAAAAAATTGCCGGAGTCATTCCAGTGCGCGAATTCTCTCAAGGACAATTCGTAGTTTTAGTCTCGCGCAAAGGAGTGATTAAGAAAACCGAGCTTTCCGATTTTGCCAACATTCGCTCCAACGGCATCATTGCCATGGGCGTTGACGAGGACGATGAATTAGTCCGCATCGAAATGACGGATGGGCAGAAGAAAATCTTCCTCGCTACACACGAAGGACAAGCCATCTGTTTTGAAGAAGATGAAGTCCGCGATATGGGACGCCAGGCGCGGGGCGTTCGCGGAGTCACGTTACGCCCTGGAGATTACGTTGTCGGAGTTTGTGCGGTCGGCGGCGATGAACAGATGCTGAGCATCTCCTCCAACGGTTTTGGCAAGCAAACGCCGATTGGTGATTATCGTGTCACCGGACGCGGAGGCAAGGGGGTCATCAATCTCAAAACCACTGAAAAAACTGGTAAAGTCATTGCGGTGATGCCAGTCAATAAGGAAAGTGAAGTTCTGATTATCACCGAAAATGGCAAGATCATTCGTATCGAAGCAGAAACAATTCGTGCAACCGGACGTAGCGCTCAAGGTGTTAAGTTGATTGATACTTCCAGTGGAGATTTGGTCGCCAGCGCGACTCTGGTGGAAAATCAAGCAGATCAGGTTGATCAGGAGGAGTAATTGAGTGCATTCGTCAAAGGCAAAAAATAAAAGTCAAAAACGGAAAGCAGTAACTTTTGCTTTAGCCGCTGTTTTTACGAACTGTAAAACGTTTATTTTTTGCCTTTTGCTTTTTACCTCCAGCCTCTCACTTGTTTCCTGTCGGTCACGTGATGCCTTGCTGACACAGGCGCAAACGGCTTGGGATAATAAAGATTATGCCGCTGCAACTGTTAGTTATGAAGAATTTCTCAAGGATAGCCAGCCCTCCGATCAAACCGCAGAAATTCACTTTAAAGCGGCAAATATTTATTACCTGAACCTAAAGCAATACGATAAGGCGGCTGAACATTATATTCGGTTGATTGAAGATTACCCTCAATTTGCTTCCCTTGCGCAATCTTACCAACGTCTGGCGGAGTGCTATGCTGAAATGAAAAAAACGCGGGAAGCCATCGCCGAATACGAAAAGCTTTTGATTGCATTTCCTGACACTGAAAACAAACGTAAAATTCGCCTGGCAATTGCTGATCTGTATTATGAAAATGACAAAAGTCAGGCTTTAGTCGAATATCAAAAAGTGGCGAAAGACGTGTCGTATGATGCTTTGTCTGAAAAGGCGTTTTTAAAAATCGGCGGTGTCCGCATTTTGCGCAATGAATTTGAAGCGGCTGAAGCAGCTTTTCGGGTTGTTATTGAAAATACTTCGGACGCTGCGATTCGTCGCCAGGCCAGAGATCGTCTGGCGGATTGCCTTGAAAACACATCCAGACACGAAGAAGCGATTCAAATCCTTGAGCAAACTGAAGCTGATCCAAAAGACCCTGATTATCTTAAAACCAGGATTTCAGGAATCCGTGAACGGCAGAAAACACGCAAACTGATTCAACTGGAACCGACTGCCAGCCCCAACTAGGTTATGGTGTCAAACGCACTCAAGGGCTTGCTATCTTTGGCTATTCTCAATAAAGTAAAGATTGAAAATAGTATGACAATTTTCATGATAGAGGCAGACGCCGATCCAGCTCATTCAAAGTCTAGCATCAACTGCCTGATTTCCGGTTTTTTTAACGGTTGCCCCATTAACAACAGAATTATTGAGAGGTCGCATGGCTAATTTTAATAAACCTCGTTTCGGATCACGTCCAGGCGGCGGGGGTGGTAATAAATCCAAAAACCAATCGCGCCCCAATAATAACCGGGGACCAGGCGGGCCAAATCGCGGTCCTAACCGAGGTAAGCCATCTGGTAAGCCGCGTCGTCCGGTTTCAACGGCTCCATCTCGTCCAATAGACCCGGACGACACCGGGCGAGAGTCTGAATATTTTAAGAAATTAGTGGATAATGAAAAATTTGTCGTAGTCGTGATGAGCGATGGAGAAAAAGTTCGTGGCATTATCCGCTACTATGACCGGGAAGTTTTCAGTCTTGGGCCAGTGGATGGCAGTACGAAACGTTTCCTGAGAAAATCCAGTATCAGGTATCTTTACGAGGATTAGATAGTCATTTTTCGAGACTGAAGGTAGTCCAGCTTTTCGGAGCTTCCCCATCTTACGAATAAAAATATTCAAACGAGATGCTGACCGAATTGAGCTGATGGTGGAGTGATTTATAAATTAATTGATCTTTTAACTCAGCCCCTGGTTATTTGTTCCATGCCAAGCAAAGCTAATAAAATTCGCCCTAACTCCCGCTCAAAACCAACGAACAAGAAAACAAGGAGAATCCCGACCATGAGTGAGCGCAAAGTTGTTACCGTTCCTGTCGCCCCAGCGCCTGAACCTATCGAAAGCCTTGATAAAGTCCGAGATATTTTGTTTGGCGCTCAATCAAGAGACTTCGAAAATCGCTTCGCTTTTTTAGAAGAGAAACTGCTTCAGGAAACTATTCGCGCAAAGGAAGATGCGCACAAGAGATTTGAGGCATTAGAGGCTCAGCTCAAACAACAAGTCCAGCAATTGACGGATAAAATCAAAAGCGAAAACTCTGAACGCGCTGTCGCAGTTAAATCGCTGACTGGCGAAATCAAACAATTAACGCAGGCATTAGACAAGAAAATTGAGATACTGGGTTCGGAATCACACAAAGAGCAGGAAGAATTACACGAACAATTAATGCATCAATCAAGCTCGTTATCCGAAGATATTAAACGTCGCTGTGATGATATTAATGCCAAGTTCAATGTCGAAGTCAGCGAATTGGAAAATGATAAATTGAATCGCTCGGATATTGCTGCATTCTTTAATGATATGGCGCAAAAACTTCTGGCGATTTCCAAGACCTGATACTTTCTATGTTGTGAGGATTCCCTGCTCAATCCTGACGAACTCTGATTATGAGTGATCCTTCAACGCTTCGCGTTTCCGGGCGCGAGGATGTCTCCAATCAAATTCCCATTGTGCAGCACGACGAAGCTGCGCAATTGCGCGAATTGCAAAAACTGCTGTTCGGCGCAGACCAGCAGGCTCGGCTGGATCGTTTGGATTCAGAGTGGAATGATCCTGGTCAACTGGCGCCTCGTGTTGGTCAGGCTCTATCTGATGCCATCGCTTTTCACACCCCGGATAATCAATTAACCGAAGCCATCACTCCCCACGTCATTGAATCTATCGGGAATGCCGCCCGCCGTAATCCAGAATCTATCTCGACTGCTATTTTCCCGATTCTTGGTCCGGCCATTCGCAAAGCTATCGCGCAGGCATTTAGTAATTTGACGCAAACGATCAATCAAACTTTGCAGCATAGTTTTACCCTGCGTGGACTGAAATGGCGGATGGAGGCCATGGTTTCCGGCAAATCGTTTGCTGAAGTGGTTTTGTACCACTCACTTTTATATCGCGTCGAGCAGGTCTTTTTGATTCATAGTCAAACAGGGATCGTTCTGAATCACGTGACAGCCAATTATATCGAAAATGCCCAGGATGCTGATTTGGTTTCTGGAACCCTCACCGCGATTCAGGATTTTATTAAGGATTCTTTCGGAGCTAGTGGCGGCGATGATGTCGAAACTTTTCAACTGGGAGACCTCACGATTCTGGCCGAACGTGGCCCGCGCGCCGTTTTAGCCTGTGCGGTTCGCGGCACTGTCGCTACTGAAATCCGCGAGGAAATGCAAAAAACTCTGGAGCGGGTACATCATGACCGTAGCTCTCAATTAGAGAATTTTGAAGGCGATACCACGGCTTTTGATACTTGTCGTCCTTTATTGGAGGATCATTTAGAGTCTCGTTATCAACCATTTGCCAATCCGCACATTTCAGGAATTACAACGGTTGTCATCATTGCCGGATCAATTATATTAGTACTCCTTGGACTGTTCGCATTTTTTTCCATTCGTGATCGGATGCGTTGGAATAATTTTATTACTCAATTAAAGGCTTCACCTGGAATTGTCATTACGGATGCCAGCCGAGGATGGAATTCCTACGAAGTGAGTGGATTGCGTGATTCGCTCGCAGTGAATCCGCAGGAAGTAATGGCGCAATCCCAACTAAACCCTGAAAAGTTAATTGCTCATTGGGAGCCATATCAATCACTGGCTCCACAGTTTGTTCTGGAACGGGCAAGCAATCTTTTGCATCCGCCTTCAGGAGTTAAGTTAAGTCTGGAAAATAATATTCTTTATGCCAGCGGAAACATTTCTTCGATGTGGTTGAGTGAAGCACAGAAAATCGCTCCGGCAATTTCTGGAATTAATAGTTTTCAGTTAAAATCAGTGGACACGATAGAATTCCTGCAAAAAGAAATTGAGGCGCAAGCAATTATTTGCGTTGGAACGAAGCCAGCTCCAGAGCAAATCGTGATGCTTGAAACTATCGGGCAAAAAATTGTCCAGCTTGATGCGCTGGCTCGCAGCAGGGGTCAATCAGTGTCTGTCGAGATTAAAGGACATACCGACTCATCAGGTACGCTTCAGAAAAATAAATCGCTGAGTCTTGAGCGAGCCAATGAAGTCGAGACTTTATTAATCAAACAAACAGGTGGCTTGAGTAATATTAAATTTTCCAGGAGTGGTGTCTGGGATCAGGAAAACAGCTCAGGTGATAAATTTAAAAATCGCCGGGTGACGATAAAAATTATTCTTCAATAAGTCCAAATATTTCATCGAGATGATCCAATGATCCAGAAAAAAGTCTGCATGCTGGGTTCCTTCGCAGTTGGTAAAACCAGCTTGGTAGCGCGCTTCGTTCGCAGTATCTATTCCGAAAAATATCACACTACAGTCGGTGTCAAAATTGATAAAAAACAGGTTTCTATCGGAGAAAAACTGGTCAACATTATCTTGTGGGATTTATACGGCGAAGATGAATTCCAAAAAGTTCATCTTTCCTACCTGCGTGGCGCGGCTGGTTTTCTGCTCGTCATTGATGGAACCAGACGCGAAACTCTCGACAAAGCCCTGATGCTTCAACAACGAACGCAAGACCATCTCGGCAAAATCCCGTTCGTGGCCATTCTCAATAAATCCGATCTCAAAGATCAATGGGAAATTGAGGACCAAACCATCAATGAACTGAAAGAAAAAGGCTGGACGGTTTGTTATAGCAGTGCCAAAACAGGCTTAGGTGTTGAGGAAGCCTTTCATGCGCTGGCTGAGCAACTGCTCACAAATAGTGGTGGTGAATTATGAGTGAACCCATCTTAACTGACCTCCTCGCCGCGCTTGATGTGATCGTCATCGAAAAAAAGATGGATGATACCTTTTCTGTGCTGGGTGAAGTGCCAGCCTGGTTCTCATGGTTTTATGCCGAAGCTGCGGTAATTCCTGCTAATGTTCGTTTTGACCTGACTTCCCCATTTCTTGAAAACTTTCTCATTGATGCCGAGCAGTTTTGGAGCGCCGCTCAACCTGGTCGTTTGAAGTCTGGTTCGTGGGAGGAAAAAGGACCATCTGGTGGAGAAGATCATTTGGAAGCCAGTGCTTTATTATTAAGTGGTCGGAAAATATTGTTGATCGAATTGCTGGGCATCGCCCACGAAGAACGCCGCCGCCTCTTACAAATTGCCCGTGAAAAGGCTCTGTTACAACATCAGTTTGCCAAAGAAATTCAGAAAAAAGAAATTCTGCTGCATTGCGTGGCTCACGATTTAGTCGGTCTCTTAATGGGAGTAAAAGTTTCATTCTCGTTGCTTGATTCAGAATCTCTCACCGAAACCGGCAAAGAATACTTGCAGATGGGACAACGCCAATACGTCCAACAGGAACGTCTGGTCACTGACATCGTGCAAGCTTTTTCCGCCGAAATGGAGTCGCTCGGAGCCTTCAAACTTGATCCTGCTACTGCGCCGGATTTACTGAAGTGTATTAAGCACGGGATGGCTGAAATGGCGCTTACCGCCTCGGTTAGCAAAGTCAATATTGATCTTGATCCCGAAGTGAATGTCGAGCAATCCTGGAAAGTAGTCGGAGAAAAACAAAGGCTGCAACAGGTCATTCTAAACTTACTGGAAAATGCAGTACGGGTCAGCCCTCCGTTCACAACCGTTAAAGTAAAATTGCAATCCGAAGAAGCTTATCATTTGTTTTCTATCGAAGACGAAGGATCGGGAATTCCATCTGAGTTAGTTGGTACGATCTTTCAAAAATTCGCGCAAACAAAATCAGGCAAGTTCGGCTTTGGATTATATTTCTGCCGCATCATGGTCGAACGATGGGGGGGAAGCATTGGTTACCTGTCATCCTCTCCGCACGGTTCACAATTTTGGATTCGGTTGCCGAGACTAACAACTAATTGATATGCTTGCCTTATGAAAGCTATTTATTCAATTCTTATTGCTCTGATGATCGTTGCTTCTTCGTGCCGTGGGCCGAATGTTGCAACGCCTGCGACCATTGCTTCGACTCCCGTTGAATCAAATTCTGAGCCAACCTCTTATACCTACGAAATCGTCAATACTTACCCGCACGATCCGCAAGCCTTTACGCAGGGCTTAGTCTTTGCCGATGGAATTTTTTATGAAAGCACTGGCTTGAATGGAGAATCCTCCTTGCGCAAAGTCGAAGTCACCACCGGCAAAGTCATCAAAAAAATTGACGTTCCGAATCGCTACTTCGCCGAAGGTTTGGCCCTATTTCAAGGACAACTTTTTCAATTAACCTGGCAGGATCAAAAAGGATTTATTTACGATCACAACACGTTTGCACCGCAAGGCGAATTTCAATACACCGGCGAAGGCTGGGGCTTGACGCACGATGGCAAATCATTAATTTTGAGTGATGGAACCGATCAAATCAGATTTCTTGATCCGGCGAATTTCAAAGAGCAGCGACGCATCACCATTAAAGATCGAACAGAATCCATCAAAGAAATTAATGAACTGGAGTATGTGAAGGGTGAAATTTTTGCGAACGTCTGGCAGGAAAACGTGATTTTGAGAATTGATCCGAGCAATGGAAAAGTGAATGGAATCATTGACATGCGCGACCTGCTGAAGCCAGAAGACAAACGCGGAGACACGGATGTTCTCAACGGTATTGCCTACGATGCAACTCAGGATCGTTTATTCATCACGGGGAAAAAATGGCCGAAGTTGTTTGAGATTAAGTTGAAGAAAAAAGAAATTGGTCGCTGAAAGCGACTGATTTAATAGCGTCGGGTATCACCCGACGTAAACAATTTACGAATGCGCCGTCCCTAAAAGGGACAAATTCACTGATAATTATTCGACGCCTTCAGCGTCAGAACTGCCCATTATGCTCGTCGGGATTCTCCCGACGCTATTAAATTTGTCCACTTCGTGGACATATACGAAATGTCAGCAAGCTCTCGTCTCTTATTTTTTTCGTCATCAAAACCCACGCTTCATTATTTCTTTTATGGTTGCCTTTTGATATTTGTCCTTTGCCTTTTGATTTCCCCCGTCCTCGCGCAGGATCGGATCAATATCAATTCCGCTTCACGCGAAGAACTCATACGCATCCCTTTCATCGGCCCCAAAGTCGCCGACAAAATTCTTGATTATCGCCGCAAACACGGAGCCTTTCTGCATTCACAGGATTTGATTGTCATCAAAGGATTGAGCGCCAAACGATACAAAAATATCGCGCACCTGATTCGTGTTGAGTAATTGCAGAAGAATTGCAGAAGCCCGCACGAAGTAAGGGCGTTCGCTCATAATTAAGTAACAGGCGCACAGAAGAGCACACTTACTTCGTGCGTGTTTCTGCATCACAACTCACAAAAGTCTTCACCTGTAAATCTTTACCATCAGTTGAAATCGTAATTGCACCGCACTTGCTGGTCTGCAAAATCTTCGCGCCGATGTTCCTTAAACCTTCCATCGTTTCAGGATGTGGATGATCGAAAGGACTTGGATCCGCGACAGAAATGACTGCATATTTCGGCTGCACTCTCGCCAGAAATTCTGAAGTTGAAGAAGTCCGCGAACCGTGATGCCCGACCTTCAAAACATCTGCTGATAAGTTTTGGGCTTCCAAAATTAAGCGTCTTTCCACTTCTTTTTCTGCATCTCCCGTCAACAAAAAACTTCTTTCTCCGAATTGTATTCTGAATACCAGCGATTGATTATTGGCAGAAACATCCGCCTTCAACGCATCTTCAAATGGAGCTACCACTTCAATTTTGACGCCATCAATTTCAAATTTATCGCCGCGTCTCCACGATTTTATGGAAGCATTATTAAAAATTGCGGCATTTCTAAAAGCGTCAAATTGCGGATCATTCGTCGGGATTACCCCCGTGATGGCTTCGCCAATTTCAAAAGATTTTCCAATGTCTTCAAAGCCCTGCGTATGATCGGAATGCCCGTGACTGGCGGCGATATAGTCCAATTTCTTAATGCCGAGTTGCCATAAATACGGCGACACGGCGGCCTCGCCAATGCTGATGCGGTCTTCGATGAAGATTTCTTCGCCTTCATGAAAACGCAGCTCACGCGGAATCGTGCCTCCGCTATCAAGCAACATTAATTTACCATTTGGAAAACTTATCAAGGCGCTATCGCCCTGCCCAACATCCAGAAAAGTAACACTGAGGCGACCTTGCTCACATTTGTGAGGATGTGGATGAAATACCAGCAGGCAAAAAAGCACTAACAACCCAGCGCCACAAAACAACCACGAAGCTTTACTAATTCGCTGAAGCAGTAGCCCACGATCTTCAAGTTTTGATTTTAATGTAAACGGATTCCACGCATTGAGAACTAGCAGTAAAACTAAAGCCAGCAGAAAATACAGCGCATAAATTTTCCAGGAATCTGTTCCGTAATCAGGCACTCGAAAATTTAATTTGCGCCAAACTAATAACTTATCTGCTGAGTGCACCGTCAACCATCCAATCGCATTAATAACAAAAGAAAGCTTCGTCATGAATTCGCCGATGATCGCCGCGAGTAATAAATACAAGGCTCCGGCAATCATCAAGACGAACATCATTACACTTTGAATGGCATTCGTGATTGGAGAAATAAACGAGACGCGATGAAAATACGCAATCATGATTGGCAGCATTCCAACCTGCACCGAAGTCGTCGCAATAAACGTCGTCACAATCCAGGTCAGACCTTGTTGTAAGATTCTGCGGGGACGATTCGCGCTCATCCATTTAGCGGCAGGTGATTTCTGAAGCTTGAATCTGATGACCGCCGTTTTCATTTCTTCCTGAAACTCTGCTTCATTCCAGTGCAAAACTTCGGCGCACCATTTTAGCCATCTCGGAGCGCGTGGAGGATACGGCGTCAACGCAGTCGGCTGCCATGCACCTAATCGTTTGATGCGATCCAGCAACGGCACTGTCACCGTGACGATAATCAGCACCGTCAAAAACGTTAATTGAAAAGCTGGATTGAAAATGTCGCGTGGTTGCCAAATCAATAAAACTAATGCCGAAGCGGCTAACGTATTCGCTCCAGGTGAAGTACGAAAAATTAATTGACCGATCAACACAAAAGTCAGCATCACTGTCGCACGTGTAATTGACGGCTGTACGCCAATCATCAATGTGTATGCCCACATCAAAACGAAGATCAAAACAAATCGTAGCCAGGGCAATTTCGTCACGAAAGAAATCAGCCACGTCACGATCAATGCGAGCATCGCCACGTGCAATCCTGAAATCACAATCAAGTGAAACGTCCCACCAATGCGAAACGATTCTGCTGTGTCTTTGTCGAGAAAATGTTGGTTCCCGAATAATGCCGCAGCCAATACGCCAGCCGTAGGTTGCGTGAAGCTGCGCAAAATTCTGGCGACAGCATTCGCTCTTACGGCATACAACCAACTTAAAATTTTTGAGCGCTTCCCTTCCCCGACTTTTTTAATCAACAATGCACTTTTGATTAAGCCATTCGCATCGTAGCCGCGATATTCCAACAGTTCATCAAATTTCGGAGCGCCCGGATTTTGATAGCCTGCCGACTTTCGCAAAATTACTAAAGCTTGAATCTTCGTTCCGTAATGCAATTGCAGCGCGTCATAATCCGCACGGTCTTCACCGTCTTTAAAAGGCACGATCAAATGAATTAACCCCGAAGCTGCCTGCTCTTTTCCTAACGTCGAAACGCGCTCGACCTCGACATCAAGATAGATTCGATCTGAAGCTAATTCAGGTGCGGTCGAAACTCTTCCCCAAACTCGCACGGGTTCATTGGTTTCAATTATTTTTGCTTCGATGAGTTTTAGGATTCGATTCGGCTTGATGCTGGCTTCGTTGAGCGACCACATCATCGCTCCGCAACTGAACGAATTCATCAATAAAATCACGGTGATAATGAAGTCGCGGTAAGTCTTGAGGAGTTCAGTAAAGTTAGCGATTGACCCCGTCGCTACGGCTCCGGGTACTGTACCGAAGCTCCACAAAGCACAGGCAATTCCAAAAAATCCAAGCGACAAAATCAACCAGTTTTTTGTGGAAATATTTGTCAGGCGTGAAGCTACAATTTCGCCAAGAATAAACGTTACCGCCAAAAAAACAAGCGGCTGTTCAAGTACGCTAAGCTGGGGGAAAGCAATGCGTCGGGGCATAATTTTTTGAAAAGGTCTTTGGGTTTTGAGCTTTGGTCTTTGTCCTGGTTGCCAAGCTGAAAGCCTTTAATCGGAATATTTTTGTGCTTGTACTTCCCACCGTAACCACGTAAATGACTACGGTTGATCCAAGACCAAAGTCCAAAGACCTAAGACCAAATACTTAATTTAACTACGGTCTCAACATGATACGTCTGCGGAAACATGTCCAGACCAATGATCGAATCTATTTTGTAATTCGTTTTCGTTAAAGTTTTCAGGTCACGCGCCAGCGTCGCCGGATCACACGACACATAAGTTATCGCCAAAGGTTTCAGTTCCATCAAACGATTCACGACAATTTCTCCGGCTCCGGCGCGAGGCGGATCAAGGATGACCCAATCCGGTCGTGATAATTTTGGCGCATCGTATTTTAACCAAGCTTCGACGGATTTAATGTCAAAATTTACATTTTTGATGTGATTCGTCTTTGCGTTGTTGATGCCGTGATTGCCGGATAATTTACTACCTTCGACGGCGTAGACCTGCTCAAAATATTTGGCGATAGGCAGTGAAAATAATCCCGCTCCGGCATATAAATCAAACGCGATTGCGCCTCTCGCATCACTCGTTGCAGTTGAGACTAATTGCTCAATCAACAACCTGTTTCCCTGAAAAAATGAGCGAATACCAAAGGCGAATTGAAATCCTGCGATGGTTTGATGAATCGTTCCCTGCGCATCAATTTCTGCCGCCTTCGCATTTTCTCCGGTAGCCGGAACCATCACCGTTTCATCGTCACTCACCGCCAGAAAAATTCGAGTCGCACGTTTGTGAACTAATTTCGGTTTGTCGTGCAAACGCTGTAGCGCACGATTCGCTTCAGGCAATAAAACCGGGCATTCCGTGATATTGCAGACTTCGTGTGAATTCGCCTGAAAAAAACCTAAATTTGGAACTCCATCTTCTGTTCGTTGAATTTTTATTTCCGCTCTGGAGCGATAACCGAACTCATCCGCACCTAAAATTTCAATATTTTCTTCCCACTGAATTCCGCCGATACGTTGCAAAGAAGAGCGGATAAATTCAGCTTTTGCTTTCAACTGCGCTGCGTAATTCAGATGTTGCAATTGGCAGCCACCACAAATTCCAAAATGCTGACACGGAGCGCTGCGTCTGTCAGCGGAAGGTGCAAGAATTTCTTCAATCACACCACGCGCAAAGTTGCGTTCAATTTTGGTAATTCTTATCCGAACACGATCACCCGGTGCAGCGTACGCCACGAAGACGGCTTGTTGATTGACGCGCCCGATTCCTTCGCCGCCATAAATCAGCTTCTCAATTTCTAATTCGTAGGTCTCGCCAATTTGCATAAGTAAATTTAGGAATCAGATTTTGAGAATAACAAATAAATTATCCAAAGTGCGCAGGCTGGCCACGCAATAATTACATGTACGATTAAAAAAATAATACTTGTTCCATGCACTCCTGCGCCACTCAAAAATGCTCCCAACATCGGTTCAAATGCTAGTATCAACATCACTAAAATTTGATATTCGCTTTTCTCCAAACTTGCAAATTTATAAACAATGTAAAGAACCCATAATAGTAAGAACAGATAGAAATTGATCACGACCTCAATTGGAAATTCCTGAAAAAAACTAAAACGTGCATTCAACTCAGTACAAACGACAATCAGAGGCAATGCAATTAATCCAATAGTCAGTTTGCGATATAATTTATTGGAGAAAATTATCATTATTTCTATGAAGCTTTCATCCTAATCGCTATTTTTCACTTCAAGTTTTGCGCCATTGAATTCATCAAAAATTTTTGTATGCGCTTGCAGCGACATTTCATCATCGCGTTCGTAATATTCTTTCACCCATTGAATTAAAAATTCAATCTTTTCATTTTGCTCTTCCAGACTTTTATATTTCTCCGGTTCCCACGGACGTTTCATGTTATTCGCTACACATTTCTCTACGCCGGGATTCATAAAAATCAGCAGATCAATGCTGCCTTTGACTATCGTCAATAACGAACCGTAGCAGCCTTCGATAATCCAATTTGCATCTTTGCCGACGAAATTTTGTAAGTCGGATTCTATCGCCTCAATTGATCTTTTCTCGGCAATTTTCCCAGGTTCCCAATAAATAGAATCCAGTTCTAGCAGTCTTGATTCGTTCATTGATGCAAGGCGTCTCGCTAGTGTAGTTTTGCCTGAACCTGAATTTCCGATGATTGCAATTCTCATTAACTTAACTTTCGGTGATAACTGTCCAAGAAATTTATCTTGCACCACATCTATCATCAAGTTTCAAACCAATTTGATGCAACCCTATCGTACTACAGTGTTCCGTAGCCCAAATCAAATCAGTAATTATTGATCGAACTACAACTTGATCATTGGCCAAGGGAAGCTCGGGTAAAACTGAATTTAACTCCTCGCTAATTTCCAAAAGTTTATGAGCAATTAAATCTAGTTTTTCTTTTCTTCTTTCTGGTGTCATTTGATTAAAGCAATATCTTTGTCGCAAGTTCTTTTTGACGCAGCAGCAACATCCTCACAAATAAAACAAACTTAATCGCGGCAAGTGATATTCATCGCGTAACTTCCGCGCCACCCAATTATGCAGTGTCTGTTCGTAGACTTCTTGTTCCATTCCTTTACGGTAACTTTTCAAATCTTTTTCGCCTTCTTTCCTAAGCTCAGCGCGATGCTCTTCGGTCGTGTGATTTTGGATGGCTTCGAGTAAAAAGGTTTCGATCAAATTTAAGTCGGCATCCAGTGCGCCGAGAAAATCGTCGTTGAGCTGATTCAGGTCTTCGGAAATTTCCTGTAAGCGATTCGCAGCGCGATCAAAGGCTTCCGCCAATCCTGCATCGGCTGAAAACCGCAGGCGCAACGCGACCATTGATTCCATCCATTCGTCCAAAGCCGCTTTGATACTCGTCAATGAAAACGGCGCTTCTTTCACTACTTCATCGGCGCTGGTTTCATCGCCTTCTTCACGACCGCCAACCTGTGAATCAAGATATTGATGATAGGCTTCCTCGACGGCTTGCTGGCAGTAGAGCAAATTATTGACGAGGCGACCGGATTTGCGCGGTTGCTGATCGTGAGTATCAAACGATTTCGTGATGCCACGCAGGACAATTCGCAGCGGGATTCCGCGTTGCTGCCACGATTCCATCAACGACCAATCGAGCGGCGAAACTAACAAATGTTTTCCGCGACGGCTGACAAATGTGTCTTCGATTTCAGTGAAATAGTTGAAATAATTCATGCGGCTATTGATTGTTTCTTTCGTAGATAATCCGTAAGCCTTCAAGCGTCAGATCGTCGTCAATTTCTTTAATTAATTCGCTGCCGCGCCCGATCAATCTGGCTAATCCGCCCGTCGCAATAATTTTTGTTTCTGCTCCAAGTTCGGCAATCATGCGATGCAGAATTCCATCTACTAATCCGATGTAGCCATAATACAAACCGGACTGCACACTGCTGATCGTCGTCTGTCCGATGACTTCATCCGGTCGTTTAATTTCGACGCGGGACAAACGCGCCGCTCTTTGGAATAAGGCTTCTGCCGAAATACTCAAGCCCGGCGTAATCACACCGCCCAAGTATTCACGATCTTTACTGACCGCATCAAAGGTTGTCGCCGTCCCGAAATCTACGATAATGCACGGTGCGCCGTAATGATGAATTGCGGCGACGCTGTTCACAATTCGATCCGCTCCGACATCAGTTTCGGGTTGATAGCGAATCGGCATTCCGGTCTCAGATAAATGATCCACGTAATACGGCGTGATGCCGAAATACAATTCCGCCATCTTCGTCAGCGTAAAATTCAGCGGCGGGACGACCGAAGAAATGGCGATGCCGTTGATTTTTTCGGAATCCATTTTCGCCAATGTAAAAAGATTGCGAAAGAGAATTCCGTACTCATCAATCGTGCGATTACGGTCAGTAGAAAGTCGCCAATTCGTGATGAGAGTTTTCGTTTCGTAAACACCGACGACTGTATTTGTATTACCAACGTCAATAACTAAAAGCATAAAATTTGTGTAGTAGTTTATGCGACTGTTCGCAAATGTGTAATTTCTCCTGCTACGATTTCGCGTTTTTCTCCCGCGTCGGTGATAATTTTTAAAGCTCCAATCGCAGTCAATCCATCCGTCACGCCATGTAAAATTTCCTGATCTAAATATGCCGTAATTTTTTTTCCCTTGGTGTAGCTCGAAAGCTGTTGCCAGCGCGTCAGAATTTTCGTTCCACCGTTTGCTCGCAGTGTTTCGTACCAGTACGCAATCCGATCAAGCAACGAATTTCTCACCGTTTCCACGCTAAAAATTTTAGCACTTTCGATCCATAATGAAGTAGCGGCCTGGCTTAACTCTTCAGGAAAAATTTGGTGATTCAGATTGACGCCGATGCCCACAATTACACGCGGAGCCGTTTTGTTGACGCTGGCACTTTCAATCAGCACGCCACAGATTTTTTTTTCGTTCACGAGAACATCGTTCGGCCATTTAATGTCTATGACAGAATTTTCAAGCAGCGGTTGAATCGTTTCGGCTACAGCGATAGCAGCGATGAAGCTGAGCAAAGGAAATTCGTTCGCTTCGATTTCAGGGCGTAAAAGAATTGACAGATACAGACCTTCGCCCGGAACCGAATGCCAGGTACGATCACGCCGACCGCGTCCTGCCGTTTGTTCATCCGCAGTCACGCAGGTGAATTCTGGCGCATCAGGCATTGATTTTAATTGATCGTTGGTAGAGCCGATGGAAACGTAGTGATGAATCGTGAATGGAGAATGGAGAAGAATCATAGGTCAGTACCACCTGCGGTAGCGGGTGGGGAAATGCAGAAGCCCGCACGCAGTAAGGGCGTAATTTTCAGTCGCCACGAACGCCCTTACTGCGTGCGGGCTTCCGCAAAAGTAACCTACATTACGTCATCTTAATCTTAAAACTAATATCCACCGCCGGAGCCGAATGCGTAATTGCGCCTATCGAAATTAAATCTACGCCAGCTTCTGCGTAGGCACGGACATTGCTGAGATTAATTCCGCCAGAAGCCTCTGTGATGGCGCGGCGTTCATCCGCTGCCGAAGTTTTGACTACCTCAACACATTCGCGCACCTGTTCGGGTGTCATGTTGTCGAGCATAATAATATCGGCATTGGCTTTGAGCGCTTGTTTGACTTGATCGAGATTGGCGGTCTCGACTTCGATTTTGTGCAGGTGTCCGACGACTTCACGCGCACGGCGTACCGCTTCTTCAATGCCGCCTGACAGCGCAATGTGATTGTCTTTAATCAAAACGCCATCGTCCAAACCAAAGCGATGATTGCGTCCGCCGCCGCAGGTCACGGCGTATTTTTCCAGCATCCGTAAGCCGGGAACGGTTTTTCTTGTGTCTACAATAAAAGCATTCGTCCCCGCAATCGCGTCTACAAAAGTTTTAGTCTTGGTCGCAATTCCAGAAAGATGTTGCAGGAAGTTCAGTGCCGTGCGTTCAGCGGCTAATAAAATTTGCGCATCGCCACTGGCTTTGGCGAAGACTTTTCCGGCTGGGATTAGTTCTCCGTCGTTCGCCGTAGATTGAATTTGCATCTCAACCTCAAACCACGCAAACACGGCATCCGCAATTTCAATCCCTGACAGTACTAAATCCTGTTTGGCAAGAAAGCTGCCCGTCCCACGCGCATTTGTGCGAATGGTCGAACGTGAAGTGATGTCGCCGCGTCCGAGGTCTTCGATCAAAGCCTGTTCGACGGCATCCTGAATGTATTCCGGGTCAAGAGAAATAATCATTGCTAAAAATCCAAGAACTTCATTGGGAAGTGGTGGCGGTGACTGGGCTCGAACCAGTGACCTGAGGGTTATGAATCCTCCGCTCTAACCAACTGAGCTACACCGCCATTAGGTAGGTCTGACAAGCCGGAAAATATAGCATAGAACCTACCTTGCAAAAAAGAGTGGCGAGAATTTTTGTTTTGGACGCTACTTCCCAAACACTCGCTTGAACACACGATCAATATTTCTCAGTCGCGTTCTCACATCAAAAGCGCGTTCGATTTGTTCGACTGTGAGTAGTTTGGACATATCAGGATCATTCGTCACTAATTCGCGGAAATCCAAACCTTCATCCCAGGATTTCAGAGCATTGCGCTGCACCCAGTAATACGCCTCTTCGCGTGAAGCTCCGGCGGCGGCAAGCTCCAATAAAAGCTGACCTGAAAACACTAAGCCACGCGTCAAATTCAAATTCGCCAGTAACTGCTTTTCATTAATAACTAATTTATCCAGCAACGAAGTCATTTTCGCCAACATATAATCTACGCCAATGCAGGCATCGCCGAGGATCACACGTTCTGCGCCGGAGTGTGAAATATCGCGTTCGTGCCACAGCGCATTATTTTCCAGCGCAGTCACTGCGTAGCCGCGAATGACCCGCGCCAGTCCGCAAATGCGCTCTGACAAAATTGGATTGCGTTTGTGCGGCATCGCGGACGAACCTTTTTGTCCAGGCTTAAAAAATTCGTGGGCTTCGCGGACTTCGGTGCGCTGCCAATGTCTGACCTGCAAGGCAAATTTTTCGAGCGATGAAGCAATAATGGCGAGCGTGCAAACAAATTCAGAATAACGGTCACGCTGAATGACCTGCGTAGAAATATTCGCTGGCTTGAGTCCAATCAGGAAGCATACGCGCTCTTCGATTTCAGGATCAAGATGCGCAAAGGTGCCGACTGCGCCGGATAATTTGCCGTAGCTGATGCCGTCACGCGCCCGTGTCATCCGATCAATATCGCGCCGAATTTCTTCATACCACAACGCAAACGTCATCCCCATCGTAGTCGGTTCCGCATGAATTCCGTGCGTCCGCCCAATCATCGGCGTGTCCTTATATTCAAAAGCTTTGCGCTTGAGCAGGTCACTGAGCGCTTGTAATTTGTCGAGAATCAAATCGCCCGCTTCACGCAGGAGCAAGCCGTTCGCGGTATCAACTACGTCCGACGAAGTTAAGCCGTAATGCACCCAACGTGCTTCTTCGCCAATATTTTCAGCTAAATTTGTAGTGAATGCGATGACATCGTGGTCGGTAATTTTTTCAAGTTCGTGAATGCGTTCGACGGTGAAAGCAGCTTTGGCACGAATGACGGCGACGGCTTCCATCGGAATGTCGCCAGCTTCGGCGTTCGCCTGACAAGCAGCAATCTCGACCTCAAGCCATTTGCGATATTTATTTTCTTCTGTCCAGATAGCGCCCATTTCAGGCAAAGTGTAACGACCGATCATTGGTAAAATTCTTCCTTGTAATATTGTTTATTTATTCACCGCTATAA
The DNA here is from genome assembly GCA_043775925.1 of Blastocatellia bacterium. GTDB lineage: Bacteria > Acidobacteriota > Blastocatellia > RBC074 > RBC074 > JAFDVL01. Next base: position 35,901 of record JAYVRW010000408.1, read on the forward strand.
CGTCTTTGCCGCGCCTTCACCGACATGCCGGGACGCGCTGACAAAACCTGAATACTACGAAAACTGGTGTCTACAAAATCTCTTTCCGTCAAATAGCTCAGCGTATATTGTGCGCCGATGTCCTTAATAATTTCGGGAGGCTGGCGCACAAAAAATTTGAATCGCATGGGCAGGTAAAACTCTCCGCCGGTGAGTTCAGCCAGTGATTTGAGTTCCATTTCCTTGCCGTCCAACTTCCGCAGGAATTCTTTGAATTCTTGTTGTCGTTTAAATTTTCTACTCCCCGGTGCTTCATTCGAATCGTTCGATTGTGCGGCTTTAATCACTTCAGAGCGGAGCAATTCTGTCCAGCTCACAACAAAAATCGAAGCCTCCGTTTTCATGAGCGCTTCTACTGCTTTAGTGCGTGAAATTTTACTGGCTGAATCAAACCCATCACTCAATAAAACCACTACGCGCCGTCCTGTTTCGCATTCTGCTAACTTTTTCGCAGACAGTGCCAGCGCATCGTGAAACGTAGATTTAATACCAACGCGAAATTTTGAAGACAACGCCTCGTGTGCCGCTTTATGATCCAGTGTCCAATCCTGAATTAATTGCGTTTTATCGGAGTACTGAATAATCGCAACGCGGTCGGTTGCTGCCAAATTGTCTACAAAATTATAAGCAAATTCGCGCGGAGCCGGGTCTTCAATCAATGGACGGGGCTTCTGTCGAATTAAATCTTTATCCTCGATTTTTTCGTAGTCTTTGTGGTCAGAATAAATATTGGTGCGGTCGCTCTCGCCATTTTTATACGTGCCAATTTCGTTGCTTAAATCCAGCACCAGCAAAATATTCGCTGGCTCTAATTTAATGTTTGTGACCTGTCGTCCTTCGCCGTTTTCAATGACAACAATATCTTTTGGAATCAGGTCAGTAATCGGCTTTCCAACATTATTATAAGCGCGGATTGGCACACCAACTTCGCGGGTTTCGATGCGGATGTCCGCTTTTTCCGAAGGATTTTTCGTCGTTGGCGTTTTGCGACCGGATTGAGCCTGTGTTGCGAAGGAAAGAAGGAGTAAGAGAAAAAGTGAAACGGCGAAATGGAGACGGGGAGACGGGGCGCATCCTTGAAAAAACTGATTTTCCTCGTCGCTGAATCTCATTATAACTCTATCCACTCGCTGGGTTTGGCATAATTCGCAATGCTCACGCGGCGCTCTGCATCCGCTGAAAATAATGGTGAGCGTTCCTGCAAAGCCTGAATCGCAGCGATTCGCGCGACCTCTGGATGGTTGGAATTTTGCGACAAGTGCGCCAAAACAATATGCTGCGCTTTGCCGTCGAAATCTTCCCGCAGAAAGCGCGATAATTCATCATTGGAAACATGCCCGTGCCGCCCCATAATTCGCTGCTTCAATGACCACGGATAATACGTGCAGGCGCGCAACATATCCGTTTCGTAATTCGATTCCAGCACTAACGCATCGCAATCACGAAAACGCTCGGCGGCTAAGCCGTGATAATAGCCAAGATCAACTGCCATGCCGACCTTAATTCCTTTATGTTCAAGCGTAAATGCGAAGGGATCGGCGGCATCGTGCGGGATGGAAAAAGGATGGAATTTTATTTCTCCGACAGCAAAATCCTGCGCGGAAGAAATTTCATCGCCACGCTTCACATTTTTTTGTTTTTCGCCCAGCTTGCAGGCGGTGAGCGTTGCAGTAGAAATAAAGACAGGAGCTGAAAGAGTTTTTGAAACGACATGCAAACCGCTGGCGTGGTCTCCGTGTTCGTGCGTGATGACGACGGCATTAATTTTATGCGGGTCTTCGCCGACTTCCTGAATGCGGCGCATGGTTTCTTTACCGCTCAACCCACAATCAATCAAAACGCGCGTCTCGCCCGCTACGACCAATGTAGCGTTGCCGGAACTGCCACTACCCAAAATGCAAATTCGCATGAAATAAAGCCTGTAGAACGTAATTTTTATCGAGTCCGCATCGTAGCATGGCGGTCAGAGGCTTTCAAATTTTGTGAATTTTTGTGGTGATGAGATGGCGCTATTTATAAGAACACTTCAATTGAAACATTGAAAAATTCAGCCAACGCTTTTGCCTGCGCTTTACTAATACCACGCTTGCCATTGATTACTTCCGAAGCAATTCCTTTTGATCTAAAGATCGGCAATAAATCAACTTGTTTTAAATCGCGGGTGCTCATTAATTCAATTAAAGCTTCGCGCGGCGTTGCCATTTCCGGCTGATAAGCTCTTTGTCCATAGCCGCGAATTAGGTAAACCAAAAGCTTTAATAACGCGCTTTCCTCCTGCGTGCGCGCTGAACCTTTGACAATTAATTTCTCGGCTACACTTAACAGGCGATCATTTTGCGCTTCACTTTCAATGACGGTTGGTAAAACGGTCGCCAATAATTCGGCGTAGCTTTCCGTATTGAGCCTAACCATCTTTTTTCCAGTTGTCTTTGTCGTATGTCGCATGAGCCATGATTTGTTTGATGAAAATCACCGTTTTTCTTTTATCATTAATACCACCTGAAACAAACCCAACGCCGCAATAACATGTTTCAGCGTATGCCCGCTAATCAGTCCAGTAGTCGCAAAAATCTGTGCATCAAAATGTTCACAAACTTTCGCCAGTAAATAAAACCCTACGAGATACGCGAGGTACTGCCCTGCCGAATTCTTAATTGGAAACAGGGCAATCAAGATCGGAACTAAAAGCATCGGAAAGAATTGGACAAATCCATACGGTCGCAAATCATCGAATCTTTGCCAATAAAATACGCTGCCGATGCCGAGCGCAAGCAATGGTAGCAAAATTGTGAATCCAACTTTTGAACTGATTCGCTCAGCGATGATTGCTGCGACCAATGACATCGTAACGATGGTCATCGGGAGGCGATCCCAGACTAATCGTTCGTTGTCGGGTGCAAGATGATAGTAAGCCGATCCTG
>JAYVRW010000409.1:0-9947 GCA_043775925.1 Blastocatellia bacterium
ATCGAACACATCCGCGAAATGGAATACATGGAAGCCGAGCAACAACTGAATGCAGCGATCAAATTGAATCGTGGCAATTCATGGGCGTGGTACAATTTAGGCCTGCTCTGTATGGCGCAACGCAATTATCAGAAAGCTCTGGATTCATTCGATCAGGCGTTGAATGGCAATGTTCGACCTGACTGGGTTGAAGTCTGGAGCTACATCTATCGCGGCAATGCGTGGGATGCGATTGACCAACGCGAACGCGCTTTGACAGAATACAACAAAGCGATTAGCAACGGCAGCAACTACGATAACGCGCAGGCAATCGCACAGAAATTTATTGAGCAAAAGTTCGATCCGAAAGCACAAAAATCGGTTGCCAGTAATTAGGATTTTTATGGTTGCTTTACAGGAAGCTACAATTGAAGACCTCTGTCTGGTCAAAGAAAAAGCTGAGTTAGTCAACGGCGAGATTATCCTTATGCCCCCAACAGGAGATGCTCCCGGCGCTGCCGGAGATGAGATTTTTGTATCGCTCCATCGGCATGCAAAAAAAATTGGTACGGGTCGTGCGATTGGCGACAACAAAGGCTTCCGCGTGAATTTGCCGCATCGCAAATCATTTAGCCCGGATGCAGCTTTCATCATCCAGCAAAGCGCTGGAATGAAATTCATCGAAGGTTCGCCGCGTTTTGCCGTTGAAGTTCGCAGCGAAAATGATTACGGCCCCAAAGCCGAGCGGGAGATGGAAGCCAAGCGTGATGATTACTTCGCCGCCGGAACATTAGTCGTCTGGGATGTTGATTTGCTCAGCGAGGATGTCGTCAGAGTTTTCCGCGCCGATGATCCCGACACACCCACCATTTATCGTCGCGGAGAAACTGCTGAAGCCGAACCTGCCGTACCCGGTTGGCGGATGGCGGTAGATGATTTGTTCCCACTCTCATAACAGAGGTAGTAATTATGATTGCATTGAAAGAAGCAACTATCACTGACCTTTATACGACCAAACAAAAGGCAGAATTAGTCAACGGAGAAATTATCCTTATGCCCCCAACAGGAGACGATCCGAGTCAAGCCAGTTTTGAAATTGCAGTGCATCTTCGTGACCACGCAAAAAAAACAAAACAGGGATTGGCAGTTCCTGACAATGCGGCTTTTCGCGTCCATCTTCCGCATCGTGAATCGCTAAGCCCTGATGCTGCCTACCATATCGGACAGCGTACAGGAATGAAATTCTACGAAGGCGCTCCGCGTTTTGCCGTTGAAGTTCGCAGTGAAAATGATTACGGACCCAAAGCCGAACGCGAGATAGAAGCCAAGCGTGATGATTACTTCGCGGCTGGAACGTTAGTCGTCTGGGATGTTGATCTGCTCAGCGAAGATGTCGTCAAAGTTTATCGCGCCGAGGATCCCGACACGCCCACCATTTATCGTCGCGGAGAAACTGCTGAAGCCGAACCTGCCGTACCAGGTTGGCGCATGGCGGTAGATGATTTGTTCCCTCAATAGCTCAGAAAATTTACTACTCCAGCCCTAAAAACAAGCAGGGCTGATACAAACAATGAAATTATTATTTTCAATTCTTTTTACAATTTTACTTACTCTTTCTCTCCACGCTCAAACGCGAATTGTAGTCGCCAACGATCACCGAGAAGATTCTTCTCAAACAAAGTATTTATACTTCTTCGATAATGAAAAATTCACGACGCCGCACATGGAAATCAGCTTCGATGCGGCAGGCAAAGGTGAATTCAAATTCAAGAAAAAAGACAGCGAGGAAATGATCAATAAACTCGAAGTCTCCGCATCTCTTCTTGAGCAAATCAATTCCATTCTGACTGAAGTCAGTTATTTTGAAAGTAACGAAAATTACCAATACAAAAAAGATTTCTCCCATCTTGGCACCGTCACGATTGACATTGCCAAATCCGGTAAGCATCGCAAAGTCACATTTAATTACACTGAAAATGCAGCGATGAATCGGCTCGCAAATATTTTCCGCAACCTCGCCACGCAGGAAACCCGCGTCTTTGAACTGGAAGCCGTGCGACAGAATGATCCGATCTCGACACCTGCGCAATTACGCTTCCTCGAAAGCGAAATGAAGTCCAAAAACATTGCCGATCCTGAACGCTTCACACCGATCCTCAACGACCTCAAGCAGGACGAAAGTGTCCCCCTCATCGCCCGCAATCACGCCAAGCGCTTACTCGACCAAATTCAAAAATCGAAGTAGAATAATTTGTTGTTTCATCGCTGATGTGTAGAATGTTCGGCTTAACAATTAACTTGTTACAGTAGATTTTTTACCAGACAGGATTTACAAGATTTTGTACAGGATTCACAAAACTTTCCTTGTAAATCTTGAAGAAAATCTTGTAAATCCTGTCTAAATATTATTCGTAAAAATTCGCGTAATTCGCGGCTTTAATTTTACTTTTATGTCATCTCTCGAACAACAAATTGACCAATTTTTCACTCTGCCCGTAGACCAACTTTTATCCGAACACAAAGGCGCTGCGCTCGCGGCCTTCACCGAATTTAAAGCCGCGCTAAATCGCGGCGAAGTTCGTGCCGCCAGCCGTGACGAATCCGGCAATTGGACGGTGCACACCTGGGTCAAACGCGGCATCCTGCTCGGCTTTCGTTTGGGCGGCATTGTAGATTGTTCCATCAACGATAATTTTCGTTTCTTTGATAAAGAAACATATCCGCTCAAACAAATTGGCGTAACCGATGGTGTGCGCGTTGTCCCTGGTGGTTCGTCCGTACGTGACGGCGCATTTCTCGGCAAAGGCGTCACGATAATGCCGCCCGCGTATATCAATGTCGGTGCGTTCGTGAACGACGGTACGATGGTGGATTCGCATGCGCTGATTGGAAGTTGCGCACAAGTCGGCAAACGTTGCCACATTTCCGCCGCAGCCCAAATCGGAGGCGTCCTCGAACCCGTCGGCGCACTCCCCGTCATCATCGAAGACGAAGTTTTAGTCGGTGGAAATTGCGGCGTCTATGAAGGCACCATCGTGCGCGAAAAAGTAATTCTGGCGTCAGGCGTAATCCTGACCGGAGGCACTCCCGTGTATGATGCCGTACGCGGAGAAGTCTATCGCCGCACCGAAAATCAGCCGTTAGAAATTCCCGCCGGAGCCGTCGTCGTAGCAGGTTCCCGCGCCATCAACGTTGGGCACGGCAAAGATATGGGACTGTCAGTGTATACGCCGATTATCATCAAATACCGCGACGAAAAAACCGAAGCTTCCGTGCAATTGGAAGATTTTTTAAGATAACGAGGCATGGAGTACAAGCTTCAGCTTGGTAGTACTTCTCGCCACTGTAAAGCCAAGCTGAAGCTTGTACTCCACGCATAAATTATGAACAACGAAATCACATCTCTCTTCGTTTCTCATTCCGTCAATAAATTAAAGCAAATGACCGACATCATCGGGCGTTGCTTTGCCAAGCTCAGCGAAGAACAAATCTGGCAGCGCAGCAGCGAAAATGAAAACGCGCCGGGGAATTTAATCCTGCATTTGTGCGGCAACATGCAACAATGGATTGGCGCGGGCTTTGGTGAAGAAAAAGATATTCGCGTCCGCGACGAAGAATTTTCCGCCCGTGGAAAGATGGATAAAAAGGCGTTGCTGGAATTGCTGCACAAAACCGTCAACCACAACCTCGCTGTCATCGAATCCGTCACGCCGGAACGATTGATCGAACGCATCACGCCGCAACACGCGACAGTCTCTATCCTCGATACTATTTATCAAGTCGTTGGTCATTTCCAACAACATACCGGGCAAATTATTTACGCTACGAAATTGATGACGAGTGAGGATTTGAAGATTTTTGTGCCGCCGCCTAAAATATAACTGGTATGATATTGCATCATAAATCGGGAGGACGTTATGCAGGCTGAAACAGATATATTTTTAAATTTGGTCGAGACAGAATTCCAAAAACTTTCACTTCCAAAGCAAAAAGCGTTACTGATTGCGCTTTTCAATAAATTGGGAGAAAAAGTTGAGGAGCCTACACCACAAAGCAATCAACGGATTCTTGGATTACAAAAGGGAAAAGTTTGGGTCAGTGAGGATTTTGATGACGAGTTGCCGGATGAGTTTTGGGGCGGACGCGTATGAATATAATTTTAGATACTCACTTTTTTATTTACTCGATTGAGGGCAATCGTTCGGCATTTTCAGAAAAAGCACTTTCCATAATTTTAGATAAAACAAACCATATTTTTCTAAGCATTGCCAGCATCCGGGAAATGCAAATTAAAATCCAAATTGGCAAACTCAACTTAGAGAATGAACTCTCAAAAGTAATTGATGAATAGCTTCAGACGAATGATCTCCGCTTGCTAACGATTTCCGCGAATCACATTTACAACCTAAACCAATTGCCATTTCATCACCAAGACCCGTTCGACCGAATGATAATCTCACAGGCGATGACCGAAGGATTTTCACTGCTCAGCAAGGATGCGCAGGCTACCAAATATCAGGTGAAAGTAATCTGGTAATTCATCACTAATCTTTCTCAGCTTATCGTGTTTCAAATTCGCCACCAAGAAAACTTTTGCTCGCATTTTCCTGATAAATTTGTCCTTTCCGCATCACCCAACTATAATCCTCGTTCCGCTGACAAAAATTTATGGACATTTTTCAATTCACACGCGAAATCATTGAAGTCGAATCTACCACTGGCAACGAAGGTAGCGTCGGACGTTGGCTCCGCGATTATTTATCCGCTCAGGGCTTCGCGGTTGAAACGCAGGAAGTCAGTGATGGACGCTTCAATGTAGTTGCCAAACTGGGCGAGCCGCACGTCACATTTTCTTCGCACATTGACACGGTTCCGCCGTACATCGGTTTCCGCGAAGACGACAAAAATATTTATGGACGCGGCGCGTGTGATGCTAAAGGCGTGATCGCAGCGCAGGTTTTTGCGGCACAAAAGCTGCAAGCTGAAGGTCATAAAAACTTCGGCATGCTCTACGTCGTCGGCGAAGAAGACGGCAGCGACGGAGCACTGGTCGCAAACAATTTACCCAATCAAAATAAATTTCTCATCAATGGTGAACCAACCGAAAGCAAGCAGGCGATTGCGACGAAAGGCGCGTTGCGTGTCATTATCGAAGCGAGCGGAAAAACTGCGCATGCGGCGTATCCTGAGTACGGCGAATCGGCGATTGAAAAGTTGATGGATATTTTGAATGAAATTCGCCAGGCGGAATGGCCCTCTGATCCGTTGCTCGGTGCTACCACATACAACATCGGAACGATCACCGGAGGACGTAAAGCGAATGTCGTTCCCGACCATGCTTCATCAGAATTAATGTTCCGCACCGTCACGCATCCCGATGAATTGTACAAAATTATTTGTGACCGCATCGGCAATCGCGCTGAAGTCAAACGCGGATTTTCAATAGTTCCAGTACATTGCCATACGGTCAATTGTGGCCACGAAATTCCGACCGATGTCATGCGCTTCGGAACAGATATTCCGTGCCTGACGAATTGGGGAACGCCACTCTTATACGGCCCCGGATCAATTCACGACGCGCACACGTCGCACGAATATATTGCCAAAGAAGATTTGAAAAACGCGGTAGATGTCTATGCCGAAATGGCGAAGACTTTATTAAATACATAAACAATGAACTTTGGTCTTGGGACTTTGGTCTTTGTTTTTCCCCAAGACCAAAGTTCAAAAACCAAAGACCATTTTTTCCAATTTGCGGCTAAATTTCAGGAGTTAAGATTAATGCCCACTGCTAAATTCTCTCACGATCCGGGAACGCCGGAATACACTGCCTCCAACTGGCTCATCACCATCAACAACGCTTTTCGTGAAGTTGACGACGCGATCAAAGACGCTCCCGATCAGGAAGCTTTTATTGAACGATTGAAAGATCGAGTGCTCAGAGACTATGAACAAAACCGTGATGAAATGGGATGGAGTACGCGCACCCGCGACATCGCAGCAAGAGGTTTGGAGATTGCGCTTTCGACCAGGAAATAATGAAGTATGAACGCTGAGCGATGAGTGTTCCTACTTCATTGTTCAGCGTTCACCTCATCGTTCCGCTTCCATTCTCCCGACTTCCCGCCGACTTTTCTTTCTAAGCGAATTTCACCAATGGTCATCATGCGATCAATCGCTTTACACATATCGTAAAGCGTGAGAGCCGCGATGGAAACTGCTGTCAACGCTTCCATTTCGACGCCGGTCTGTGCGCTGGTGGTCGCCGTAGCTGAGATTTTTGCGCCGTCATCCGTCAATTCAATTTGGACATCACAATGTGCGAGCGCCAGCGAATGACAGAGCGGAATCAATTCTGCTGTGCGTTTCGCGCCCATAATTCCAGCTAAGCGCGCCGTTTCTAATGGATCGCCTTTCGGTGTGCGCCGCTCACGAATCGCAGAAATTGTGGCAGGAGACATTGCGACAAATCCACTGGCTTCAGCCGTGCGCGTCGTGGAATTTTTCGCACTCACATCAACCATTGTAATGCGACCAGCGTCGTCGAGATGAGTAAGGTCGTTAGCCATAAAATGATAGAAATTAAAAGGCAAATATCAAAAGGCAAAAAGGCGGCACTTAATAATATTTTTTAATACAAATTTCTTAGCAAGGCGCAGCCTTCCAAACAAATTTTGCCTTTTGATATTTGCCTTTTGCCATTTGATTTATCAAAGCAATATTACCTCAACTAACTCTCCCGCCTCATATCCGCTCAACTCTTCCGGTACAACAATCAAAGCGTCCGCTTGCACAAATGCAACGACATCGGAAGAGCCAGCCCATTTTAATGGCTCGACTTCGGCGACTCCATTTTTAATGATTAATCGCGCAGGTTGATGCGAACGACGCGGCGGAGCGCCTTTGACTTTACTGGTAGCTTTAGCAAAAACACGCGGCAGATGAATGTCGTTGGCTCCCTGCATTTTTAATAATGCCGGACGCGCAAAAAGATGGAATGAAACAGCCACCGAAAGCGGATTTCCCGGCAATCCGAAAATTAAGGTTTCGCCAAGTTTGGCAAAGACTGTCGGCTTCCCCGGATGCATCGCAACTTTTTCGACGAAAATTTCTGCGCCAAGTTCAACTAATGCAGGCTTGACCAAATCGTAATCGCCCATCGAGACGCCGCCCGAAAGCATCACGACATCCGCCATCATCGCGGCTTCCGCAATCGCCTGTTTCGTTTCATTGAAATCGTCGCGGACGATACCTGCGCTCAACACTTCGGCTCCCGCCGCCTGTGCGTAGCCAGCCAGTGAAAAAGTATTTGAATTGCGAATCTGCGCGGGCTGTGGCTTCTCCCAGACCTCAACTAATTCATCACCTGTTGATAACACTACAATTTTTGGACGCATCGCAACCTCGACCATCGCGTAGCCGAAACTTGCGAGTACCGCCGCCGCCGCCGGAGTAATGATTTCGCCAGCTTTCATCATCAGATTTCCGGCTTTGGCTTCGACCCCGCGTGCCGTGATATTTTGCTGTGGTTTCGTCGCTTCAAAAATTTCTACGATTCCGTCATGCGCATTGATGACTTCAATTTTCTGGACGGAATCGGCTCCGGCTGGCACGGGAGCGCCGGTCATAATTCTGACTGCTTCGCCAAATCCAACAAATCCCTGAAACGCACGTCCGGCGATTGATTCGCCGATTTCCTTTAATTTTGCGGGATTTTTTGGTTGCGCTTTAGAAATGTCTACGGAACGGACAGCGTACCCGTCCATCCGCGCCCGATCAAACGGAGGCATATCCAAATCAGAAATCACATCTTGGCGCAACGTTCGCCCCAGCGCATCGGACAACGGAATTTCTTCGATGGTGTTCGCCGCAGCAGGCGTGTGAGCCAGAATTATTTTGAGGGCTTCTTCTATTCGGAGCATGATTTTAATAGGACTTAGAGCTAACTCTCATTTTTGCTGTGAAGTATGCAATGAATGCCATCACTACAGTTACGGCAAAAGGTAATAGATAAGTCCAGGAGTACTTATCAGCCATCAACAAATTTCCTAGTAACGTGACCGACACCATTACTCCACATTCTAACCCTATAAACTTAAAATTATAGGAAAAATTGCTGTATACCAAATTAGCTGGAAATAAAACGGCAAGGCAGTAATAAAGCACAAATATCCAATAAAAAGCTGTTTGAATATTGAACCCAGAATTTGTGTGGTACAAAATATAGCCCCAATAGAAATCTAGAATTAGAAGAGTGAATCCAAATAATATTGAGATTATTCGACCGATTTTGTAGCGCAAGAGTTGTGAGCGGGTAAGCTCCCAATCTGTTCGAAATCGCCACTCACTATCAGGCCTAAACCTTCTCATCCATTACCACTCCACTCTGAGGATCAAACAGAAAAAGCCGCTCGACTTTTAAAGCGAGCGGCTTTTTCTATTGTACGATGCCAATACTTAAAAAGTAGTGGCGGAGCCGACGGGACTCGAACCCGCGACCTCCGACGTGACAGGCCGGCGTTCTAACCAACTGAACTACGACTCCGCATTTTCAAACATTTGATTCAAATCTGCTGTCACAAATTTGAATTCCTGTGAAATTTGGTAGGCACGGAGGGACTCGAACCCCCAACCTTCTCCGTGTAAAGGAGACCGTCTACCATTGACAGTACGTGCCTGCCTCACAAGAGCCGTTATACTACAGATCGAAACTAAGACTGTCAAGACACGGAAATTGATTTATGGACTGGGAGCGCAAGCATCTCGCTTGCAGCGTTGGCGCAGCGCAGCGAGCGGCTTACAGCAAAGATCAATTTCCATCGCAGCGCGGTTCCCTCGTCAAAGATTCGAGCGCCGTTTCACGCGCTTGGCAAGCGAGACGCTTGCGCTCCAGTCACTTGCTCCATACATCAGCAACCTTCGCCTCAGCTTCCACTGGCACTCGCGGCAAATATTCTTTTCCAGCAGCGACCATCTGATTGGACACAATGGTAGCGATTTCATCAGCAAATTTTTCGTCGCACTCAACGACGAATTCGTCGTGAATGCAATGGACAATTTGCGCATCGAAATTTTGTAAAGCCTCATCAATCAAAATCATCGCACGCTTGAATAAATCCGAACCTGTGCCCTGAATTGGAGCGTTTTTCCCGACTCGTTTCAGCGCACCAAGCTGTGAGCGATCTTTCACGTCAAATGAAAATTTCCAGAGCCTGCCGGATGCGGAACGGCTTTGACGTTCATTGACTGCGATATTTGCCGCGTCGTTCAGCCAACGCGCAACACCGGGGTAAGCCGCAAAATATTTGTTAATTAATTTTTCTGCTTCAGGCACGGAGCTATTGATTTTATTGGCTAAACCTTCGGCTCCCATTCCGTACACCAATCCGTAATTCAAGCCTTTCGCCTGTGAACGCTGTTCATTGGTGACATCTGCCAGCGGAATGCCGAGCATTTGCGAATAGGTCGAGCGATGCAAATCTGCGCCGGAATTGAACGCTACAAGTAAGGCCTCATCGCTGGAAAATTCTGCCAGAATCCGCATTTCGATTTGCGAAAAATCTGCGATGACTAATTTTCTGCCCGCCGGAGCGCGAAAACATTGACGATACTTTTTCTCATTCGGAACCTGATGCAGCCCCGGTGCAGCACAGCCCATCCTTCCCGTTGGAGTCCCGATCTGGCGAAAATTCGCGTGAATTCTGCCAGTGACAGGATTAATAAAATCCAGTAACGAAAGCCCATACGCTGAAAGGCTTTTGCTCAAGCCGCGATATTTCAGCAGCAATTCAATGACGTGATGCTCGGCTGCTAAATTGTGCAGCCGCCATTCGCTCGTGCTGTCAACCTGAATGCCAAGCCGATTCAGCGCGTCTTTCACCTGCGCCGGACTGTCCAGATTTATACTCGAAGTAGCTTCCTCAAATAAGCTCATCTGCGGCAACCCAGCGCTCAATTCCTGGCGAAGC
>JAYVRW010000410.1:0-2943 GCA_043775925.1 Blastocatellia bacterium
TTCTCTGGGTCAAAATTCGGGTCATCAAAACTCCTAAAGTTCCGGCTGGGGCTGGACACAAAATAGTAAGGAACATCTGGGGGAAATTAGGGGCGATACAATTCGTCTAAGTATACAGGCTTTCAGCAGCAGCGAGATTTATTTTTTCAATTCAATTAATTCGGTGCTCGCCATGCCAATCACTTCACTTTTTACCATACCAACATCCTTGGCAAACCAGACAAAATTTTTGAAGGGAGGAACGTTGATCGGCATCGCTTTGCCCCCCATGCCAAGATTCATTTTGCTGGTGACGGTCATCGCTACTTTGAAAGTATCGTAAGAGCCAGACGCCGTCGTCACTTTTTCTGCGGCGACAATTTCATTCTCAAGCGTAAACTTGCCATCCTTGAGCATCATGGGGATATCTTTATTTTCGGAGGGCAATCCTTCGACTTCAAAACTGGCTTGCCATGTTTTCCCGACTTTCCAATCGCTTTCATTCGGAAACGAGATGCCATCTGACTTTACAGTTTTATACTTGAACTGACTTTCGCGTCCGGCATTCACATTGGCGTATTCCAATGCCATTAATCCTTCGGCTCCACAGCGAAAACCATGTTCCATATTGGTAACATCCGTCTTGCCGCTTTTACTTTCAAAGGGAGCAAATTCCATTTTCTGCACGAAACCATCTTTCGTGAAATTTGTGTACGATTCGGTATACGTCACGTTCGGCAATTTGCCTGTGGTGTAACTAATTTTGTAGGTTTTCTTCATCGTCGGAGTCGCCGGATAATAAGCATTTGCGCAACCAGTGCCTGAAGTGGAAGAAGATTTCACCGCTGCTGGCGCACCAGTTGAAGTCGTAGATTCAGTCGTAGTGCGGCATCCGCCGACCCATAAAATCAAACTGAAACATAAACCTGCGACCAGCTTGGATTGGTAATTCTCACGATTCATCTTGAAGACTCCTGTTAATTTAATAAGCGTAATGCAGCGTTGAAAACTGGTAGCCGCGCACCCGCGTCGCTACCGCTCCAGGTACTACCCGCCAATCATAACCGTTGGCTCACCTTTGACAATCACGCCACCGTGCGCAGTGGAATCGCCCATTCGCGCCGCTGGTAAAAATCCAATCAGGACCGTCGCCGATCCTTTCACGATGACATCAGGAGGCCCGACGCAGATCGCCATGTCCGTGACACGCGCAGCGGGCAACATCCCAATCAAAACGGTCGGACAACCGGGCGAAACAATCGGTCCACCAACGTGTGGAATGGGCGGAGTTCCCGGTGTCACCATCGGGCATACATGCATATCGGTAAGTCTGGCTGCGGGAGGCATATTTTTTTCTCCTTGATCTTATCAACTTACAATTGAGCGCTTGTAAATTGTGGCGCGGGTTCTTTACCTGCGCTATTTTTCATTGAACAAGTGGCGATTAAAGAAATCGCCCCACACCATTCTAACCAACGATATATTGTTCAATTGACTGCGTTTGTTTGTCAGCGTCTTCGATTTCGCTTTTTTCAATTTTCTTGCTTTTGCCCGGAACGATGCGAGCGCCGCCGGGGAAGCTGCCGCCGCCAGCAGCGCTCGCGGCATCATCTCCCCCCATCACATTTCCGGCTAATTTTTTGAGATCATCAGGGTTCGTTAAATTCACACCTTTCCCCAATTGATCCTGTACTTTGTTGGCGCGATCAGCGATGTCTTTGGCTTTTTTTGCGGCATCTTTGGCTGTGCCCAGCGCGCTCTTGATCGGTGAAGCGGCTCCGGCTAATGGCCCTGCGATGGAACCAAAAACTTTCTCAACGATGATGTCCCAGATCGGGAAAAATGTATTGCGTACCATCAATGCCAGATAATGCGGCGTGTGTCCCAGGAACACTTCCATCGTCAAAGATTTATTTTTTTCGGCCTCGGCTCTGACGGAATGCAACTTGGGAGCTAATTGCCCGACAGCAATTTTCAGGATGGCTTCGGCGTGTTGTCCAGCCTCCTCGTTAAGGGTGTCAGAAACTTTGTTGGTGACATCTTTGCCGCTGACGCCCATCCCTTGAACGTTGACCAGTTTGGAGTCTGAATTCAGAAAATCCAGCGAAGTCATGGAAATAATAATTCCCATAATTTTATCAATCAGATATTCGCGTCCGACTTCCATTAACATTTCTTCGGTCACATCCTTGGCGGCTCCTTGCTTCATGATGTGAACGTAAATCGCCTGCAAAAATTGACTGCTGGAAGAAGTCAGCTCTCGCATTACGCTTTGCAAAAATGGCGGGATCGTGCCAATTGCCAGCACGTCGGTAAAAGCCTGCACAATCAAATCTGGCGCTTGTTTCGATTTCTTTTTCAGTTCGTCGTCACCACTTGCCGCGCTAAATAGTGCCGCAAATGCCGCGTCTAAACATCCATCACCGGGAGCTGGAACATCGGCTTCGCGTTCGATAAATTCTTTGATGTCTTTTTTGGTTTCATCAACTTTTTCTTTCGCACTACCAATCGCATCGGAAACTCCGCTTAGCAATCCGCCTTCTTTTTTCTCCTCCTGGGCGGCAGGTTCGGCGGCTTCTTCAATTGGAAACCACACCGGAAACGTCGGAGCCTGTTTATCAGTGATCGCCTGCAACGTCATCTGATAACTTTGTTCTTCAATGTCATCTTCAAATTCACGCCGGAGCGCGAGAAACATTCCGACGTAAATATCGAACATTTTGAAGATGATTTTGCGCACCATTGCCGCAGCTTTCGCGGCTCCGGGCAATGAAGTCAATCCGGCTCCACCGCCGCTCGGAGGCTTCAAATAATAATCATCCAGTTTCTTCGTGAAGGCTAAGTAATCAGCTCGCGCCTGATTCAGATCAATGCCTGCCTGATGAATTTTTTGATAGCTGATTTCCGAAGCGTTGATCTTGCCACCAGCCGCTGAAACTTTATCTTTGAAGGCGTCGAGTTCAT
>JAYVRW010000411.1:0-2942 GCA_043775925.1 Blastocatellia bacterium
GCATCATAGCGGCTCGCCGTTACCACATCCACTATCCGCCGCAACAAAGCCTTCGCCATCACCGCAGCTTTCGCCATACTATTGGTTTGATACAACAATTGCATCAAACGCGTATCGGCAAACGGCAGAAAATCCACCGCAATCCCCTGCTCCTGCAAGCTGGATAACCATTGCTCAATCCGAAAGCGTTGACCCGGCACAGTGTCCAACGGATAAGGCACAAGCGCACAAACAGAAAGATGATCGCGGGTTGCGTCCTTAATTCGTTTCATCTGGTGTCGGTAAGCTCTGCTGACGAAGGGCTTGAATTTTTAGCGAATCACCCAGGCGAAAAGTACTAAGACAGTGATTGATGCCTGTTTTGATGGAGCGACGAAAAGCATTGCTTGAGAAAGCACTATTCAATGCAGCGCCTGTTTGATTACGATTTACTTCAACTGTTTCATTTTTCGGAGCTTGCCATTGTGCCAGTATTTCCGCTGGATTGAGACCTTCTGTCCGTGTGCGCTGGAGTTGGAAACCTGCCTGACTTAAAGCCAGGCGTAGACCTTGCACAGTCCAAATCGTCAGATGCTCCGGCGGGCTAATGACGCTCCATTTCAGCCCCAGCAAACGCCGATTCAAACTATTGGCATTGGGCGTAGTCAGGTACAACACACCACCGGGGCGTAATAATTGCGCCGCCATTCGCAGCAATTGATGAGGGTTCTGCACATGTTCCAGCAGTTCGATCATTGTTACGACATCAAAACCCTGAGCAGGAAAAAGTGGATGAGTGTCGGCCTCAGATGAGACTGTCCAACCACAACCCTGACCATATTCCAAAGCCTGCGGAGAGATTTCTGTGCCATAACAATTCCAGCCCTGCTTCTGCGCAATCCTGAGTAACCCACCTTCGCCATAACCAACATCCAGCAAGCGGCTAGTGTGACGAAATGACTTGAACGAACGAATAAGTTTTTCCAATGAAGCAGCAACTACTGGCGCAGTCTCAAAATTCGCGTAATCGTAATAGTGCTCGTATAAATCACGCAAAGCCTCCTGCTCATTTTTACTGTTTGTAAAAATCGTGCCGCACTGCGAACATTGCCGTAGTTGGTAATGATTCTTAACTCCCAGCAATCTGGAATTATCACTAAGACAAGCTAAACAATTTCCCTGCGCAGGGCTTGTGACTTTCACCTGTAATGCTCGGACGGTGTTTTCGATGCTCACAGCTCAGCGAATTCCTTCGGAGAAAGGGTCGTAAAAAGATAATTCAACCATTCAGGATGCCCTTCAATTTGATCCTTTAAAATTCGGCCATCCGGCGTCAGCAAATAATAGCGATAGTTAAGCGGTTGCAGTATTTCTGACAAAGCCTTCTCACTGCCACGCCCTTTCAACACTTCACACACAATAAATGGGTGATCTTTTTGGAGTGTTTCGCGCATCCCGCTTAATACATCCGGCTCAGTACTCTCAGTATCAATTTTGACCAAATCAACCCTTGCTATTTTTTGCTCACGCACAAATTTATCAAGTGCGATGACGGGGACTTTTGTCCGCATCAGATCATTCGTCGCACGCATAAACTCGAACGAAAGACTGGAACTGGTTGGGAGTTCATTCGGTGCATGGAAAAACTCGGCTGTCCCGTCAATGTCGCTAACCGCGCTGTTGATGCACGTTACATTCGTGAGTTGATTTAGCTGAATATTTTGCTGGAGCCGCTTAAAGACAGTGGGTAGCGGCTCGAAAGCAAAGACCTGTGCAGCAGGGTTCGCATGCGCCGCCAGTAAAGTGTAGTACCCGACATAAGCGCCGACATCCAATGTGATACGCGCCCGTTGTGCCAGACGAAAGAATAGCTGGACGGTCTCTGGTTCGTAACCATCCCAGCCACGCCAAAAGATTTGATTCGAGACCCAATCATCCCCCTTTGACCACAACGCTAACTTCCGGTCATTCGGGAGCGTGCGCTTCACTTCCCCGACACGATGCAGATGCTTAATAATTTTTTCAGAATGCTGGCCTGTTATTTGCTGATAAGCGTAAGCGAGTGAAGTTGCGGCAAAGTTAAATGGTTGTGAAGACCTTGCCAGCTTTAACGTCTTGACTACTTCGGCTCTCATTACTTTAGGCTTCTTCTGAAATAGGGGAAATGGGTTTGCTCACGGCACAGGTGAGAATCAAGTTTTTATACAGTTGCACCTGTTGCTCACAAGCCGGAGCAAGTGCGTAATATTTTTCCGCTGCCTGACGACAGCGTTGCGGTAATTGAGGATCGGTCAATAAATCCTTCAATTCATGAATGGCGCGACGATACGCCTCTGCATTATGCCCTTCGATGATAACGCCCACTTTTTCACGGCGAATAATTTCATCGGTGTCGCTGACATTGCTGGTAGTTATCACAGGCAATCCGGCAGCCCAATATTCACCAATTTTTGTCGGCGAACAACCGTGTTCACTCAATCCATTAGTCAGAAAAAACAATCCTGCCTGTTGCTGCGATAACTCTGGTGGAATATCTTCACGAGTCACACAATCATACGACCAGTATTGTTCCGTCAGCCCACCAGATGCCAGCATCTCTCCAACCAGACTTTTTTCCATCCTGCTCAAAACACGTAAATGAATTTGCGCGAACTCCTCTGCCGCGACCGCTGCAAAACTACCAATTTTGTCCAGCAAATAACGCCGTCCGATGCTGCCGACATAAATCAATTTCAATTCGTGCGGTGAAAAAGATTGCGCTTCATGAACTTGAAAATGCTGCAGCTCAACACAGCTTGGAACAACAATAACGGGGGTATTTTTGCGGACAACGGGCGGCAATGTTTGGATGATATTTTTGGCGCGATGAGACAACGCGATGATGCCATCGGCACGGGCGTACATTTGTTGTTCCAGCCATTTAAACGCACGATGCAGCCGCGAATCTTTTTGCCAGACGCCGC
>JAYVRW010000412.1:0-9904 GCA_043775925.1 Blastocatellia bacterium
ACTTTACAGTTCCTTAACAAATTTCTAGTGGCAGCACATCAAAGCTTTACGGTGCAACGCTATCTTTGCCTCACGACAACGCCGAGAGGAATTCAGATATGCTGATCCAGAGGCGGTTGTCAATGAGCAAATCGTTCCTGAACACGTCAGCAAACTGTCAAGTTTGCACTACATCTACAAGGAGAAGAATATGAACAAATCATTTATTTTGGGATTGGCACTAACAGCTATCATTGGCATCGCAGGCTTCGATTGGTGCGAAACATCAGTTGTCGCAGCGCAGCAGGGACAGCGCCCGCAAGGTGCTCCACCGCCACCTCAAGGTGAGATGCAAGGACGAGGCCCCGGCGGCGGCGAAGCAATGTTATTCACTTTGCTTGATTTGACGACCGATCAAAAAGACCAAATCAAGAAATTGCACGACGCAGAAAGAGCGGCGGCAAAACCAATCCATGACCAACTCAAAACTGCTCATGACCAAATTCAAACTGCGACGAAGGATGGAGTGTTTAATGAAGTCGCCATCCGTTCGTTATTGGTGCAAACACAACAACCAGAACTCGAATTAGAAGTTCTGCACATTAAAACTCACACGGCGATTTTTAACCTGCTGACGCCCGCACAAAAAGCAAAAGCGCTTGAGTTGCAGGAGAAGATGGAACACCGCCACGATGCTCCACCGCCACGTCAGTAACACGGACACGCAACGGTAGAGTACGCGCCAGGGTTCGGGCGTACTCTACCTATCGGCTGAATCAGATTTCACTGGGCTTTATTCTGCTCAATTTTTCATCAGGAGATCCCGAAATGACGGCAAAGAGACCTATTTTTCTACTTACTTTCTTCTTCGTCTATACAGCAATTATTTACGCCCAACCTGGCGGATCAGGCGACGGCATCTGGTTGCGCAATGCGTATTATGGCGAGTATGAAACGTTCGATAAATGTCTGGCTCATCAACCTGGATCAGGGCAGTATCATAACCACGTCCAGCCGATTTGCCTGCGTGCGCAGTTAGGTGACAATCTCACGCTGGTCAGCTCAGGACGCACAGGAACTGTGTACAAAGAAAATTCTGTGCCCTGGAATCATTCACCAATTCTGGGCTGGTCATTCGACGGCTATCCGGTCTATGGGCCGTATGGATACGCCGATCCTATTAACCCGAACAGTGCGATCAAGCGGATGAAATCAGGCTTTCGGTTGCGCACCATGACCCAACGTACTTCATTGCCGGATTGGGCAGTTTCGCTCCATCCCGGCGTGTCTCAGCAACTAACCAGCAGTCAATACGGCCCGGATGTTTCTGAAACCTATCCCCTGAGTCGTTACATTGAGGATTATGAGTTTGTGACCGGACTCGGCGATCTGGATCAATATAACGGTCGTTTTGCGATCACGCCCGAATATCCTTCCGGCACGTACGCCTATTTCGTCACCATTAACGATGATGGTTCGCCAGCCTTTCCCTTTCTGATCGGCATGCAATATTACGGCACAGTAACTGGCAGCAGTAGCGCCACGATTCCGGCGAATGCCACATCGTATTTTGCCAACGGAGCATATACCCAAACACAAGTGACAACGCCGCAGTTGAATTCATGGACGACAAAAAATTCACAACAAAATGCCACGATCATCAATGGATTTGACCCGACTGCCGGAGCGACAACTACCTGGCCAGCGAATGTTCCGACCGGAGCTACCGTCAACGGAGGAGTTTCGACTCCTACCAAAGCCGACACGCAAACCATCAGCTATACCAGTTCCTCTGCGTATATCACCTCGAATGGTTTAGCCAGCTATACGATGGGGCCGTGGTTCAGTTCTGGAGATAAAGGTTCGGTTTTTCTAAACTTCCCCTCGGCGCAAAGTTTTCGTGGACAAATCCCGCTCACGCCTGCTGTCGCTACTACGAAAACCCGGACAGGCATGGGGCCGGTTGGACTACTGGTCAATGGCGTCGCAATTTTCAATGCGCTGGACGGTGCCAGCTATAGTAATTCCACTAAAGCAGATGTCGGCGGAGGACGCGTCGCTTCCGGCATCACTAATGTTTCGGCGGCATCCTTTGAAAATGGTCCGATTGCGCCAGGCGAAATGGTTTCAGCTTTTACAGTTTTTAACGCCAAACTGGCGACGAGTACGGCTGGCGCTTCTTCGCCATCCTGGCCTAACACGCTAGGTGGTACAACTGTGACAATCAAAGATGCAGCAGGAACTACACAATCAGCTACCATTGGATATGCTTCGCCAACGCAGGTGAATTATCGGATCCCGGAAAATGTCTCGTCGGGTTTGGCAACGGTCACGATTTCAGCCGGGGGAGTGTCAGTTAGTGGTAGCCTGAATGTTACGACCACGTACCCAAACCTCTTTTTTAATTTCAATCAGGAAAATACTGCGGCAGCCTATCTCACCCGTGTGCGCAATGGTCAGAACACGGATGAGCCGATCATTCAGATAAGTCAGACTGGAGCTATCACCGCGCTGCCAATTGATTTCGGCCCGGAAACAGATCAATTGTATTTGATCCTCTTTGGTACTGGTCTGGGAAAAACAGTGTCACCGATCGTGAGCGTCAACCTTGGCGATGCCACCGTTTCCGCCGTTTATGCCGGAGCACAAGGAACCTGGCTGGGGCTTGATCAATATAATGTTCCGCTCCCACGTACATTGATCGGGAAAGGCAAAATCAATGTCACCGTATCTGTCAACGGTAAGCCTTCGAATGCCGTAACGCTGGTGATTAAATAGGCAAAGCCCATGAAACAGAAAACCGATAAATTCTGGCTGTGCGTATGGTGGTGCCTGCTGGCAACCGTCGCGGTGGCGCAGGAACCAGTACGGACTGCGTGGCTGGTGAATCCCCAAGTCGCTATGATTCAGAACCAGCAACTGGCAAGTATTCAACCGGAAGTTCATGCGGTTACAACGCTGGATCGTTATTGGGAAATTCGCTCCGCTGGAATTTCACTTTATTACCTTGGCCCATTGCAAACACCCACCGATCACGTGGAAAGAAAGCGTCAACTTCGTTTCCAAATTCCGCGCTTTCCCGCTCCCGAAAAAGGTCTTCACACCAGCGTCAGACCTGATGTACTCGGAGCCTTTATCAATGGCCTGCCTATTTTTAATCAGTTCGAAAGAGCGTCATTTCAGGGACAAAATCTCTGGCATTTTGACCCGATAGCCGGCAACGATGATGGGGAATTTGTCGCGTCAGGACGACCGCGACAGGAGTTAACGCACAAAAATTCGTGGGGGTTGATCGAAAATCTTTTAGCCGATAGTAGCAAACATTCACCCATTATTGGCTACGCATTTGACGGCTACCCCGTGTATGGATCGTGGAGTTTTGCGAATGCCGATGGAATCGGTGCGCTGAAAAAAATGCGCTCCGGCTATCAGCTCAGAAAGATAAAGAGACGCACTGAGCTGGCAGATGGCACGCAACTAACGCCCAGTCAGTATGGGCCAGAAATCAATTCCGAGTTCCCGCTTGGCGCATTTGTTGAAGACTACGAATTCGTTGCAGGCAGCGGCGACCTTGACGAATTCAACGGGCGCTCCGTCAAAACGCCAGAATATCCGAACGGGACTTACGCCTATTTTCTGTCGTCTGATGCGTCAGGTCGGCTGGCGTTTCCATACATTTTGGCCGGAAAATATTTCGGAAAAATCAACGCAGAGGAATTGAGTCAGGCTTTCACTGACAGCCTGGATCAAACCAGACTGTTCACACCTCAATGCAAAACTTTGCTGTCTTTGACGAATGCAGGCAATCCGCAAAAATTCAGGCTGCAAGTCGAGGGAGAAGAATTAACAGCAGGCGTTCCAATGCGGCTTAGTTTTCAGGTGCAGAATACCACGCAACGACCATTACGATTTTTGGAGTATGTTCACGAACGCCCGCTGCATCTGCTGATTGTTTCGGATGATTTATCAGAATTCGTTCACATCCACCCCGAACTGGTGGCGGGTGATCGTTATGAAATCACCCATATTTTCAAATCCGGCGGACGTTATCGCCTCTACGCAGATTTCACTCCGCCTGGCGGTGCGCAGCGGGTTGAGACTTTCGACCTCACGCTGCAAGGAAAAAAACGGGAGCGCATAAAACTTGCTGCCGACAAAAATTGGGAGCCTGAAACAAACGGCATCACGGTTGCGATGACCACTAAACAAACGCTACGAGCTGGCGAAGACATTGAACTCACCTTCACCATTCGTGACCAAGCAAGCGGAAAGATTCCTGAAAATTTAACGCCGTATCTCGGAGCTTGGGCGCACTTTGTCATCATTGACGAAGCGCTTGAGAGTTTTATTCATGCGCATCCCATCGAAAATCAGACTTCACTTCGCGCTTCTAGTACGATCCATCTTCATAATGAAAAACTATCAGCTTTGGAGCCTCCACCATCTGAGATTCGCACCATTACCAGCTTTCAAAAAGCAGGGCTGTATAAACTCTGGGCGCAATTTCAGGTTGGTGATTCTGTCATCGCACAACCCTTCGTTTTGCAAGTGAACGAAGCAGAAAAAACCAACTTGGCAAAGATTTCCATTCCAACCGATGCTGTAGAAATCAAAATTGGAGCGAATGGATTTACTCCTTCCCGGTTAGAAATTTCGTCGCGGAAAGTTACGAAAATTGCCCTCACCCGTGACGCCGCTCCGAACTGTGGCAACAAAATTATTTTCCCTTCACTCGACGTCTCACAAGATTTGCGACCTGGACAAACAGTCATCATTGAGATGGCTCCACAGCCTATCGGCGAGCTACGTTTTCATTGCGGAATGGGAATGTATAAAGGCGCTATCGTCGTCAACTAACTATCAACCTGTATTTTTTGCGAAGGTCGTCCGAATAGGGTAAGATCACGCCTTCTGGTTATTCAGACCAACTACAAATTCAATTCGTTTTTAAGCAGTAGAAGTTTAAGACGAGGATTTCTGCCTCGTCAAAAGCAAACTGAACTCAGTAACTTCACTGTCGAAAATCAACATAAAAGGCGCTTTTCACCTATGTCTGCAATCCTGAATATCTCCAACCGCCGCCGCTGGTCAATCGTCGGGCTACTTTTCACGGCTTCGATGATCAATTATTTTGATCGGGCGACACTTTCGATGGCGCTCCCGAAAATTTCAGAAGACCTGCATCTTAATCCGCTGCAAGAAGGCATGGTGCTCTCTTCATTTTTCTGGTCTTACGCCTTGATGCAAATTCCAGTTGGATGGTTGTCAGATCGAATTAATTTGCGCTGGCTGTATGCGGGAGCTTTTGCGTTATGGTCCATCGCGCAAGGACTAACTGGCGTGGCAGACACCTTATTAATCCTGATTACATTTCGTATTTTACTGGGGATTGGAGAATCCATTTACCTCCCCGGCGGCAGCAAAATTGTCAGCCTGATGTTCACTTCAAAAGAGCGCGGATTACCAGTCGGATTGTTTGATTTCGGAACGCGAACAGGCTTAGTGCTGGAAGGTCTCGTCGTCCCGTGGAGCATTATAAATTTTGGCTGGCGCAGAACCTTTATGGTAGTCGGGTTTGCAGCTCTTTTATGGTTGCTTCCCTGGCTTTTACTTACTCCGAAACGGTTGCAGGAAAGCCCGGAAATGCAAGCTGAGCGCATCCCGATACCTGGTCGGCAAAAGATTTTATCGCTACTCACGAATCGTAATTTATGGGGCATTTGTCTGGGCTTTTTTTGCTTTGATTATTATTGGTATTTGCTCGTGACCTGGCTGCCGAGCTACCTGATTAAGGTTCGTCACATGTCCATGATGACGGCGGGGATTTATTCAGCGCTTCCCTTTTTAGTTTTTGGGGCCAGTCAACCGATTGGCGGGTGGATTTCTGACCGCCTGGTACAGAGCGGTTGGGATGAAACGCTCACGCGCAAAACAATCGTGACAATTTCCTTTGCGACCGGATTGCTCTTAATTCCAGCCGCCAGAGTTGAAAGCCCGAATGCAGCACTGGCATTGATTATGGGTGGTTGTCTGGTGGGATTAGGAGCGGGAAATTTGCAGGTAATTTTGCAATGCTGCGCGCCCTCAAATGAAGTTGGGCTGTGGACAGGAATTGAAAATTTTATTGGCAACCTGGCAGGAATTATTGCACCACTCGCCACCGGCTACATCATAAATGTGACCGGATCATATTCTTCAGCTTTCGCGCTGGCGGCCATTGTTCTAGTCTCAGGTCTTTTGGCGTATTGGCTGATTGTGGGCAAATTAGAGCCGCCTCAAGCAGTGTAAAAGTTCAGAGTTCACGCTTCAACGTGGTTGTTTTGGCACGCTGAAGCGTGAACTCTGAACGGTTGCTCCTCAGTCTTTTTACCTTCCTCAATAAAATTCTCACACCCCGCATAAATTCCCGCATAAATTAACGATGCCTCATCCGATCTCTGGTTAAATTACGGTCAATCCTCATCTGGCGTAGTACGACTCTTGCACCGATCAGAGCCTCATCAAAGCCTGATAACTAAAGATTATTGTCTGGAAGATTAAGCACAATAGCAATGTCTTTCATGGGACGTGTCAGATAATCCAGGCAAAAGCCAGAACCGATAAAAGCTCCGACACTCTACCAGGTACAACTAACTACTAACAAAAAAACAAGAGGAAAGCAGACCGTAGCTTTGCCTCCAGAAGGTTACCCGAGATGAAGCCCCTGAAAATTACTCGATTTATGGTGTTCCTCATAATTAAGGCTTACGCACAATTTCAAGTCAATATTTTAATGGCGTTGGGAAAGTTTTAGCGCCAGTGGCGCGGTATATTTATAGAAAGCGTGTACGCGTACAATAAAAGTTCCAGCGGAGCGACATCCAGCTACTCAATTGCTATAAATATCTGGCTCCTCTGGAGCCAAATTTGAACCTCTTTGAGTTACACGCAATCTTCACTGAACTGATTTCACTAATCAACAACACGCTCAAACGTTTCTTCATCCAATTCGCTGAAAAATGCTTCATGCAATTTTTTGACGGCTTCATCAACGTGCGCGTTATCAACGACAAAACTGGCATTAATCGCCGAAGCGCCGTGCGAAATCATTGAAATATTGATGTGATTGAGCGGCGTAAAAATCCGTGAAGCCAACCCCGGCGTAAATTTCATTTGCTCACCAACCAAACAAATCAACGCACGATCCCGCTCCACCGTGACTTCACCGAATTCCTGTAAATCAGTCACAACTTTATCTAAATTTCGCGTTTCGTCCAATGTCATCGAAACGCTAACTTCCGACGTCGCCACCATATCTACGGCGGTTTCGTGGCGATTGAAGACCTCAAACAGCTTCGCCAAAAATCCGTGCGCCATCAACATTCTGACGGAATTCACATTAACGACGGTGATGCCGCGTTTGAAAGCAATCGCTTTGATGGGAGATTTAGAAGCAGGCGCGTGAGACAAAATCGCGGTGCCTTGCACATGCGGACGCCGCGAATTACAAATGTAAACCGGAATATCCAAAGACATCGCCGGACGCAGCGTCGAAGGATGCAAAACTCTGGCTCCGAAATAGGCCAGTTCTGAGGCTTCAGCAAACGAAATCGTTTTGATCTTGGCGGCTTCCGGGACGATGCGCGGATCGGTCGTCATCATTCCGTCTACATCCGTCCAGATTTCAATGGCTTCGGCTTTGACCGCGCCGCCGATGATCGCGGCAGAATAATCAGAGCCGCCACGTCCAATCGTAGTGGTAATCCCATCAACAGACGAACCAATAAAGCCTTGTGTGACGGGGACAAAACCCGCTTCGACTTTCGCGGTAAACGTTTTTTCGAGGGCCGGATTGGCAATTTCAAAATCAATCGCCGCCCGCATAAAATCATCATTCGTCCGCATCAAGGGGCGAACGTCAATTGCTTCACTGCTAATGCCAGCCTGACGAAAAGCGGCGGCGACAAGCAATGAAGAAAGAAATTCTCCGTTCGCAGAAACTGCATCAGACAAGCGTGGGGTCACTTTGCCATAACGCCGAATTTCATCCAGCGTCCGCAACAAATCTTCAAAACGATTTTTCAACGCAGCGTGCAAATCCTCTTTATCATTAGGCAAAGCCAGTTCATCAGCCGCTGCGTAATGACGCGCCGTAATCTGATCCAACAGAATTCGCATTTCGGATTCTTTGTGTTCAGCGGTGAGCTTCGCACATTCCAACAGAGCATTGGTGACTTTCGACATGGCCGAAACGACTACGATGGGTTGTCGTTCGAGTTGCCCCTGAACGATGGAAACTAATCTGCGGATGGCGGTGGCGTCTTCGACAGAAGTGCCGCCGAATTTCATTACGATCATAAAAAGTAGTCGGGAGTCAGTAGATGGTAGAGATGTTTATAAAAAAGCCAATCATTTGCTACCGATCACATCTATAAAAATAGGAAATCAGGATTGTGACGAAGCTCAGTTCGAGTGTCAAGGTAGTTAAAAACAATCGCTACTTATGTCTTCTAATTTGTGGAAAACGTGATAATATTTCATCCGAAATTAAGGAGTAAACTATGGCGCAAACGATTTCAATTGAGAGTAAAAATTCCAAACCAAAAGTAAAACCGAATTTCGTTAAGGTGGCGTGTGGTTCTGAAATAGAGCTGATCCATGTTACGAAAACCTCTCGTCCACAGCCCGTTCGGATCAACCCCGAATCGGAGGAAGAACGATTACAGCGTTTAGCCAAACGCAAAGCTGCAACCTTAAAAGCATTCCAGGCAACTTATAATCACCAAAATAAACGCTAAGCGGGTCAATGACTTATTACACAATTGACACCTCGACAATTATTTCTCATAAAATTATTGCTTTGCCAGACAACATTTTATTTTCATCAATCGTGTTAATGGAATTAATGTCGAGTGCTAACGATGAAAGTGAGCGTAAAAGATATGAGGTTCTTGGATGTGAATATGAACGAGACAATTCCTTAATTGTCCCAAGCTATGAAGATTGGATGATGTCTAGCAAAATTCTTTACTGGCTTTCACAAGGTCGGCGTCAAAAAGCTGGTGGTCTTGCCCCAAAACTAAAAACTGGAGCTTCGCAGCGAATGGCGATGGATGTTTTGCTCGCGGTGAGCGCACGACGCTGGAACGCGACAGTCGTGACAGAAAACTGGAATGATTTCAAAGCAATCCAATACTACTGCAAGGAGCTGCGACTGGCAAAATCTTCCTCATTCCTCAAATAAAATTTCACAAACCCGCCCGCAGATAAGCAATCAAATCCGCCATCTGCTGCTTATCAATCATCATTTCAAACGCTCCCGGCATCAGTGACATATTGGAAGCTTTGATCTCCTTCACGTTCTTGCGCAGGATCGAAGTATCACCATCCAGTCCGCGCAACGTAATCGCTCCCGGCGTTTCGTTCGCCAGCACACCGTTGCGAATTCTTCCGTCATTTGTCGTCACGATGTAATTCACAAAGCGCGGTTCAATCGCGTAGCTCGGATTCAAAATCGAAGTCAGCAATTCATCTTTCGATTTATTATTCACGCCCGAAAGGTCAGGCCCGATGCGATTGCCTTTTTGAGGAATATGGCATTTGGCGCAGTGCTGATCGAAGACGGACTTGCCACGATTTTGCTCTCCATTCATCGTGAGGACTTCTTTGTAATTCGCCACAGCCTGTCCGCGATCATCGCTGGAGCCTTTAAATAAAGCCTTTGCGCGGTCTACGACCGTTTGCTCAGGATGATTGTAAAGCCGCGTGCGCATTTCTTCGCCGAGCGCGGTTTTCTCAATCTTTTTTTCTTCAACGGCTTGCAGCAAAATTTTCATCCGCTCTTTTTCGCTGAGCATCGCTTCCAAAACTTTGGCGCGAACGTCAGGCGTGTAGCTTTGCCAGCCTGCGAGCAATGACGAAGCTACGGACGCATCATCGAACGAAG
>JAYVRW010000413.1:0-38612 GCA_043775925.1 Blastocatellia bacterium
GCGATCCGTGAAGGCGGTCGCACCGTCGGCGCTGGCACTATCTCTGATATTGTTGAATAAGGAATTAGTCCTAAGTCCTGAGTCCTAAGTTGAAAGAATCTCAGCACTTGAGACTCAGCACTACATATTTTATGCTGAACGAAAAAATCAGAATTAGACTCAAAGCCTACGATTATCGAGTACTTGATCAATCCACGGCAGAAATCATTGAGACTGCCAAGCGAACTGGGGCAAGAGTAGCGGGGCCGATTCCGTTACCAACCGTCAAGAATAAATGGACGGTACTCAAGTCGCCTCATGTGGATAAAAAATCACGTGAGCAGTTTGAAATTCGCACTCATAAGCGTTTGATGGACATTCTTGATCCAACCGCGCAGACGATGGAAGCTTTGATGAAGCTTGATCTTCCTGCTGGTGTGGACGCGGAAATTAAAGCCTTCGGACGTAACCGATAGTTTTTAGTTTTGCATCACTAAAATTCGTCGCAAAGCGCCCGGAAGCGTTTTGCACTAGACGGAGTAAATTACAATGGTGAACGGCATTATTGGTAAAAAGCTGGGTATGACGCAAATCTTTGCGGCGGATGGCACTGTAACACCAGTTACGGTAGTCAAAGCCGGACCTTGCGTCGTCGTACAGCGAAAGACCGTTTCAACCGACGGCTACGAAGCTGTGCAGTTGGGGTTTGTGGACGATAAGAGTCCAAAGAACGTCAACAAGCCGATGAAAGGTCATTTTGATAAAGCAGGTATCCCACCCACTAAAATTCTTAAGGAATTAAGAATTAAAAATGGGGAAGAAGCCACAGTGGGCGACAAAATCTTAATTGACCAATTCGCTGAAAACGACTTGGTTGAGATTGTCGGTACGAGCAAAGGACGCGGTTTCGCGGGTTTTATCAAGAGACACGGATTCAGCGGCGGTCGCGCTTCACATGGTTCGATGTTCCATCGTGCTCCCGGTTCGATTGGTCAATCAGCTTATCCGTCTCGTGTTATCAAAGGCACGAAGATGGCTGGACACATGGGTGTTGAGCGTAAAACGGTCAAAAATCTAAAAGTCATGCAAGTGAACGCAGAAGAAAATCTGCTGTTGATTCGCGGCGCGTTGCCCGGTCCTACCGGAAGCATCGTGTTAATTAAAAAAGTTACTAAGTAAACAGTCAGGGTGCAGCAATGCCGACGGTTGAAATCAAAAATTTAAGCAATCAAGTGGTGGGCGAACTAGACCTTAGTGATGAGGTTTTTGGCGCTCCACTAAACGAAGCGTTGATTTACGACGCGCTCAAAAACTATCAAGCCAATCAACGGCAGGGAAATTCGGCGACGAAAACTCGCGGTAATACCTCCGGCAGTGGTAAGAAGTTGTGGAAGCAAAAAGGCACAGGTCGTGCTCGGATTGCAAGTCTACGTTCCCCACTTTGGAAAGGTGGCGGTAATGTTCACGGGCCACAACCGCGTGATTGGACTTACGAGCTTCCAAAGAAAATGAAGCGTGGCGCATTACGATCTGTTCTTTCAGAGCGACTTCGCGAAGGTAATCTGGTCGTGGTTGAAGACTTTGCTTTAACTGATCATAAAACCAAAAGTTTTGTGGCCGCAGTGAAGGCTTTAGGCTTAGACAAGCGGGCGTTATTTGTCACTGCTTCCGCCACTGATAATTTTGCGTTTGCTTCACGTAACGTGCCAGGAATGACCTTAGCGGTAGATGCCAACGTCAATATTTATGACGTGATTTACCACGAGAAAGTTGTTCTGACCCGTGAAGCTGTTAATGTACTGCAAGAAAAACTGAGCAAGTAAGGTTATGAAAACGATTTGGGATGTAATCAAAGCGCCGGTCGTAACTGAGAAGGCGATGAAAGCCAAGGGCGACCTTGGTGAAACAATTGGCAAGCAGGTGTTGACATTTATTGTTGCGCACAGCGCCAATAAAAACAGTATCAAGCTTGCGGTCGAGACAATTTTCAAGCGCAAGGTTGGAGCTGTCAGGATTGTTAATGGTCGTGGACAAGAAGTACGAAGAGGGCGGTTGGTGGGTCGTAAGCCTGATTATAAGAAAGCTTATGTCACCTTACAAAAAGGCGAGCGCCTTGATGATTTTGGAGAAGTGATCTAGCTCAGAAATGAGTTTTATCCGGTATTGACTGGAGAGAAAGATGGGAATTAAGAAGCTTACACCAACAAGTCCAGCGCGGCGCTTTCAGACATATCTCACCAATGATGAGTTGACGACTGATAAACCGTACAAGCCCCTGACTTCGCATAAATCCCGCATCAACGGGCGTAACAATTTAGGGCGCATTACAATCAGGCATCGCGGACAAGGTCATAAACGTCAATATCGTATTATTGACTTCAAGCGCGATAAGGCTGGGATTCCGGCTAAGGTTGCGACGATTGAGTATGATCCGAATCGTTCAGCCAGAATCGCTTTGTTGAATTATGTAGACGGAGAAAAACGTTATATTTTAGCACCAGTTGGCATTCACGTTGGGCAGGAAATTCTTTCAGGTGTCGGGGCCGATATTTTAGTCGGTAACGCGTTACCTCTAAAGAATATTCCACTCGGTACGCAGGTTCATAATATTGAGTTACGCCCGGGTAAAGGTGGACAGATGGCACGCAGCGCGGGTAGTTTTGCGCAGCTTGTGGCTAAAGAAGCTGGAATGGCTCAATTACGACTGCCATCTGGTGAAATCCGTAAAGTGCCGGTTGAATGCATGGCAACGGTTGGTCAGGTAGGAAATACCGAACACGAAAATGTTTCGCTTGGAAAAGCAGGGCGTTCGCGTTGGTTGGGCAAACGTCCCTCAGTGCGCGGTGTGGTAATGAATCCCGTTGACCATCCGCATGGTGGTGGTGAAGGTCGTACCTCTGGTGGACGCAATCCTGTCACTCCCTGGGGTAAGCCTACTCGCGGATATAAGACACGTTCTAATAAACGTACAGACAAGTTTATTGTTAAACGGAGAACGAAATAACAAAGGTGTGAGGTGACAGGAATCGGGTGTCAGATAAAAGACAAACCTGAAACCTGAAACCCGAAACCCGAAACCTGAAAAATATGGCACGTTCAGTTAAAAAGGGACCGTTCATTGATAAGCATCTTGAGAAGGCGATAGACAAGATGAATGCCGCGCGAGAGAAAAAAGTCCATAAGACTTGGTCGCGCCGCTCGACTCTGACGCCTGATATGGTTGGTCATACGCTTGCTTGTCACAATGGGAAAAAATTTATTCCGGTTTATGTGACTGAAAACATGGTCGGTCACAAGTTAGGTGAGTTTTCACCTACCAGAACATTCAAAGGGCACGCAGACAAGTCAGAAAAATCTGCGGGCAAGAGATAGTGATGAATGATGAGAACTATGGATAGGGGGGGCCTTATTCATCAAGCGCTCAGCATTCCTAATTCATCGTTGGAATTATGGAAGCACAAGCATCGGTCAAGAATATCAAAGGATCATCGCAGAAAGCCAAGCTGGTCATTGACCTGATTCGTGGTCGTAAGGTGAATGAGGCTTTGTCAATTCTGAAATTTACCAATAAACGCGCAACCCATCCGGTTGAAATGGTGCTGCGCTCAGCAATTGCCAACGCCGCAGTGAAAGCAGAAGCTGCGAACGTGATTGTTGATCCTGACGATTTGTATGTCAGTGAATGTTTTGTTGGCAAAGGCGTCACAAAAAATCGCCGCCGCGTTCGTCCGGCTCCAATGGGGCGCGCTTATCGAGAGCGTCGTCACTACAGCCACATCACCATTTGCGTTTCCAATGAAAAGGAAGAAGGCAACTAACACGGAGTTACGATGGGTCAGAAAGTTCACCCTTACGGTTTCAGGCTTGGATACAATCGCGGATGGCATTCCCGTTGGTACGCCAAAAAAGATTTTGGCAAGCTCCTGCTTGAAGACCTCAAATTGAAGAAAGAATTGAAGAAGCGATTTGAGAGCGCAGGTGTGTCTCAGATCGAAATTGATCGCGCTGCGAATCGCTTGAAAATCATCATTTATACTTCGCGCCCTGGTATCATCATCGGTCGCAAAGGTTCAGAGATTGACAAGTTGAAGCAGGAAATCGGTCGCCGGACCGGACGCGATGTCTTCATCAATATTCAGGAAATTCATAAACCTGAACTGAACGCTCAACTGCAAGCTGAAAAAATTGCCCAGCAGTTGGAGAAGCGCGTAGCCTTTAGACGTGCCTTACGCAAAAGCTTGGAAGAAGCACAACGATTTGGCGCTCAGGGCATTAAAGTTCGTATTTCAGGGCGTTTGAACGGGGCAGAAATTGCTCGTTCTGAATGGGCTTTGCAGGGGCGGTTACCTTTACATACCTTGCGTGCTGATATTGATTATGGTTTTGCCGAAGCACATACGACGTATGGCGTCATCGGCATTAAGGTTTGGATTTATCGCGGAGACATTATGAATGCCCGCGAGGCAATGATGAAGCGATAGGCACAGTCAGTAATCAGCAAAAGCTGAGTGCTGAACAGAATAGACTGTAAAACTGAAAGCTGAGAGCTAATAAAATGGCTGAGTATAAAACTCCAAAAAAAGTTAAATATCGTCGCCAGCAGCGTGGGCGCAGAGCTGGAACTGCCCAGCGAGGCGCAGAGGTCGCGTTCGGTGAATTTGCACTGAAGGCAACTGAAGCTGCGTGGATTACTGGTAAGCAAATCGAAGCTGGTCGTATTGCTATCACCCGACACGTCAAGCGTGGTGGTAAGCTCTGGATTAGAATTTTCCCAGATAAGCCAATTACGAAGAAACCTGCTGAAACACGTATGGGTAAAGGTAAAGGCGCACCGGAAGGGTGGGTTGCCGTAGTAAAACCGGGACGAATCATCTTTGAGATGGAAGGCGTGACTCGGGAACTAGCGTTAGAAGCCATGCGTTTGGCGGCGGCGAAACTTCCAATCAAAACAAAGTTCGTCACACGTGAAGAACAAGAGGGAGGAATGCTATGAACCCCAAACTCGTAGATGCACGTAAACTTTCCAACGAAGAATTAGCTGCGCGTGAATTGCAACTGCGCGAGTCAATGTTCCGCCTGAACTTTAAAAAAGTTTTGGGTGACATTGAAACAGTTGGACAGATTCGTAAAAACAAGAAAGAACTGGCGCGAGTCAAGACACTGTTGAGTGCGCGTGCGCTGGGGATAGAGAAACAAGCGTAATCCAGTTATGTCAGAAACTAATATTGCAGTTGAAGCCACCGCAACTTCCACACAAGGTCGTCGCAGCGAAAAAATTGGCATCGTGTCCAGCGATAAGATGCAGAAGACAGTTGTTGTTCGTGTGGACAGGTTGATTAAGCATCCGGTGTACAAGCGCTACGTGCGTCGTCGTAATAAATTTATGGCGCACAATGAAATTGAAGGTGTCTCAATTGGTGATCGAGTTCGCATCGTTGAAACACGACCGCTTTCCGCCAGAAAGCGCTGGCAAGTTGTAGAGGTTTTGCGTAAGGCAAGCAAATAGCGTGTAGGATTTAGCGATTAAGGGATAGTTAGCGAGCTGACCCTAAATCCAGAATTCTATAGCTGGAGTCTAGTTATGGTTCAAATGAGATCGGTTTTGGATGTTGCTGATAACTCCGGGGCCAAGAAAATTTCGATGA
Organism: Blastocatellia bacterium; assembly: GCA_043775925.1. Classification (GTDB taxonomy): domain Bacteria; phylum Acidobacteriota; class Blastocatellia; order RBC074; family RBC074; genus JAFDVL01. Next base: position 5,625 of record JAYVRW010000413.1, read on the forward strand.
TTGGTTCGCTTGGCGGCAGTACGGGCAAGCGTGCCAGTATTGGGGACATTATTACGGCTTCAGTCAAGGAAGCGAATCCCGATGGGACAGTAAAAAAGAAGCAGGTGGTCAAGGCGGTGATTGTCCGAACTCGTAAAGAAGTTCGTCGTAAAGATGGAACGTATATTCGTTTTGATCAAAACGCTGCTGTCATCGTCAAGGCTGATGGTGAACCGGTTGGGACTCGTGTCTTCGGCCCGGTAGCTCGTGAATTACGTGAGCGTGGCTTTATGAAAATCGTCAGCCTCGCCCCAGAAGTGATCTAGAAATTAAGGTTGAGAGTAATGAAAATCAAAAAAGGCGATCAAATTTTAGTAATTGCTGGACGCGACAAAGGCAAGCGAGGTCGTGTCACTGAGGTCATCAAAAGTAAAGATCGAGTTCTGGTGGAAGGTATTGGGATGATCAAAAAAGCGACTCGTCCAAATCCTAATGCAGGAATTCAGGGTGGAATCATTGAGAAAGAAGCTCCGATTCATGCCTCAAATGTAATGTTAATTGAGCCAGGTACCGGAAACCCAACCCGTGTTGGCTACAAACTTGTAGAAGGCAAAAAAGTTCGCGTGTCACGTAAGACCGGCGCAGTAATTGAGTAAAAGTTATGGCAGCAAGACTTAAAGAAAAATTTAATCAGGAAATCGCTCCTGCCCTAGCTAAGGAATTTGGCTATAAGAATCCGATGAGTATTCCCCGGATTCAAAAAATTGTGCTGAATATGGGGCTTGGTGAAGCGATCTCAAATCAGAAAATAATTGATGTCGCCGTCAATGAATTAGCTGTTGTGACCGGGCAGAAGCCAGTGGTGACGAAAGCTAAAAAATCTATCGCACAGTTCAAGCTCCGTGAGGGGATGAGTATTGGTGCGATGGTGACATTGCGCGGTGATCGGATGTACGAATTTCTTGATCGTTTCATCAGTATTACTTTACCGCGCGTCCGTGACTTCCGTGGAGTTTCACCGAAGGCCTTTGATGGTCGTGGCAACTACACCGTAGGTTTAAAAGATCAATTAATTTTTCCAGAAGTGGATTTTGGCAAAGTAGATAAAGCGCGTGGGATGAACGTTTGTATCGTCACTACGGCCAGCAACGACGAAGAAGCTCGCTCTTTGCTGCGTCACTTTGGAATGCCGTTTAGACAATAATTTTGAGAGCTGAAAAGTTATGGCAAAAACATCAATGATGGTCAAGGCAGCTCGCCGACCGAAATTTAAAGTAAGAGGCTACAACCGTTGCCAACGCTGTGGTCGTCCTCGCGCTTATCTCAGGAAGTTTTCGGTTTGTCGTATTTGCTTCCGACAGCTTGCGCTGGCGGGTGAAATTCCAGGCGTCAAGAAATCGAGCTGGTAAACGAAAGATTGTTTAGTTGTGAATGTGAAAGTGGAATCAGTCATTTTTAAACGCACAGCGAAAGGGATAACAAATGGATCCGATAGCAGACATGCTCACTCGCATACGCAATGGCATTGGCGCGCAACATACGAAAGTTGACATGCCACATTCCAAGGTCAAAGGCGAAATTGCGAGAATCTTGAAGGAAGAAGGCTTCATCTCAAATTTTAATGTCAAGACCGATGAAGTCTCCGGTCACAAGACGCTTCGTATTTTTCTACGCTTCGGCGCGAACGGTGAAAGCGCAATTACGCATATTAGTCGCGTTTCTCTACCAAGCCGTCGAGTATATTCTCCTAAAAAAGAAATACCGAAAGTCCTTGGTGGACTCGGAATCAATATTCTCAGTACTTCACAAGGTCTGATGACTGGTAAAGCAGCCAGACGAGCCAATGTGGGCGGTGAAGTAATGTGTAATGTTTACTAATACGGATCAAAGGACAACGGGCAAAAAGTTATGTCACGTGTAGGAAAAAAAATCATTAGCATCCCGAAAGACGTGAAGATCAATATCAGTGATGCGTCTTTGGAAGTTCAAGGTCCTAAAGGAAAGCTAACATCGCCGATTCCAGTAGGTATTTCTTTCACAATGGAAGATGGAACCTTAACGGCTGTGCGTCAAAACGAAGATCAGGCGGCGCTGCATGGCTTAGCCAGAGCTTTGGCGCAAAACGCAATAACTGGCGTGACGACAGGCTTTAATCAGGACATGGACATCGTTGGAGTTGGTTACAAGGCTGAGTTGAAAGGCAAGGCGATCTTATTTTCATTAGGCTATTCGCATCCGATAGAATTTTCGTTACCGGATGGAGTGAACGCCAAAATTGAAAAAGTAGCGAAGCCGATCACTCAGTACCAGACCACGATCACCTTGAGTGGAATTGATAAGCAATTGCTGGGGCAAACAGCCGCGAACATGCATAACCTGCGTAAGCCAGATGCCTATAAAGGCAAAGGCGTGCGGTATGCTGATCGCGTATTGAAGCTAAAGCCTGGTAAGACAGGTAAGTAATTAAAACTTTGAAGTATGAATTGCGAATAACTACGCTGAACCATACTTCGTACAAGAAATTTATATGGCAAAGAGATCAAGACAAGATATTCGGAAAGCGGTTCATACTCGCATTCGTAAAAAAGTTCACGGTACGGCAGCTCGACCTCGTTTAGCAGTTTTTCGTAGTATTGGTCATATCGTGGTACAGATCATTAATGATGATCTGGGGCATACATTATGTGCCGCCTCATCCCATGAAAAGGGAGCTGGTGCAAATCCCGGTGGAAATATTGCTGCTGCTGCGACTATCGGTAAATTGATTGCCGAGCGAGCGAAAGAAAAAGGAATTAATCAGGTAGTATTTGATCGCGGCGGTTATATCTATCACGGTCGAATCAAATCATTAGCTGATGCCGCTCGTGAGGCCGGCTTGGAATTTTAGTAGTTAATGTAAGTTGAGCTACCCTTAACTTATATTTTTCGGAGACTTCTTTTATGGAAATAATCACAGCAGATGGGCTGGATTTAAAAGAACAAGTGATTTCGATCAACCGTGTGACCAAAGTGGTCAAGGGCGGTAAGAACATGTCATTTGCGGCTTTAGTCGTAGTCGGCGATCAAAACGGAATAGTTGGATTTGGGACTGGTAAAGCGAAAGAAGTCCCGAATGCGATTCGTAAAGGGATTGAAGCTGCCAAACGAAATTTGTACCGTGTTCCGCTCAAGGGCGCAACTTTACCGCATCCGATTGTTGGAAATTTCGGAGCTGGCAAGGTCATGTTGAAACCTGCGGCAGAAGGAACCGGCGTGATTGCAGGTGGCGCTGTTCGTGCTGTGATGAATGCCGTTGGCGTTCGTGACGTGCTGACCAAGTGTCTCGGTTCGAATAATGCGCATAATGTTATTCGAGCGACTTTTGAAGGCTTGATTAATTTGCGTAGTCCTGAACAGGTTGCACGGTTGCGTGGTCGCAGTATAGAGGAGTTATAAGCATGGCAGACGCAGCAAAAATTAAAATTCAATATTTCCGCAGCAAGATTTGTACGCCTCAAAAGCACAAAGTTATTGTGAGCAGCTTGGGATTTACCAAGTTGAATCAAATTGTTGAGCGCCCCGACACGAAAGATATTCGAGGAATGGTCGCTAAAATTCCGCACTTACTGCGAATTGTTGAATAATTGTTATTATCTTGAGGTTAGTGCGTAAGAGCACTTTTTGAAGCCACAAGTATTAATTCTGAGATTTTAGTTATGGCACTCAGCTTAAATAATATCAAAGCTCCCGAAGGCGCTACTCATAAGAAAAAGCGCGTCGGTCGAGGCCCGGGTTCTGGTTTAGGAAAGACTTCAGGACGTGGCAATAAAGGGCAGAAATCACGTTCTGGTTATAGCCGGAAACGAGGTTTTGAAGGTGGTCAGATGCCATTGCATCGCCGCTTACCGAAGCGTGGTTTTACCAATATTTTTAAGAAAGAATGGGCTGAAGTGAACATTCTTGATTTAGATCGCTTCGAGACAGAAGTGACTCCTGAATTATTGGTTGGTGCGGGCTTGATCCGCAAATCCAAACAAGGCGCAGTCGTCGTGATGGGGCAAGGCGAAGTAACGAAAGCCTTGACGGTTAAAGCTCATCGTTTTACGGCTGGAGCCAAACAAAAGATTGAAGCCGCAGGTGGAAAAGCCGAAATTATTGAAAGGTCTAGCGCGAGTTAAACTCTGAGGGAACCGAAAAGTTTTCGACTCCCTCAGCAGATGCCCTGAAAAGTAATCAAGAGCATTATGGTTGAATCATTCATCAATGCGATTCGGAATCTCTGGCAAGTGCCGGAATTACGCAGACGTGTAATTTTCACACTGCTGATGTTAGTTGTATACCGTGCTGGAATTCATATCCCTGTGCCAGGTATAGACCAAGATGTGCTTAAAGAGATATGGGGTCAGGCAGCAGGTTCGTTATTTGGCGTACTTGATCTATTTTCAGGTGGTAATTTACGTCGAATTTCTATCTTTGCATTGGGCATTATGCCCTACATTACCTCATCAATTATTTTTCAACTGATGACCTCGGTTTATCCAGCCTTGAAAAAAATTCAAGAAGAAGGTGAGCTGGGGCGCCGTAAGATTACTCAATATACTCGCTATCTAACTGTGGGACTTTGCTTGGTACAGGGAACCAGTATTGCTTTGTGGCTCAGCCGTCAAACGGGATTGGTAAATACTGGAAATAAGTCGTCATTTGTAGCATTGGCTGTTCTGACCTTGACTGCTGGCACACTCTTCGTGATGTGGATCGGTGAACAGATCACGGAGCGTGGGATTGGAAACGGTATCAGTTTGCTGATTTTTGCAGGTATTATCGTTAATCTGCCAAATGCCATTGTCCAGCTTTACGGGAAAATTAAAGACCCCAGTTCAGCGCTCTTTGTTATTATTCTGTTGATTGTGATGGTGCTGGTGACAGCAGGTGTAGTTTTTGTGGAGCGAGGATTACGTAAAGTCCCAACGAATCACGCACGAAGAATGGTCGGAAGAGAGTCTGTAGCTGGCGGGGGGGCATCCTATATTCCATTAAAAGTGAACATTGCTGGCGTCATTCCTGTCATTTTTGCCTCATCACTTTTGGCTATTCCACAAACGATTGCAACCTTGAGTAGCTGGGAACCTCTCAAAAGAGTTCAAAACTGGTTTGGCGGAGGTCATCCGGTCTATGAATTGCTCTTCGTTTCAGGGATTATTTTCTTCTGCTTCTTTTATGTTTCTATCGTCTTTAATTCTGACGAAGTAGCAGAAAATTTAAGAAAGCAGGGAGCCTTTATTCCAGGTATCCGACCGGGTAAGAAAACGAGTGACTACCTGAATGCAATCCTGACGCGGCTCACGACGGTAGGTGCAATTTATCTGGTAATTGTCTGTTTAATTCCACAGATCATGATCAGTGGGTTTAAAGTTCAGGCGCTCCCTTTTATTGGTGAATGGCTCTATACAACAATTACTGCGATTCCAGGTTTGGGGTGGATACTGACCGGACTTGGCGTTTCGTTTTACTTTGGTGGAACAAGTTTGTTGATTGCTGTAGGTGTAGCAATGGACACGATTTCGCAAGTAGAATCACAGTTGGTGATGCGTCATTACGATGGCTTTTTAGGACCTCAAGGCACTCGGATGAAGGGGCGAACGGTAAATAACAAGTAAGCAGCTAAAGGCTGTCACGGCTGCTCCAATCGTTGATAGCTATTTGAAATGGAGTCTTGAATGCCCAAGATTGTAGTAACGATAGGACAGCCAGGAGCCGGAAAAGGGACTCAATCGCGTCTGCTTTCAGAGTATTTCCATATTCCACAAATATCAACTGGTGATATTTTGAGAGAAATGGCTACTCTGGAGACAAAACTTGGGTTGCATATTAAGGAGTTGTTGGAGGACGGTCAGCTAGTAGATGATGAGATTCTAGCGAGTGTGATTCAAAGCCGGACGATGCAGCACGATTGTAGTAATGGTTATATTCTGGACGGTTATCCGCGTACTCCTTCTCAAATGCGCACACTTGAGAAGCTGGCAAAAGGACAGGATAAAGAAATCTGTTTGGTGAATATAGTAGTGGCGCGTGAAGCCTTACTGAAAAGGCTGACTGGTCGAAGAACTTGTTCAAATTGTGGCGAGATTTACAACATTTATCTCCGTCCTGCCAGGCAAGAGGGAATTTGTGATTCGTGTCAGGGTCATTTGACTCATAGAGCAGATGATAAAGAGCAGACAGTCGCAACCCGATTGGATGCATATCAAAAAATGACGGCGCCGTTGATTGAATATTATCAGGAAAGTGGAAGGCTGGTGACTGTAAATGGTGATCGGGAAGTTAGTGAGGTATTTACTGATATTCGGTCAGCTATTGAACATTAAAGAACAAAGTAAGTAGCAAAATTATTTCAGGATGATCATTCGTAAATCACGCAACGAAATTGAAAAAATGAAAGCCGCCGGGCGAATTGTTGCGGAGACTTTAAGTTCGTTGCGGAAGATGGTGGAACCTGGGATAACAACTAAAGAGTTAGATGCTGCGGCTGAAAGACATATTCGCAAGTCAGGTGCTTATCCGACGTTCAAAGGTTACAGAGGCTTTCCCGCCTCGATTTGTGCTTCAGTTAACGATGAAGTAGTACACGGTATCCCTTCAGGTCGTAAATTGAAAGAAGGCGATATTATTAAGATTGATTGTGGCGCGACTTTGAATGGGTATGTCGGTGATGCGGCAATAAGTGTGGGAGTCGGAAAAGTTGCTGAATCAGTTGAAGCCTTGATGCAGACGACACAGGAATCGCTCTTTAAAGCGATGGAGCAAATGGTTGAGGGGAATCGGTTGCATGATGTCTCCTTCGCCGTCCAGTCGCATTGTGAATCGCGTGGATATTCAATTGTGCGAGAATACTGTGGGCACGGAATCGGTCAGAAAATGCACGAAGACCCGCAGGTTCCAAATTACGGTGATCCGGGAACTGGTAAGCGACTTCAGGTTGGTTGGGTTTTGGCCGTCGAGCCAATGGTTAATTTGGGTGTTGAGCATGTCAAGACACTCAATGATAAATGGACTGTAGTTACAATGGACGGTAAGCCTTCATCGCACTTTGAACATACGATTGCGATCACGGAAGATGGTCCGGTTGTCTTGACAGCATTGGAAGACGGCACAGTGAGACTGTAAGATTTTTCGCAAAGTTGCAATAATGACCTTGCAAAAAATCTTCTCACGCATATAATTTCAAGTTTGCGTTTTTCGTCTGTAGTAGAGCGAGGCGAATGATGAGATTGAGCACCGATTAAGCTATGTCAAAAGAAGATGCAATTGAGGTTCAGGCTACAGTACTAGAAACTTTGCCAAACGCAATGTTCAAGGTTGAACTTGAGAATAAGCATCAGGTACTTGCGCATATTTCAGGTCGGATGAGAAAGAATTTCATCAAAATATTACCTGGAGACAAGGTGTTAGTTGAGCTTTCGCCTTACGATTTGACCAGAGGTCGAATTGTTTACCGCTTTAAGTAAAGAGAACCAGTATTATGAAAGTTAGAGCATCAGTTAAAAAAATATGCGATAAATGCAAAGTCATTCATCGTCATGGCGTTGTTCGCGTGATTTGCGAAATTCCGAAACATAAACAACGTCAAGGATAAGCAGGAGAATTTTCATGGCTCGTGTAGCAGGCGTAGATTTACCACCTCAGAAGCGTGCAGCAATTGGACTCACCTATATTTATGGGATTGGGCGTCCGCGTGCGCTTAGGATTTTAACGGAAGCTGAAGTTAGCGTTGATAAGAAAATCCGCGACTTAAGTGAAGATGACCTGACCAAAATCCGTGCGATTATTGATCAGGGCGGTGCAGTTGAAGGCGACCTGCGAAAGCAGATTCAAATGGATATTAAGCGTCTGATGGATATTGGATGTTATCGGGGCATACGTCACCGCAGAGGATTGCCGGTTCGTGGACAACGTACCAGTACAAACGCGCGAACCCGCAAGGGGCCTCGTCGCATGACTGTGGCGAAGAAGAAAGCACCTGGTAAGAAGTAATTAAAGCAGGGGCTAGTTGACGGGTGTCAGGTTTCAGAGCAGGAACGTTGACATCAATCATCTAACACCGGATACCTGAATTTTATGGCCAAGCAGCAAACGACAAAGAAGAAAGTTTTCAAGAAAAAAGAGAAGAAGAACATCCCAAACGGAATCGTTCACATTCAGGCAACTTTCAATAATACGCTAATCAGTATTACCGATTTACAGGGTAATCTGGTTTCCCAGTCGTCATCAGGCGCAATGGGTTTTCGTGGTTCGCGTAAAGGAACCCCATTTGCAGCGCAGCAAGCTGCGAGTAAGGCCGCAAATATCGCTAAAGATTCTGGCATGAGATCGGCTGAAATCAGGATCAAAGGGCCTGGCTCAGGACGTGAATCGGCAGTGCGCGCGATTCAATCATCTGGAATTGAAGTTCGATTGATTACCGATGTGACTCCCATCCCGCATAACGGATGCCGTCCGCCCAAGAAGCGTCGAGTCTAATTCGGAAGTGTTTTTGATTCGATTGCAGATTCAATCGAATAAGCAACGGAGGATAAGTTGGCAAGAGATAGAGGTAAACAATGCCGAATGTGTCGGCGCGAAGGCATGAAGCTCTATTTGAAGGGCGAGAAATGCTATAAGCCGTCGTGTCCAATTGAGAAGCGTGGCACTCAGCCTCCAGGACAGCACGGGCAAACTGCGCGTCGCGCAAAGCTGGTCGGATACGGCGAGCAATTGCGTGAAAAGCAGCGCGTCAAAAGAATTTATAACTTGCTCGAAGGTCAATTTCGCAATTATTTTGAAAAGGCTGCACGCCAGAAGGGCGTCACCGGTGAAAATTTGCTGGGATTACTTGAGCGTCGTTTAGATAATGTGATCTATCGCCTTGGATTCGCTATGTCGCGTCGTCAGTCGCGCCAGTTTGTGCGTCACGGGCATGTCAGCGTGAATGGTCGTAAAGTCAACATTCCTTCTTTCCAGGTTAAAATTGGAGATGAAATCGCTGTCAGAGATAAGAGTCTTCAAAATACTCATATCCAGGGATCCTTCCAAACTTCCGGGGGACGTGGTCGTCCCGGCTGGATGGAAATATCTAACGCTGATAAGCTGGTGGGTAAAATTACCGCTCTTCCGCGCCGCGAAGAAATTGATCAGAATATTAACGAACAACTTATTGTCGAGTTGTATAGTAAATAATTGTTAGTCAGTGATCGGTTGCTTCTTTTGAGCGGCTTGAAGCCGAATCAATCCAGCGTTGATGTTCCTCCGACTTGATACTCTGAAGACAGGAAGCAACTGATAAATCACTGGCAGCTTATTAGGATTGGTAAAACGTACCATGTGGACCGGATTTCAAAAACCCAAGCGTTTATCATGTGATTTAGAGACTTTAACTGATCGCTATGGTCGTTTCTATGCTCAACCTTTTGAGAGGGGGTTCGGAACGACTATCGGTAATAGTTTGCGGCGTGCGCTCTTATCTTCTATAGAAGGTGCAGCGATTACTGCCGTACGCATCGAAGGTGTTTTACACGAATTTTCTTCAATTCCAGGCATTGTTGAGGATGCCACAGATATTATTCTGAATCTGAAGCAAATTCCGTTTAAGCTGCACACCAACGAACCAAAAACGATTCGGCTTTCCAAGTCAGAGCCTGGCTTTCTCAAATCCAGCGATATTGAAGCCGATGCTGATGTCGAAGTTTTGGATGGAGATATTCATATCGCCACTATCAGCGAAGGTGGCAAGCTGGACATCGAAATTCGTCTGAAGAAGGGGCGTGGTTACGTCTCGGCTGAAAGAAACTTTGATGATGATCTCCAGGTTGGATATATTCCGGTGGACTCTGTTCATTCACCTGTCAAAAAAGTAAATTTTCATGTTGAAGCTGCTCGTCTTGGTCAGGATACGGATTTTGACAAGCTGACCATGGAAGTTTGGACGAATGGCAGTGTCAGCCCGGAACATTCCATTGGCTTGGCAGCAAAACTTATCAAAGATCACATGGCGATCTTTATTAACTTTGAAGAAGAGGCTGAAGAGCAGGTCGAAGTTGCTCCGACTCCACAAGCTTCTCCAGTTAATGAGCATTTAGACAAATCAGTAGATGAACTGGAGCTTTCGGTTCGTTCCTATAATTGTCTGAAAAATGCCAACATCAAAACCTTGCGCGAATTGGTTGGACGCTCTGAAAATGAGATGCTTAAAACCAAGAACTTTGGTCGTAAATCCCTCAATGAAATCAAAGATATTTTGACTTCAATGGGCTTGGGATTAGGGATGAAAGTTGACGACAGTGCGCAATCTGCTGGTTAAAGTATCTAAAGGTAGTTAAGTAATGAGACATTTAGTAGCACATCGAAAACTTGGTCGGACTTCATCGCATCGCAAAGCGTTACTGCGCAATCTTTGCACTTCGTTAATCTTGAATGAGCGAATTGTGACGACTTTGCCGAAGGCCAAAGAGCTGCGACCTTACGCCGAAAAAGTAGTTACACTTGGGCGTCGCATCAGTAAGTCACGCGGAGCAGGTGATCCCGGAGATGCATTAAATGCGACTCGTCAGGCGGCGAATTTCTTCTTTGCCGGTAATGCCGGACGAGATTGGAGCAAGCCCGCTGAAGAGCGTACTGCTGGTGTGGCCGCTTTGAAAAAACTGGCTGAAGATTTAGCTGTAAGATTTGCTGATCGTCCAGGCGGGTACACTCGCATCATTAAGCTTGGTCGTCGCACAGGTGACGGAGCTGAAATGGCAATTATTGAATTCGTCGGTAAAGAGGACGAGAAGTTAAAAGTCAGAAAAGATGCAAAATGGCTCACCTAAGTTAGGTGCTGAGTCTCGAATAAAAAGAACTTGAAAAGTTCTTTCACTCTATTTGCTTTAAGCCTTAACCGCGAAGATAATAACGCTCGGTTAGGGCTTTTGCTTTTTGACTAAGTTCTAATCATCAATATAAAAAACAGTTAGAGATATATGCCCCAACGTGTCCCGACTATGAAAAAGCCAACCCCAAAGCCGCCGTCGGCTCAAGCAGCAAAATCAAAATCTACCAAACCCGCAATGACAAAATCTTCAGGTGATTTTACTGAATTGCGCAGCCTTCAGGAAATTAAAGATCTGATTGAATTTGTCGCTGAAAAGAACTTTGATCAAATAGAAATTGAACGTGGAGATTTTCGTTTGCGGATTAGTAAGGGTGGCGAACGATTACCGATTGCCGCCCCCGTCGCCCCACAGTTTGTAGCGGCTCAACCAGTTGCCGTAGTTACGCCGTCAGCTTCAACTGTCTCTCCAGTGAGCGTCGAGGTTCCAGCAGCACAACCTGAAGAAGACTTGCATGTCATTACCTCGCCAATCGTTGGAACTTTCTATCGCTCGTCATCACCTACGGTTGATCCATTTATAAAAATTGGTGATTCAGTCAATGCAGGGCAGACGCTTTGCATTGTCGAAGCGATGAAGCTGCTGAACGAAATTCAATCGGACGTGAGTGGGAGCATTGTAAAAATCTTCGTTGAAAATGCCCAACCGATAGAGTATGGACAGCCATTATTTGGAGTCAAATTATAGTGGTTAGTGATCGTCATGCTGCAGTCAAAAAATTTCTTCCATCAAGCACCAACCACCTATTTCTATGTTTAGAAAAATTCTCATTGCCAACCGAGGCGAAATTGCCTGCCGCATTATTTGGACTTGTAAAGAACTTGGCATCAAAACCGTAGCTGTGCATTCTGAAGCGGATCGTGACTCATTACATGTGCGTTACGCTGACGAAGCGATCTGCATTGGCCCTCCACCGTCGGCTGGAAGTTATCTGAATATTCCCGCGATCATCGCCGCTGCTGAAATTACAGATGTAGACGCCATCCATCCGGGCTATGGATTCCTATCTGAAAATGCGCACTTTGCCGAAGTTTGTGCGGATTGCAATATCAAATTTATCGGGCCACGTCCTGATGTTATTCGCCGGATGGGAGACAAGGCTGAAGCCAAGCGCACGATGCGCGAAGCTGGCGTTCCAGTAACTCCTGGCAGTGAAGGATTGCTGGAAGATGAAGAAACCGCAGTAATTGAGGCGGAGCGCATTGGCTACCCGGTTTTGATCAAAGCTACGGCTGGCGGAGGCGGGCGCGGAATGCGTGTAGCCTTCAATGCAGGCGAACTGAGAAATGCCTACAATACTGCTCGCGCAGAAGCTGAGACTGCGTTCAAAAATAGCGGCGTGTATCTCGAAAAATATATTGCGCAACCGCGTCATATCGAAATTCAAGTAATGGCTGATGAGTACGGAAATGTGATTCATCTGGGCGAGCGTGAATGTTCAATTCAGCGGCGCCATCAAAAGTTGATTGAAGAATCTCCTTCTCCGGTGGTCAGTAATGAGTTACGAGAAGAAATGGGGCGTGTTGCAGTGAAGGCTTGTCAGGAAGTTGGGTATTCCAATGCCGGGACGATTGAATTTTTGTTGGATGAAGACGACAGCTTTTACTTCATGGAAATGAATACGCGAATTCAGGTTGAGCATCCGGTTACTGAACTCGTGACGGTTTCGGATTTGATTGCAGCGCAAATTCGTGTCGCGGCGGGAGAGCCGTTGAATCGCTCACAGGAAGAAATACTTTTTGTGGGACACGCCATTGAATGCCGCATCAATGCGGAAGACCCTGAGAGCTTCACGCCCAGTCCGGGACGCATCACGACCTTTAATTTGCCGAGTGGTCCAGGTGTCCGCATAGACACTGCCGCCTACGCGGGATATTTCGTACCACCGTATTATGATTCAATGATTGCTAAATTAATTGTCCATCATCGCACCCGTGAACGTGCCATTATGCGAATGCGACGCGCATTGGAAGCAACAGTCATTGAAGGCATCAAAACTACGATTCCACTGCACTTGAAAATTATGGATGATCCTGATTTTCAGAGTGGGAATTTCTCCACGAGATTCATGGATCGGTACGCGAAAAAGTAAGTACAAAAATGGTCTTGGGTCTTTGGTTGCGAAGAATGCAGAAACACTCATGCGGTAAGTGTGCCGGGTTCACGCCCTTACTACGTGCAGGCTTCCGCAGCTTTTTCGCAACCGATAAATCCCCAAGTCCAAATCATAAAAAAACTCACGCATCGGTAATTAACCTTTGCGTGAGTAAAATCTTAACCCAGGGTACTACAGAAGGAAGTTTTCGATTTAGAAGCTGAACCTCATGCTCATTTCATATTGACGAGCCGCACTCGCTGAACTGGATTTTAAAAAGTAAGGCGAAGTCAGGGTTCCGCTGTATTGACCATAATTCACTTTATTCAAGAGGTTAGAAACCTGTACCTGAACTTGCAGTGAAAAACGTGCGCCTTCAGGAATACCGCCGCCGCCTCCTCCGCGACCACCGCCGCCGCCACCCATCATTCCACCCATACCGCCACCACCACCTCCACGACCACCGCCGCCCATTCCACCACCAGCACCGCCAGCAGCGGCTGCCGAAGCTTTTTTGCCTAGGCCAAAAGTTTTGCTCGCATTAAGATTCACATTAAATGATCCGGGACCAACAGCTTTGATTCCGCCGGGATAATTTGCCGCCAGCCAGTCACCATAAGTTTGCGTACATAGACTACCGACAGTTGTCCGGCAATCTTTAATTTGTGAGTATAAAGAGGCAGGTATATCTTGATTACGAGCGATGCCCGTAGGACGATCATTATAGCTTGTATCGCGGTTGACATCTTGTCCCAGCAGGATATTAAAGGGGCTGCCCGCTCTGGCATTAATGAACGTCGAGAAGTTGACGCCTTTGGGTAAATTGAAGCGACCCATCATAAAGAACTGATGACGAGCCGTAAATGAGGTACGCGCCCACTCTCCGGTTAGATTGTAATTGTTGGCAGGGCCGCCGCCATCAATATCATTTTTTATATCCGTCAGCGAATAATTGCCGAAGAATGAAAAGTATTTTCCTGAGCGGCGATCCAGGCGAACCTGCAAAGTTTTAAGTTCAGAGTTACCAGAAGATTCCGTCTGGCTGATATTTCCTGTCAGCGGATTCGGACGGGTACAATCGTAGGTTTGTTGTTGCCCGACAGGTACCACTACACATCCAACCGTAGTTGCAAACAACTCAGCACGAATTGCATTAGTGTTGCGGGTTCTGTATTGATGAATGCCTCTTGAGTAAACGAAGTTGACAGAAGTACTCAATCCTAATGGTAATTGTCGCTCAACGCTTGTATTAATGCTGTAGGAATACGGTGTTGAGATATTCGGATCAATGATTCGGATAACAGAGTTTTGTTTGGTTGCTGCGCCGATGTCAGACAGTAAATCTCCCGGCTTGAAATTAGGTCGGTAAGTAGGGTTAGTAATGACGTAGCTTAATTGCGTTTGTCCGTTAAAGCGCAAAGCATTTTCATACACTCCAATACCTTGACGCGAATAGAAAATACCTGCGCCAGCTCGGAAGGTTGTTTTACGATTCTTGAAGGGCGACCACGCAATTCCCAAGCGTGGGGCGAGATTATTGTAATCACTTAAATGCTGCTGGAATTCGTGACGAACTCCGAGCGATAAAGTGAAAGCCGGACTCAGGCGAAAATCATCATTGACGAACCATGAATATTCGGTTTGGCTGGCGCGTAACAACGGGGTACCACTATTGACCGTAAATTGGGTAACTCTTCCAAGCGGAATATTATTGCAACCACTCAAAGACGGATTAATTGCGCAGTTATAAGCGATAAGACTTGGGAAGGTATACGTTCCGTTAAAATTGCTGACGCTATAATCACGGTCTCGGTTGTATTGAAGTTGGACGCCACCTTTGAAGGTGTGCTTTTTCAAAGTGTACGTCAGGTAGTCCTGAATCTCAGCATCGAAGCCACTATTATTGTTGCCACCGCTCGTCGCACCTCCACCATTGAATGAATCCAGCACATTGATCGCAATGCCGGGAGTATGTGCGACAGTGTTGCGTGTATCGAATCCGAACCGCGCCCGTGCTTCGTTGATTAAACGGGAAGTAATAATGCCGGTTTCGGTAATTTGGATGTCGTTGCTGGCACTTTTTGAATCAGTGCCGCGTTCCGGCAAGGTGAAATTGACGACTCCGCTGGCTCCACCGCCGCGACCACCGCCGCCGCCTCCGCCACCGCCACCGAAGAATCCACCGCCGCCGCCGCCGAAGCTCACCGCAAATTCCTGGTTCACTGAATTACGTTGTGAACGGAAGTAGCTGACTCCGAGGGTGTTCTTTTGATTAACTAAATAATCAGCGCGAATGCTCATCGAAGTGCTGCTGTTCGGAGCATCTACGTTAGCGACAAATGCGCCACTTGGTAAAATTGCATTCGTCGTACTTCCACCGCTCAGATTGCGACGTTCGGTATACGCGAACAGGGACATTTTCTTTTTGATGATTGGGCCGCTGATGTTGAAGCTGTACTGTTGTTGGAGCATATCAGGCTTGGTCACAGCAAAGGCATTGCGAGCATCAAGCGCCGAACTGCGGAATTGTGTATTGATGCTGCCGCGCCACGTGTCATTACCGGGCTTAGTCGTGATTTCGATGCGACCAAAACCAGGTTGTGAAAATTCTGCGGAATATGGATTTTGATTGATCGTGATTTTTAAAATCGCATCTTTGGGAGGCAGCTTGCCACCACTAAAACCATTGACCATGATTTCTGCGCCGCCCGATCCACCATTGCCTGCGCCCGCACCAGGACCAGCCAGTGCTTGTAAAGTTTCGCGCAAATCATCTTCGTTATTTGGTAAGTTCTGAATGAATTCTTCAGTGAGGACTGTCGCGCTTAGATTATTATCCGGTTCGACAGAGATACCGTTGGCTTCAGCAGTAACTTCGGTAATATCTTCGACTGAAGCGATAGCCATTTTAATAGTCAAGATATCCGGCTGTGGTATTTTTAAATCACTAATGACTGCAGGCTGGAAGCCTTTGTATTGCACGAAAAAGTTATAGACACCCGCTGCAATATTAGGGATTGAGAACTCCGCCGATTCGTTGGCGGTAACGACACGGGTTTTACCACCAGGTAAGACCAGCGTGACTTTTGCGCCGGGGATAATGGCTCCGGTTTCATCCTGAACAACGCCGCGCAGTGTAGTTGTATTTGGCGTTTGCGCTGACAGCAGACTACTAATTGCTGCGACGCTGAGAATGACGACTAAGTTTCTAAACCAATTCTTCATAAATAACCTTTATTGATGAATCTCACTAAAATGATTCATTGCTTATATCAAATTGCCCAATTAATTTCGGGATAATGACTTCGAGGGTATAGACGAACAGTCTTCTCTGCGAGTTTCAGAAAATTCGAAAAAAGTTTTTCGAGAAAGAAAATAAGGAATTATGGAAGCGCGATTGAGCAGTAATAAAATACGAAAGCAGGTGTAATTATAGAACTTCCTTAGTAGCTCCAAGCGGAGCGAAATATGCGTTGCTCCACTGGAGCTTGAATTCAATCGCCAGGTGGTTGCTATCAATATCTGGCTCCGCCGGAGCCAGGGTTCGTACCCGATGAATCGTGCAGAGAAATCAATTAAGGTGATAATAGGTTTACCCATCGTTAAATTGTCTTGACAATGCGATAGCCAGTGATTATGGTTTCGGTTTGCTTTGTGCCCTCACAAATCAAGAAATAAGGAGTTACTACATTGGCAAGAGAGCAAGCTACCACGAAACCTGTTGTGAACGATCCGTTGATGGATCAATACACGAAAGCCAGCGAATGGGTAAAGCCGCGCACCAAGACCATCATTACTGCGTTGGTCGCCGTCGCTGCCTTACTATTACTATTTTTTATCTATCAGGCTTTTTCCAAATCCAGAGTTGAAAAAGCAGGTAATGCCTTCAACGAAGCGCAGAAGATTGATAACGCTCCGGTCGGCGATCCGTTGCCGCAAGTCGAAGCGGGGCAGCCAGCTTTCAAAAATGAGACTGAGAAAAATGCCAAGGCAATCGAAGCGTATGAGAAAGTCTCACGTGATTATTCTTCAATGTATGGCGATATTGCCGGCTTTTACGCCGCTGTCCGTCAACTGAATGTAGATGGCGCGAAAGGCGAAGCCGCTTTGAAAGCCTTAGCTGACAAAAATTCTTCCGTCAGCACGCAGGCGCGTCTGGCTTTAGCGGAACGTTACGAAGCGACCGGCAAGCTGGATGATGCCTTAGCTTCTTATACCAAGCTGAAGGCGAATCCCGGTGAAGTTTCACCAAGCTTGATCGAATTCAACACGGCGCGTATTTACGAAGCGCAGGGCAAAAAACAGGAAGCCGCAGACATCTATTTCAAGCTTGCCAGTGAAAATCGTGACAAGCCGACCTCGGTCAATACGAAAGCGTTGTCACAGCTTTCGTTGCTTGATCCAGCCCGCGTGGATAAGTTGCCCGAAGTTGAAAAGAAAGATAGTGGTTTGATGATTAAATAAAAACTTCAACCTCTGAAAAAAATTAGAGCGACCAGTGAGTAGCGAACTACTTTCTGGTCGCTCTTTTTATTTGAAAAATGCAGAAGCCCGCACGAAGTCAGGGCGTTTTTCGCGTTGTGCCATTACGTCCTTACTTCGCGCGGGCTTCTGCATAGTCGGATTTTTGTGGAGCGCTTGTGCCATTAGCCATATTTCTCCAGTAGTTGATCCAGGTAACACTTAATTTGCTTTGATTGAAACGAGCCGTCGCGTTTTGGTCAGGGGAAAAGTGTGCTTGAGCTTCACCAACTGGAGTTCACTTTTATGGCGCGGAAAAATCATTTCTCAGTTCGTCCTCAACAACCAATTCACTGGCTGGCGCTGCTTGGCTTTGTCTGTGTCGGAGTGCTGGCTGCCGGTGAAGTCTATGCTCGCAGCGGTATTGTGCTGCTCGTCGCATTTTTCGTCATTGCTGCGGTCTTTGCTACTGACCGGATTACCTTTGATGGCAAAGTCCTGAAACGAGTCGGATTGATTGCGTGGCTCCAGTCCCAGATAGGAATTTCACAAACTCTTGAATTGGACGAAATCGAATTTCTTTCCAGCCGTAATAAACAAACTATTTTTGGCGTCATCTTTTTTCAAACTACGATCACCGCCCCGGAAATTACATGGAAAATAAGTTCCGATCAACGCGCTTATCAATCTTTCGTGAAAGCTCTCTTCAAAAATGTCCCGACAGTTTTATTGGATTCGCTGTCGAGTGAATTGTTGTATTACTGGGAGGAAAAAGACCCGCCTTATAAATTGGTCAACGACAAGATTGTCAACGCGCAGCGAATTGAACGATGGCGCAGAAAAGCTATTCGCCTGAGCCTCGAAGGTCAGTTTGAAGCGGCGGCGAAATATTTGAAGATTGCTCATGAAAATTCTCCGCACGATCCGCAAATTGCATACGATACGGGACGGTTTCTACGCCGCCGCGCCTTGTCTTACGGATTGCGCACAGATCGCCGTGAAGCGGATATGCTGCGGGCGGAAACATATTTTAGAATGGCAGGACGCCTGGCGCGTGAACAGAAAAAAACCAGATTGTTGGAGCGCATCGGGGAAGAATTTTACGAATATCGTCAATACGAAACGGCGCAGAAGTATTTTGATTTAGCGACGAAAATTGATCCAGTTCGCCCACGTGCCAATCTCGGTTTGGCTGGAGTCGCGCTACAAAGCGGACAGGCAGCACGGGCGATTTATGCTTTCAATCAAGTCGCGTGTGGAGCCGATGCCGCAGGTGCAGAAGGTTTGTCGAAACTGGCGCTGCGCAAATCTGAATACTACGAACGGCTCACGCAGGATGTCGAATTTTTAAGTGATGAATCCGGTTGGGAAGGTGTTTTAAAGCAATTGAAAATTTCTCGATGGAGTGTCTTAATAACTTTTCTAATTACCTGGATGCTGCAATTAAATCTGTTGCATTTTGATGATTCAGTTTTGACTTCGATGCGTGATGCGTGCGCGACCTTATTCATTCTTTGGGTTTGTAATTTTACTGCCAGCCAGATCATCCTCGCCTATCGTCGAGAATAAATTAATGTAGCGCAACCCTGCCGAGGTTGCGACAGCCTTTGCGCTTCGCAAAGGCTCCTCTCTTTCATTATCAGAAATTGAATGAAGACCTGATGACTTCAAAGGTTGCAGGCGTGTAATTGATTAGCCTTTGATGCAAAGGCTGCGCAACCTTGGCAGGATTGCGCTACTGCTTTTTGTTCTCTCGCAATTTCTTTTATAATCAACGGAGCCAGTAATTTTCCAAAGGACTTTCGTTGATGACCATTGCAGAAGAAATTTCCCAGCTTCGTACCCAACTTCAGGATTTTGATTATCGCTATTACGTGCTGAATGCTCCCATCGTCGCCGATGTCGAATACGATTCATTACTAAAAAAACTGCGCGAATTAGAAACTGAAAACCCTGCATTCATTACACCTGACAGTCCGACGCAGCGCGTTTCCGGTCAACCTGCCGAAGGCTTCACCGAGTACTGGCATAAGCGTCCCATGCTTTCTTTGGACAATAGTTACAACATCGAAGATTTGCAGGAATGGGCGAAGCGTTGTGAAAAACTGGCAGGAGGTCGTCCCTATAATTTTGTCGCAGAATTGAAGATTGATGGCTTGAGTATTTCGCTGATTTACGAAAATGGTTTGCTCAGGCAAGGCGTCACTCGTGGAGACGGCGTACGCGGCGAATCTGTGACGAATAACGTACGAACAATTCGTTCAATTCCATTGAGAATTAAACAGCAGGAAGTAAAAAACAAAACTCAGGTTTCATTGTTCGATGAAAATCCGACAGTTGCTTTACCAGGAGAAATTGAAGTCCGAGGAGAAGTCTATCTCCCACATGAATCCTTTGCGCAGATGAATCTTGAGCGCTCTGAGCAGGGCTTGCCAACGTACGCCAATCCGCGCAATGCAGCTTCAGGCACGATGCGGCAACTGGATTCTTCCATCGTAGCTGAACGCAAGCTTGATATTTTTTGTTATCAATTATTTTTTGATGGCGAAGAAGCGTTTCCGACTCACGAGGAAGCGATGCAATGGATGGAACACGCCGGATTCAAAGTCAATCCACATCGTCGCGTCTGCCACAGCATTGATGAACTCATCGCGTTTTGTAACGAATGGGATCAGCAGCGCGATGATTTGAATTATGAAACTGATGGCATCGTCATCAAAGTCAACCAAACCGCCGTCCGCGAAGAAATTGGTTCCGGCTCAAAATCTCCACGCTGGGCGATTGCGTATAAATTTCCGGCGCGGCAGATTTCTACCAAACTCATAGATGTTATTTATCAAGTTGGTCGCACGGGAGCGATTACTCCCGTCGCAGTCTTTGAGCCGGTTCAATTAGCAGGCACCACTGTCGTCCGCGCCAGCCTGCATAATGCCGATGAAATGAAGCGATTAGATGTAAAGCTCGGCGATTATGTCTTCATTGAAAAAAGCGGAGAGATCATTCCACAGGTTGTCAAAGTTATTACCGAACGGCGCACTGGCAAAGAACAGGATTTGCTCTTTCCAGTCAATTGCCCTGAATGCCAAACACCGCTTCAGAAACCTGAAGGCGAAGCCGTGACGCGCTGCCCGAATGATGTGTGTCCAGCCAAAGTCCGTGAAAGAATTTTATATTTTTCAGCTCGTCGTGCGATGCGCATTGAGGGACTGGGCGAATCATTAGTGCAGCAACTGACTTCACCTCGCAAGCCAGTTGAAAATCCACCATCAGAAGATGGAGATTTGGTTGAATTGCCTCCGATGATTTCCGATGTCGCGGATTTATATCACTTGGCTGAGCGACGCGATGAACTGGTTGCCTTGGAAAGAATGGGAGCGAAATCTGTTGATAATTTGTTGGAGCAAATTGAATTCAGCAAACAAGCTGGATTCGCCAGATTGTTGCATGGTTTGGACATTCGCCACGTTGGAGATCGTACAGCACAGATTCTCGCGCAGCATTTTGGATCAATTGATCGTCTTGCAGCGGCTTCTGTTGAAGATTTATCAAATGTTTTTGAAATTGGTGAAGTGATGGCTTTGGCGATCAGGGAATGGTTCGATAATGAAAAGAATCAGGTGTTGCTCAACCGATTACGAGCGTCAGGTGTTCTCATGGAGGTCGTTCGCTCTGAGGAAGAGGCGAAGATTGAACGTGTCTTTGAAGGTAAGCAGTTTGTGTTGACTGGAACGCTGCCTACGTTGAAACGTGACACGGCAAAGGCTTTCATCGAAGCGCGTGGCGGGCGGGTAAATTCAAGTGTCAGCAAAAAAACAGATTTTGTAGTCGCTGGAGAAGAAGCCGGATCAAAACTCGACAAAGCTATCGAATTAGGAATTACTGTCATTGATGAAACCCAATTACTTAGTTTAGGGTGAGGATTTGTATAACTTCTAATCTAAAACTATGCGTTTAAAAAACTTTCTTCTTTTTTAATATATTTTTCTTCAAAACGTATTGGCAATTGGTTGAAATTTGGTATAATGCCAACAACAAGCAGCGGTTAAAATACCCCAATGGCTGAGGACGCTGCTAAAATGGGCGAGACCTAACGGGCTCGCCCGCTCTATTTATAACTACTTTTCCCCATTAAAATTTAATCCTTACTCGATAAGTCAATATCGCTTCTCCATCTTTTGCAACCGGAACATTGAATCTTGCGGCGAAGGCTGCCGTCTTTTCGGCTGGAAAAGTTGAACTGACCATTTCCCATTCGCCTCCGATTGGTTCGTTAACTATGACGCTGACAGCCTCTTCTTTGTGGTTGCGAATTTTGATTTCGTAGGCGTACTCAAAGACACGACGCGAAATTGCTTTGTAGTCGGTTTGCTTGCGTTCGGCTACGACATCGAAGGCGTCTCCAAGTTTGATTTTGACGCGCTCATCTTTGGGTGTGTGATCAATATTATTTTCGCCGATGAATTGATGCGCTCCCGTGTCGTCGGCTTTGTAAACACGAACGATTCCGGCGGGCAACGGCTGCCCCAAACCATTTTCCTTCGCATTTTTGAATTCGACGTAGATGCCAACTTTTTCTTTGATCGGCTCGCCAGGATTGTTGTAGCCCTGATAATAATATTGCTGTCCATTGAGAACGAGTTCTTTCTTGACAGCGAAATTCGCTGCGGAGAGCAAACTGATTTGCTTGGTCTCATTATTTTTGACGGTAGTGGGACGCTGTAACGAATACAAGTGATATTCAAAAAATGCTTTTTCCTGAAATTGTGGAGCAGCGGCCTCCATTGATTTCATTGCTGCCCCTGCTCGCATCATCGCCATTTGGGGAACGTCTTCCCGCACACGATTCACATCACCTGCCACTAATTTTAAATCTGCATTTTTGTAAGTCGTTCCGCTATTGTTATTGATTGTGACCCATCCGTTCAGATCGGCTTTGGTGTCGTCCTGATTCACGACGACGACATAATCGGAACGCCATCCAATCCCATTCGTCAGGTACGAAGCTTCGACGTTGTGCGTCTCTGTTCCGGTGTTGTTCAGCGTCCAGACCAGCGTCGGCTTGGCGATCAAATCCTGCGGCAAAGTATCAAAGCGAATTTCGGCAATGTTCGTCGGGTTGATGACGATTTGTCCGCCGATTTGCCAGACTTGTCCGCCATTATTTGAAAGCAGCGTCGCACGGGTCGGCTCTAATTTTTCTGAGTTATTTTCCAGTTTTTTTAGGACGAGCGTAATTTCTTTGCCGACATATTTGTCCAGTAATTTCGCCGGATTGAGCAAATCGTATTCGTAACTTTGCTCGACGACAGCCAGCGCATTCGGAGCCGTCAGCGATTTAATATGAACGGTTGCCGCGTTGATTTGCTGTGCGACATCCATAAAACGTACCTGCGAAGTTCCGCGTGGCAACTTCAAAGTCCGCGTGTCTTTGACGAGGGCAATATTAGAATTGTAAATCGTGATTGCGACATTTTTTTGGTCATCCAGTGTGCTGGTATTATTGGATGTTTGCGCTGTTGGCTCTGGTGTATTCGTATCGTTCATCTTGTCTCCTCCCAGACTCAATGTTGGGGTTACGCTTAAAATCATTGCGAAGGTTAAAAATTGTGTCAGCCATTTCTTCATAGAAGTTTTCTCCATCTGTTTTCTTTATTTTCAAAGTCAAATTGGAAGCGTCGAAGGGGAATCGCCTCTCGAATACTGAACGGGGTAAATGTCAGAACTTGCAAAATTAATTCCAGCATAACAGGAAATTAAATTTTTTTTCAGACAATTCTAATGCAGAAGCCCGACTGTAAAGGAGGGCAACGCGTGAGAAAAGTAGCTTTACACAAAAGCCTCAAAATAGACTGCCTTTTCACCCACTCTGTGGTAACTTTAATATTTTGGCTTCAGAATATATTTAGAAATGAGTAATAAGAAATTCAACCCGGTTATCTTAATTCTTGGCGCAATGGCGGCGATTGCCCCCTTCAGTATTGACATGTATTTGCCTTCATTTCCTGCCATCGCGCAGGATTTGCAGACCGATATTTCGCACGTTACTTTATCGCTCACCAGTTTTTTTATCGGCATCAGCTTTGGGCAATTACTTTACGGGCCAATTCTTGATCGAATTGGCAGAAAAAAACCATTGCTGTTTGGTGTTGTCTTGTACACGCTCGCTAGTCTTGGCTGTGCGTTTGCTTTTGATGTGAAGTGGTTGATTACGCTGCGATTATTGCAGGCGCTGGGCGGCTGCGCTTCCATGGTGGCAGTCCGTGCCATCATCCGCGATGTTTATCCAGTCACAGAAATTGCCGGAGCGCTTTCCAGTTTGATGCTGGTGATGGGAGTCGCGCCCATCGTTGCTCCCAGCATTGGAGGAATGCTTTTGGTTTGGTTCGGATGGCGCGCCATCTTTTTTGCGCTGGTGATTTTCGGAATTCTTTTAGGTGCCTCCATCATCTTTTTTCTGAAGGAGAGCAAAGAAACCGATCTTTCGGTTTCGCTCCGACCAGACAAAGCGGTGCTGGAATATTTCGGTGTATTGAAGAACACACAATTTCTCGCCTTCGCCTTATGCAGTGGATTCACCAGCGCCGGAATGTTTGCGTATATCAGCGGTTCACCGTTTGTTTACATGAAGCTTTTCGGCATCAGCGAAGCACATTACGGCTGGATTTTTGGAGCCACTGCGTTCGGATTTATTTTCAGCAGTCAGATCAGTCGGCTGTTGCTGTGCAGATTTAATAGTTCGCAAATCACCTACGCGATTAGTGGATTTCAGGCGGCTTGCGGCTTGTTATTGTTCATCGGCACGGCGCTTGGATTCATCGGCATCATCGGAACGTTAGTGCTTATTTTTTTGTACATGTCCTGTCAGGGAATTCTGCATCCGAACACGACGGCGATGGCGCTCTCGCCCTTTGATAAAAATGCCGGAGCGGCGTCAGGAATGATTGGTTTTTTGCAAATGTTTTTGGGCGCAGCCGCCTCCGCACTGGTCAGCCGTTTTCATAACGGTACAGCCTTGCCGATGGTCGGAGTAATGGCGTGTTGCACTGGATTGGCATTCACCTGTTTACTGCTGAAAGCCTTTGGGGCATCAGGTAAAGTGAGAGACTTTCAAGAAAGCGTGACTGAGCAAATTTAGTACGGAGGATCGGCAGGCCCGTCATAACCACACATTCCCAAGCGTGGCGAATTTAGTAACGGGGCTGGCTCTCCGTAATTGTGGGGATGAGTCTCCGCATGGGCATCGCACAGTGCGCCAAAAATACTATCCTCAATTAAGCATTCTTCACAAAACATCGTCGCCGTTTTTTTGCATTCGATACAGGGAATTTCCAGAATAAGGTTCCGCGCCATTAACGCCATTGGGTGTTTGGTGGTCGGTACGCCTTCGCGCACGGCAACAAATTTTACTTTAGTTTCAGAGGTTGTGCCGAAATCATAGTAATGCAGCAATTCCACTTCCGGCTCGAAAACGTCAGCAATTTTACGCGTGAGCGCGACTTTCGGCGTTCCCCAACCACCTGTCGAAAATTCGCTCATGTGTCCGCAGCATTCCAACCAAATAGCCCGTAAATAGCTGTCCAAATCCTTCATCGAAGCGGTTCCGCGCACTTCTAACTCCAACCAGAAATCACCGCCGTAAGCATCTTGTGCGCGCAAATAATATAGCTTTTCCTGCGGCTTTTTGCCCGTCTGCGCTTTGTTAATCACAGCTTGTCGCGCAGCACAAGACGACAGATGTTTGGTCATGACATTCTTAACAAATGGTTGCTGGCAATAAGCGCATTCGGCGCTGGACATTTTTTTTCGCGGCATGGCGAAGCTCCTTTAAGTAAAATATTTTGCGTGGTTGAATACTTTACTCGAAATATAGCGGTTTTCAAGTGGATGCGGCCTGTGAAGCACCAGCGGTACAGTACGACGAGCGGTAGCGAGTTGGTCGGCGGTGGGGCGAGAACCGACTCGCTACCGCTCGCCGTACTGTAACAGTCGCACTCATCCGCAAACTGCTATAAGCGAAAAAACCAGTGGCCAGGTCTAATCAACAAATAGCGGGAATATCCGCGCTATCCAGTTAATCGCAATTCACATAATTCAGACATTTCTGCTACAGTCTCACCCTCGTAATATTTCAATGACAGAGTAGAGGGCGTCAGCGATGAGTTCTGATTTATCGTTCATCACGAATGAGCAAATTAATCTTAAAGATCGGTTGCAGGTTCTCATTCATCCACAGACACAATTCTTTGATGTGCTGGTTGGATATTTCTATCTCAGCGGCTTTCACCTGCTCTATCCGGCGTTGGAACAAACAGAGAAAATCCGCATCCTGATTGGCCTAAAAACAGATCAGCGCACCTTTGATTTGTTGGACGAAGCGAAACTACAAAGTTCATTTCAATTCATTTCTCACGCTGAAATCAAACATGAGGTTGAGCCAAATCTCATTGATGAATTCAAAACAACTATCGCGGAAAACGAAGCTGTCGAGAATGGAATCAGCAGGTTTTTGGAATGGTGCAAATCAGGCAAGCTGGAAATCAAAGTCTATCCTTCGCGCAAAATCCACGCCAAGCTGTATATCATGACGTTCGTCGAAACTGACCGTGACAAAGGTCGTGTCGTAACAGGTTCCAGTAATCTTTCACAGTCCGGCTTGGTTGGTAATCTTGAATTTAATGTCGAACTTAAAAGCCGGGCCGACTATGATTTTGCGTTGCAAAAATTCAATGAACTCTGGGCTGATGCCGTCGAAGTCACTGAGGAATACGTCGAGACAATTAACAATAAATCTCACTTGGCCCTCTTCTCTCCGCACGAGATTTATCTCAAGTTTTTGTACGAATATTTCCAAACAGAACTGAATCAACCCCGTGAACTAGATCAGGACTATCAGCCTGATGGGTTTCAGCGTTTGCAATACCAACAAGACGCCGTACTGACCGCGAAACGCATTGTTGAAGAATATGGTGGTGTGTTTTTGGCGGATGTCGTCGGACTTGGAAAAACCTATATGGCGGCGATGCTGGCGCGTGAATTAGAAGGCCGAACACTCGTGATTGCTCCGCCTGCTGTGATAGATGAAAGTAACCCCGGCGCGTGGGGTAATGTACTTTATGATTTTGGCGTGCGTGGCTTCAAAACGTTTTCGATTGGCAAGCTGGATCAAATCTTAAAATTGGATTTGAGCAAATTTCAAAACGTCTTTATTGATGAAGCACATCGTTTTCGCAACGAAGACAATGAGACGTATGAGAAGCTGCATAAAATCTGCAAATCCAAATCACCAAATGGTGAAGCGAAACGCGTAGTCCTCGTTACAGCTACACCATTCAATAATCGTCCGAACGATTTGCTGAGCCAATTGAAACTCTTTCAGGATTCGCGCAATAGCTCGCTTCCTAATTTGCCGAACATAGATAATTTCTTCCGTACCCTGAACACCCGCCTGCGTCAATTTCATCGCATTACTGATCGTGAAGACTACCTGCGTGTGATGCGCGAAAATGCCCACGAAATTCGTGAACGCATTTTAAAACACTTGATGGTACGACGCACCCGCAGTGAGATCAGTAGCTTTTATGGTAAGGACTTAACCGAGCAAAAGATTAAATTCCCTGAAGTCGCCGATCCTGTTTCTGTTTATTACGAACTCTCACCGCGCGAAAACGAAATATTCATGCGCACCATTAACCGCATTGCTAAACAGCTCACTTACGCTCGTTATCGTCCGCTGACATATTATGCTGCGACCCTTGATGAAAACGTCACGACGGCTCAATTCAACCTGGCTGGATTCATGAAGATTTTACTGGTCAAGCGATTGGAAAGCAGCTTTGCCGCGTTTCGTCTCACCGTGGCACGCTTCATTACTGCTTATGAAAAATTCATTGACGCGTATGGACGTGGCGAAGTCTTTGTCAGCAAAAAGAAAATTAACTTGATTTTTGAATTGCTTGAAGCCGGAGACACTGACACCATCGAAACTATCATTGAATCCGGCGAAGCTGATCGCTTTCAGGCTGACGAGTTTACGCCTGAATTCATTACGAATTTGAAAAATGATCTGGCGGTCTTACGTGAAATCAAACACGACTGGGAAAACATTTACCGCGATCCTAAATGGGAAAAACTGAAATCATTTCTGCAAAATGATCCCGTGCTTCATACCGCAAAAGTCTTACTATTTACAGAGTCCAGAGAGACCGCCGAATATCTGGCTGAACGCATCGCTGATGAATTGGACGAGCCGCCGCTTTGCTTTACGGGTAGCTCGAAGAAAAGTTTGCGTGAACAAGTGATTCTCAACTTCGATGCCCGCGTGAAAAATAAAAGTAATAAGCATCGTATCCTGATTACGACTGACACTCTGGCCGAAGGCGTTTCGCTGCATCGTTCCAACGTTGTCATCAACTATGATATTCCGTGGAACCCGACGCGAATGATGCAACGTGTCGGACGCATCAATCGCGTTGACACGGCCTTCGAGAAAATTTACAGCTATAATTTTTTCCCCTCCGAAGAGGGCAACAATGAAATCGGATTGCGCGAAGCCGCCGAAGCCAAGATCGAAGCTTTCATTGAAATGCTGGGATCAGACGCCCGATTATTAACTGAAAACGAAGAGATCAAATCGTTCAATTTATTTGCCCGGATCACCTCTAAAGAAACAATCACTGGCGAAGACGAAGCGGATGAAAACAGTGAACTTAAATACCTGACCATCATCCGCGCCATTCAGGATAACAACAAATCCTTGTTTGAGCGCATCAAGCATTTGCCGCGCAAAGCCCGCACTGCTTGCACTTTGCCGAATTACCGGAAGGCCCTGCTGACCTATTTCCGACTGGGTAAGCTGGACAAGTTTTATTTGGCGACCACGGAAAATGACCAGCCGCAGGAATTAGATTTTCTGTCCGCCGTAAAAATTCTGGAAAGCGACGATCAGGAGAAAATTGGCATTGAACGAGATTTTTTTACTCTGCTCGACAAAAACTGCCAGGCGTTAGATCAGGCCTTACAAAACGATCAGGAAACAGTTCATGCTCCCGCCTCCAACCGCGATGCCGGGACAAAATTGCTCCGCCGCCTACATCTCTTCAAGCAACCTCAAAGGCAGGATTTTACCGAAGTTGAGGAAAAGCTCTGGCAGGATGTGATGCAGGCGTTGCAGGATGGCGCAGTCGCCAGGAAAACCGTCAATCGTATTCTGAAACGAGTCGAACGCATCGGTGAGGCACGCGGCATTCTGGAAGTATTAAAAAAAGATTTTTCAGTTGAAGATTTCGCCTCAGCAAACAGCCTGGCTCCCGTGAAAAAAGAACGAACGCGCGAGGTGATTTTGTCGGAGTACTTTTTGTAGCAAGAGCGTTCAGGCGTCAGGAGTTTGCCTGGTTATCGCGCAACATCCTTATTTCATTCAGCCCCAAAGCACTATGACAATGGATCAACAACAGGCTCGTGAACTGGTCAGGCAAACGTTTGAAGCCGATTTCAACCGTGAACAATTTGCCAAATTTATTCGTGAACTCTGCAAATCGGCGGATTTTTCAAAGGCAACGGGCATTCTTTCCGGTCAGGTCATTACACGTGCCTTTCAAGACAAAGTGCGCAGCTATGAACGCATTGCCCAACACACCGATATAGACGGCAACAAAATTGATATTTTGATTGTGAATTTGCGCCGCGATTCTTCGCTTGAACGGGCACGTACCAGCTTGCGCAACTTTGCAGCGGATTATCTCAACTCAGAGCGGGGCTTCGGCAAAGCTGGTGTCCTGGTAGCATACGCCGCGAAAGACGAAAAGGATTACTTTGCTGACACAGAATGGCGGTTCTCTTACGCTACGTTAGAAAAAGAATTGGCGCCGGATGAAAGCGGAAAGTTCAAAGAGAAAACTACGCGCCAATTACCCGCTCGTCGTTATTCGTTTCTCGTGGGAGCCAATGAACAAACCCACACAGCGCAAACGCAATTTATCGGGTTATTGCGAAGCCAATCGGCTCCAACCCTGAAGCAGATTGAAGAAGCCTTCAGCGTCGAAAAAGTCACAGTTGATTTTTACAAGGATTATGAAAAGCTCTTCAAACGAACCTCACAAGAGATCAAAGCTTTACGTGCTAAAAATGACAAGCTGGATGCGCATTTGCGCGAATGCTGTATTGAAGATGCTGATTTTGCCAAAAAGCTTTTAGGGCAAATTGTCTTTCTCTACTTCCTGCAACGCAAAGGATGGTTCGGCATTCCACCAAATGGCAAGTACGGCGAAGGCGATAAACGATACCTGCGCAGGCTATTTACTGATCGCTCAAAGATTGTGCAAGGCTATACTTCTTATGACCGCAAATCTACCAGCTTTTTCAATACAATTCTCGAACCGCTTTTTTACCAGGCACTCTCAACACCGAATAGGCACAACGATATATTTCCGCTTTTCAATGCAAAAATACCGTTTTTAAATGGAGGACTTTTTGAAGCCAAATACGATTATGATACCGCCTTTATCGAATTGCCGGATGAACTCTTTTCCAACCGCGAGCAAGTCAGCAACGAAGAAGATGCCGAAGGAATTTTAGATGTTTTTGATCGTTATAATTTCACTGTCAACGAAGCCGAGCGCCTGGAAAAAGAAGTAGCAATTGATCCTGAAATGCTTGGTCATGTCTTTGAAAATTTATTGGTCAAAGAGGAACGCGGGCAAAGCGGCACGTTTTATACACCGCAAATTATCGTCAGCTATATGTGCCGTCAAAGCCTGCTTGAATATCTGGCCACGCACCTTCTGCACGACCCAGAACAGCAAACCATTGAGCAGGAAAAGCTCACGCGTGAAGCGTTGGAAAAATTTATTGCGTATGCGGAGCTAGATACCGAATACGAAGAGCAAAATGTCAGCAGTTACAAAGATCGAAACTTCTCACCCAGTATTCGTAAACACGCAAAAGCCATTGATGACAAATTGTGCGATATAAAAGTCTGTGATCCGGCGATAGGTTCGGGTGCGTTTCCCGTTGGTATCTTGCAGGAAATCGTGCGGCTCCGTTCCGCCTTGCTTCCTGCAATGAAGAAAAAAATTACAGAAAATAAAGACCTGAACGACAAGCAGCGGAAAGCAGATCTCAAAAAAATAGAAGATTCGCACACGCCTTACAAACTGAAACTCAACGCCATTGAAAATTCCATCTATGGCGTAGATAAGGAGCAAAGTGCCGTGGACATTGCCCGCTTGCGCTTGTGGCTTTCGCTGATCGTTGATGAAGATGATATGAGTGAAGACAAATCATTGCCCAATCTGGATTATAAAATTGTGCAGGGCAATTCGCTCCTCAATGAATTTGAAGGTTTGGAATTAATTCCTCCCGATTTTGTCGTCAAACATTCCGCCCAAAGTTTATTGCCGAACCAAGACCGCAAGGTGCAATTACAAAAATTGCAACCGGAGTACTTTGCTGAACTCAGTCGTAGCGGTAAAGATTCAATCGAAGCGCATCGCATTTTTCGACAAATTGAATCGCTCAATAAACAAATAGCAGCGGAGAAAAAATCGGGGACATCCGCGCAAAGTGATTGGTTACAAAATGCAGCCACAGGCAAGGATGAGATCAAAGCGTTAGCTAAAATTCATCAACAAATTTTTCAGAGCAAAGACAAAAAAGAAAAAGATAAATTACGCCGACAAGCCGATGAAATCATACTGGAATTCATCAACGATCATTTGACCGAAGGCACGACGCAATTGCAGCAGGAATTGACCCGCACGCGCACCAAACTGACCGAAGAAATTGCGAATGTTCGGCAGAAGATGAAAGCCGATCTTCAGACGCCGAAAATCAAATCCTTAACGAAGACGCTGGAAAGTTTGGAAAGTAGTTTGCAACAACGCCAGGCCAGTCAGCTTGCGCTCAAAAATCTATGGGAAACAAATCCGACCCAGGCAACGCTGGATTTGACCGAAATTGACGAAGCGAATTTTACGACCTCCAAGCCCAAAGATTTCACGCTCTGGGAACTGCAATTTGTGGAAATGTTTTTTGATGCGGAAGGCGAAGCCCGCGCCAATGGCGGCTTTGATGTTCTCATTGCGAATCCGCCTTATATTCGCAGTGGAAAAATCAGTCGTGAACATAAGTTGGCTTTCTCGCGCCGCTACTCAACCTTTGAGGGCAACACGGATATTTATGTTTATTTTTACGAAAAGGGTGTTGACCTGTTGCGTAATCAGGGCGCATTAACATTCATCACCAGCAATTCATTTTTGAATTCCGGCTTCGGCGCCAGGCTGCGCAATTTGCTCAAGCACGAAACGCAAATTAACCAACTCATTGATTTTGCGGAGACAGGAATTTTCGATGCGACCGTGGAAACATGCATCGTTCGGCTTAGTAAGAATTCCGTCACGGAAAACAAAATACAAATTTTGAAATGGGACGAAAACGAAACACTGGAAAGTCTTACGCTCAATGCTGCCAAACATTCGTTTGCCATCGAACAATCCAACTTGAAAGAGGAAAGCTGGCAATTAGAACAACCGGAAATTCTGCACTTACTCGAAAAGCTGAAAACTCGCGGCATACCGTTAGGCGAGTATGTTGAAGGTAAATTTTATTATGGCATCAAGACTGGATTGAACGAAGCCTTTGTCGTGAGTCGTGCAATGCGAGATCAATTGATTGCTGAACATCCATCGTCAGCAGAAGTGCTGAAACCTTTTCTGCGTGGGCGAGACATTAAGCGTTGGCAGGCAATTTTTGATGATCAATACTTAATCAAAATCGAATCATCCAGTAACATTGAGCATCTTTGGAGTGGAAAGCCCGACAAAGAAGCTGAGAAAATCTTTGCCGAAACCCATCCCGCCATTTATCAACGATTTAATGATCCTGAACGGCGTGAAGGTTTAATTAAGCGCGAAGATCAAGGCGCATATTTTTGGGAACTTCGTGCTTGTATTTATTGGGAGGAATTCGAGAAACCAAAAATTGTCTATCAAGATATTGCTCGTTATTTCGGAATGGCCTGGGATGATTCAGGCGCGTTCTTAGCTAATACTTGTTATTTCATCCCGACAGATGAAAAGTTTTTGTTGGGTGTTTTACTCTCCTCCACGATTCGTTTTTGGGTGGAGAAAATGATTGGCTCTGATGAAGGCGGATTCATTCGTTTATTTTCGATTCACGTTGGTAAATTTCCGATTCCTTCAGCGCAAGACTGGCAAAAAGAAATCATCGAAAAATTTGTCGAATACATTCTGTTCCTGACGAAAACAGACAGCGAAAAACTAATCGTCAATTACTTTGAATCCATCCTGAACGCGCTGGTGTATGAATTGTTTTTGCCGGATGAGTTACACGCCGCAGGCAAAGAATTCTTCGCGCCGCTGCGGGCCGAAGCCTTGCCCACGCTCGAAGAAATTAGCGGCGATAAATTAAGCGAATTACAAAATATCCGGGCGCGATTATCGCAGCCAAACCACCTCTTACAGCAAAATCTCTCCGCGCTCGACCGCCTCGAAAGCGTTAGAATTATTGCCGGCAAGGCGTGATACAATTCACTAGCTGACTTGCGGTTACTCGCAG